>JBDKIN010000197.1:0-48788 GCA_039797095.1 Verrucomicrobiota bacterium
GAGGCGTAGAGATGGTCGACCGGGATGTCGAAGAAGCCCTGGATCTGCTGGGCGTGCAGGTCGACCGTCAGGACGCGGTTCGCACCAGCGGCGGTGAGCAGGTTGGCGACGAGCTTGGCCGTGATCGGCACGCGGGGCTTGTCCTTGCGGTCCTGGCGCGCGTAGCCGAAGAAAGGAATCACGGCCGTGATGCGGGCAGCGGAGGCGCGGCGGAGCGCGTCGATCATGATCAGCAGCTCCATGATGCGGTCGTTGGCCGGCGCGCAGGTCGGCTGGATCACGTAGACGTCGCAGCCGCGGATGTTCTCGTTGATCTGCACGAACGTCTCGCCGTCGGGGAAACGGTTGACGGTCGCGGTGCCGAGGGGGACGCCGAGATGTTCGCAGATTTCCTTGGCCAGCGCCGGGTTGGCGTTGCCGGTGAAAATCTTCATCTCAGGGAGGCTCATGTCGGTTAGCGTTTAGCAGAGTCCAAGGAGGCGGTCAGCGAATCAACCTTTTTGAACAAATCGGGCAGACGGCGCGAAAGGACGACCAGGCGACGCTCCAGACCGAAGGGCACGGCGGGCGTGCCGTTCATGAAGCCGTCGGCGGGCACGTCCTCGAAGAGGCCCGTCTGGGCGCCCAACTTGACGCGGTCGCCGAGGGTCAGGTGACCGGCCACGCCGGACTGGCCGCCCAGGACGCAATGGTCGCCGAGGGTCGTGCTGCCGGCGATGCCGACCTGCGCGGTGATGAGGCACTGGCGGCCGATGCGCACGTTGTGGGCGATCTGGACGAGATTATCGATCTTGGTGCCCCGCCCGACCACCGTCTGGCTGAAGCGGGCGCGGTCGAGGGTCGAGTTGGCGCCGACCTCGACGTCGTCTTCGAGGACCACGTTGCCGATCTGCGGGATGCGACGGATCTCGCCGTTGACGGGCTCATAACCGAAGCCATCGGAGCCGATGACGGCGCCGGACTGGATGCGGCAGCGGGCGCCGAGGACGCAGTAGTCGCCGACGACGACGCCGGGCTTGAGCCAGCAATCGACGCCGACCGAAGCGCGGGGACCGACATGGCAGCGGGCTTCGAGGACCGCGCCGGCGGCGACGGCAGCGCCTTCACCGATGACGCAGAGGGGGCCGACGTGGGCGGAAGGATCGACCTTGGCGGAGGGCGCGACGACAGCGGTCGCGTGGATGCCGGCCGGAGGGCGCGGCCAGAGGCGCGCCTCGAGCACGCCGCAGAACAGCGCGAGCGCGTAAGATGGATTGGCGACGCGCAGGAAAGCCTGGCCGGAGGCCGGCTTGCCCGTGAAAGCGACGGGCACGAGGATCGCGCCGGCGCGCGAGGCGGCCACGGCGTCGGCGTACTTGGAGTTGCCGAGGAAAGACAGATCGGCGGAAGTCGCTTCCGCCAAGGCGGCGACGCCGGTGATCGGACCGGCGCAGGCCCCCTCGACGGATTCGGCCCCAGTGAGGGCGGCGAGTTCGGCGATGGGGAAAGAAGTCAGCATGGTCCTAAATGAAGCGCCCCTGACTGGCAGGGGCGCGGCAGAGTCTTACTTGGCGGCAGGCTTGTCGCCGGCGGCAGGTGCGGCGGGGGCGGCGGGGGCATCCGGGGCCGGAGCGACAGCGGGAGTAGCGACGGCGGGGGCGGCCGCCTTGTAGGCTGCGTTGAGTTCCTTGATGACATCCTGCGTGATGTCCAAGGAAGCGTCGGTGAAGAAAGCCTGGCTCTTGCCCAGGACGAGCTGGAGGCCCTTGGCCTTGGCGACCTTCTCGGCCTGCGTCCGGGCGTCGGCGAGGATCTGCTTGTTCATCTCACCCACGCGCTGCTGGATGGCACCGCGGGCTTCGTTGACGAAGTTCTGGAGCTCGGCGCGACGCTGCTGGAAGACTCCGTTCTTCTGCTGGAGCTCGGCCTCGACGGCCTTCTTACCGTTGTCGCTGAGCATCGGGTCCTGGCCGCGCTTCTGGGCGGCGACGAGGTCGGCCTGGAGCTGTTCGACGACCTTGACGCGTTCGCCGACGGAAGCCTGGGCGGATTCCTCGGACTTGCGGATCTCGGCCTGCAGGTCCGCGGCCTTGGCGTAGGTCTTGAAGATCTCCTGTTCGTCGATGAGGCCGACATTAGGGGCGGCCGCGAAGACCGAAGCGGAGGCGAGGAGGAGCGTGAAGAAGGACTTCATGTGGATAGGAATTAAGAAGCGGTTAGGCGGAGGGTTGGCAATCAAAACACCGTGCCGAAGCTGAAGTTGAACTTCATCCCGTCCTCGTTGACGGTGGCGCCGGCGTTAGGCTGGCCGGCCGGGACCTGGGTCATCTGCAGCGGGAAGCCGAAGTCGAGGCGCATGACGGCACCGCCGAGGAGGATGCGCATGCCGACGCCGTAGCTGGAATTGGCTTCGGACAGGGCGAAGTCGCTCTCGCCCCGATTGACCAGGCCGTGGTCATAGAAGGCGGCGAAACGGAGGTTGTCGGCCACCTTGATCGTGTACTCCGCGCTGAAGAAGCCGTAGGTCAGGCCGCCCATCGGCTCGTTGCCGAACTGCGTGTCATAGGTCGAGTAACCGCCGACGTCATTGAAGTTGAAGCCACGCATGTCGTAGGCGCCGCCGAGGTAGAAGCGTTCGTAGAACGGTAGCTGGCCGGCGGTGCCGGTGAGCAGGCCGACGCGGCCGACGACACCGATGGTCTGCTCGGCGGTCGGGGAGAGCAGGAACCAGCGGCCGGTGCGGAGCTCGGAACGGAGGTACTTCAGATCGCCGCCGAAGCCGTTGCCGGCGAGTTCCTCGGTGAGCGAGATACGCGAACCACGCGTCGGGAAGTTGAACTCGTCGCGCGTATCATAGATGAGCGAGGCGGAGATCGCGGAGATCACCTTGCCGCCGGCGGCGCCCTCGGCGACCACTTCGGCGGGCGCCGTGGAGCTCACGTTATCGACGGACACGCGGCGCAGGTTGTAACCGACGCGGCCTTCGACGTTACCGAAGACGCGGCGACGGGCGTAGAGGTTCACCCCTTCGGTGAGCACCGCGTAATCGGCGGAGGCGAAGCCGGCGAAACGGCGCTCGATGGAGTAACCCACGGCGAGGTCGCGCTCCCAGAGGGCGGGCTCTTCGAAGGAGTGCTCGAAGGAGTTGGTCAGGCTGCCGACCGAGAGACGCACGCGGAACTTCTGGCCGTCACCGCGGTACCAGCCTTCCGGATTGGAGAAGTCGAAATTAGCTTCGGAGTATTCGACGAAGCCGACGAGGCCTTCGACGGTGCTGAAGCCGGCGCCGAAGCTGACCTGGCCGGTCGGGCCTTCCTTGACGGTGACGCGGAGGTCGCTCTGGCCGGGGACGGGCGTCGGCACGGGGGCGACGCGGACTTCCTGGAAGAACTGCGTGTTGCGGAGGCGAGCCTCGGAGACGCGGGTGCGGGCGAGGTCGAAGACTTCGCCGGGCCCGAGCGCCAGTTCGCGCGCGATGGCGGTGGAACGGGTCTTCGTGTTGCCCTGGATCTCGACGGCGCGCACGGTATGGCGCTGCCCTTCTTCGATGATGAAACGGACGTCGATGGCGCCGGTCGTCAGGTCCGGCTTGCGGACCGTCTCGACGCGGGCGTTGATGTAACCCATCTGGCCATAGTATTCCTTGAGCTTGTCGGCGGCGGCCTCGATGGCCGGGACGGCAAACGCTTCGCCGGACTTCAGCTGGTCGAACTCGACCGGATGAGCGCCCCGGCGGAGGGAAGGCTCGGCCACGACCTTGCGGAGCGCGGCTTCGGCGAAGAGCGGATCGGCGGCGCCGAGACGGTTACCCTCGATGGCCAAGGCGCCGACGGTGTAGCGACGGCCCTCGGTGAGCTTGAAGACGACGTCGAGCCAGCCAGTGGAGCCGCTGACATCCTTGACGACGCAGACCTTCTCGGGATCGGCATCCTCGACCTGGACGTCCAGGTAGCCCTTGGAGCGGTAGAACTCGCGGAGCTTGCGGCAGTCGTCGCGATATTGCTCGGGATCGAGGCGGCCCGTACCGAGCATCCACGACCACTTGTACCAGCGGTACTCGCTGGTGGAGAGACCGGCATCGCTCCAAAGCTCGAAACGGTCGAAAGCCTTCGCGCCTTCGAAACGATAAGTGTCGATCTTGAGCTCGATGCCTTCGTTCACGACGACGGAGACCATCTTGCCTCCGGGGACGTCGCGGAGCTGGGAAGAGACGCGGGTGAAGGGACGCTTCTTGCGGAGCGACTCCTGCAGCTTGACCTCGGCGCGACGCAGCTGGGCCATGTCGAGGGGCTCGCCCAGACGCAGGTCCTGGAGTTCTTCGCCGCCGAACCAGGAGGCGTCGGCGCCGACAAGACCGTCGCCACCGATGTATTCGATGCCTTTGAGGATCGGACGGGGTTCCACGGTCACGACGACGTCGACCTCACCGGTCTTCGGATCGAGGACCGGCTCGACCGAAGCCTGGGCGAAACGGCCGGTCGCGTAAAGGGAGCGGACGGTGCTGGCGACGGCCTCCTTGGAGAAAGACTCGCCTTCGCGCAGGGCGACGAAGCCGCGCACGAACTGCTCGGAGACCGCGGAGCCGGAGGCTTGGATGCGGATGGTCCGGACCTTGGGGTCCTTCGGCCCGAGGGCGTTCTGGGCGCCACCGACGAGCGGAACCAAGGCGAGGGCGAAGCAGGCGGCGCGCAGCCAGCTGCGGCGGAGGGAGGTCTTATTCATTATTTCGGTATTCTCTAGCCGGAGATTCGAAGCGTGTCAGCCCCGGATTGAAGAGCAAGTTGATGTCGGAGGTAGGTCCGTTACGATTCTTCGCCACGATCAGCTGGCGGGCGTAACATCCGTCCTGACCGGCCTGCTCGGCCTCAGCCTCGGCGGCCTTGCCCTGGCTGACGGGGGGTTTGGAGATGAGCATGACGATGTCGGCGTCCTGTTCGATGGAGCCGGACTCGCGGAGGTCGGACATGCGTGGCTGGCGGGCCTCGTCCTCGGACTTACGGTTGAGCTGGGCCAGGGCGATGATCGGGATCTTGAACTCCTTGGCCATGGCCTTGATGCTACGGGAGACCTCGGCGATCTGCTGTTCGCGGGGGAGGCCCGAATCCAGGCCGTTGATGAGCTGGATGTAGTCGATGACCACCATGTCCAGGGGCGTGCGGGCGTGGACACGGCGGCACTTGGCACGGATCTCGAGGATGTTCTGGCCGCCGTTGTCGTCGACCACGAGCGGGAGGCCCTTGTACTCGTTGGCGGCCTGGACGAGATCCACCTGCATACGCTCGTCGGGGTGGGCGGTGCGCAGCTTCTGCATGTTCACGCGGGCGCGGGAACAGAGCAGACGGAGGGCCAGCTCGCGGGCCGGCATTTCGAGTGAGAACAGCAGGACATTGGACGGCTTGCGGTTCTCGCTGGGCTTGGGGAACAGCGCGGCCTCGATGAAGTTGAGCGCGATGGACGTCTTGCCCATGCCGGGACGGGCGGCGACGACGATCATCTGGCCCGGCTGGAAGCCGAAGGTCATCGCGTCGAGGTCCGGGAAGCCCGTCGGGACGCCTTGGACCGAGTTACGGTCGCGGATGATGCGCTGGACCAGCTCCATCGCCTCGGCGATGGGTCCGTCGATCGTCTGGGCGGACTCGGAGATGCGGTCTTCGCTGATGCGGAAGAACGACTGCTCGACCTCCTCCAGGAGGCGCTCGATGCCCTCCGCGTGCGCGTGGGCCTTCTCGACCGTCGTGACGGCGGTGGAGATCAGCTGCCGGAGGAAGTGCTTCTCGCGGATGATGGCGAGCCAGTGGGGCGCATGCGCGCTCGAGGAGATCAGGCCCGTCAGCTCGTTGACATAGGTCGCGCCGCCGGCGGACTCCAGCTTGCCGTCGCGGCGCAGCTGTTCCGTGAGCGTGATCTCGTCGATGCCCGTGCTCGCCAGCGAAAGCTTGACGGCGATCTCGTAGATGTCCTGGTGCTTCGGATCGAAGAAATAATCCGGCGTGACGCGCTGCTCGAGGCAGCGCTGCAAGGTGTCGCCGCCGTCGATGACGATGCTCGCGATCAGGCCGCGCTCGGCGTCGAGATTATGGGGCGGGACGCGGTCGCCGTAGTTGGGGGCGGCTTCGCGGCGCTGGCGCTGGGGTCGTTCGGCCATGGGAAAAAGCGGAGTATGGGCGGGGGCGGTCCGGTGGACAGCGCCAAACAGGGCGGACGTTCACGCCTTGTTCACGGCCTATTCACAGGCGCGGGGACCCCGGAAAACAAAAAGGCGCGAAGTCCGCACTTCGCGCCTTTCCGGGGAGCCGGTCCGATCACTCGGACTTGGCGGCCTTTTCCTTGCGGGGCTTGCGGGCCTTCTTGTCGTCGCGGTACTCGCGCTCTTCGGCCTCGGGAGCCTCTTCGGCGGCGACTTCGATCGGGTTCTCGGAGACGACTTCGAACTCCTGCTCGACCATGACGGAGCCATGGAGGCGGATGCTCGTGGTGTGCTTGCCGAGGAGCTTGACCGGGCCCTGGCCGAGGTGGATGCGCTTGCGCTCGATCTCGATGCCGTGCTCGGCGAGCTTGGCGGAGATTTCGGCGGTGCTGATCGCGCCGAACATCTTGCCTCCTTCGCCGGTCTTGACGGCGAAGACGAGCTTGATGGCGGCCAGCTTGGCGGCGGTCTCGTTGGCGACCTCGAGGTCGCGGGCTTCACGGACTTCGCGGGCCTTCTTGAGGGCCTCGACGTACTTCGTGTTGGAGCGGTTGACGGGGAGCGCGATGCCCTGCGGGAGCAGGAAGTTGCGGGCGAAGCCCGCGCGGACGCGGACCTGTTCGCCTTCGGCGCCTAGGCCGTCGACGGGCTTGATGAGGAGGACTTCGGTGAATGCCATGATCTTGCTTGGGTTATAAGGTTGGGGAGGGAAAGTTTAGAACGGGACGTCGTCGCCGCCGTGGTCGCCGGAAGGAGCCGGGGTGTCGTTGCCGCCGCGGGAGCGGGGAGCGGAACCGCCCTCTTCGCCACCCTGGGACTTGCCGCCGATGAAGGTGAAGTTCTCGAGGACGACGCCGAGGCGCGAACGCTTCTCGCCGGTCTTCTTGTCTTCCCACTGGTCGAGCTTGAGGCGGCCTTCGACGAGGATGCCGGAGCCCTTGCCGCAGTACTTGGCGATGATCTCGGCCTGCTTGCCGTAGCTCTCGATGTCGACGTAGGTGACTTCCTCGCGCTTCTCGCCTTCCTTGGTGGTGTAGGCGCGGTTGACGGCGAGGGAGAACTTCGTGAGGGCCTGGCCGGACGGAAGGGCGCGGGCCTCGGGGTCGCGGGTCATATTGCCCGCGAGAATCACGCGATTGAAGGAAGAGGCCACGGCGAGGCGGGGTCGGAGATTACTTGGTCACCTGCACGAGCAGGCGATTGATGGTACGATCGAGACGGAGCTTCTCGCGGAAGGTCGTCGGAGCGTTGACCGGGCCTTCGAAGTGGAACTGGACGTAGAGGCCGGAGGGGAACTTGCGGTCGACGACGCGCGAGAACTCCTTCTGGCCGAGGTTCTCGACCTCGTTGACCTTGCAGTCGATGGACTTCAGGACGTCCTTGAGCTTATCGATGACGGTCTCGGGCGCATCCGTCGAGCCGCGGAGGTCGAGGATGAGGCTGGCGCGGTAGGCGCGGCGGATCGTGGCGGTGGTCATGGTGATGGTGATTTTCTGTTGGTGAGGTTTTGGGCGGCCGGAAGGCCTTGGGAAAGGAGGGTTTCGAGGTTTCTGATGAAGTCGGGGATGCGCTGGGTCAGGAGAGCGAGGTCGGCGTCGGGGAAACGTCCGAGGACGTGGTCGGCGAGATCTTGGCCGGGGTGCTTCTTCGGTCCGATGCCCAGACGGGCGCGGACGAATTGCTCGCCGAGGTGGCGGATGCAGCTGGCGACGCCGTTGTGGCCGGCGGCGGAACCTCCCAGGGAGAGGCGGAGCTGACCGGGCTCGAAGGCGATGTCATCGTGGAGGACGACGAGCTCAGGGAGCTCGATCCGGTGGAACCGGAGGAAGGCCGCCAGTGGCGACCCGCTGTCGTTCATGAAGGTGAGCGGCTTGATCAGATGGACGGAGGAACCTCCGAACGTGATCTTCGCGACCGAGGCCGAAAAACGGCTCTCTTCCTTCCACACCGCGCCGGCTTGGGCGGCCAGCGCGTCGATGACGATCCAACCCGCGTTGTGGCGGGTGGCGGCATATTCTCGGCCCGGATTGCCGAGGGCGGCGATGACCGAGAATGGCATTTGACTTCAAAGAACAGGTACCGGGAACGCCCGGCGCGGAAATTACTTCTTGGCGGCAGGCGCAGCGGCGGCCGCAGGAGCGGCACCGGCGGCGGGAGCAGCGGCAGCACCTTCGGCAGGAGCAGCGGCGGCGGCACCGGCGGCGGGGGTCGCCTCGGGAGCGGCTTCTTCTTCGGCCATTTCGGAGCAGACGATGACGACGCGCTTGGGGTCGCCCGGGAAAGTGATGCCGGCAGGGGCCTTGACCTCGCCGACGTGGATGGACTCGTTGACCTTGAGCTCGGTGACGTCGATCTCGATGAACTCAGGGAGATCCTTCGGGAGACAGCGGACGTTGATGGTCTGGGAGACGATGGCGAGGGTGCCGCCGTCGGTCTTGACGCCGTAAGCTTCGCCGATGGCGCGCACCGGGATGGCGGCGGTCATCGGGGAGTTCGGGTCGATCTCCATGATGTCGATATGGAGGAACTTCTGGGTGATCGGATGACGCTGGAACTCCTTGATGAGGGACAGCATCTTCTTGCCGTCGACATCGAGGTTGATGAGGGAGGCGGCGTTGCCCTTGGCGCGCATGAGGTCGCGGAAGGCCTCCTGCTTGACGGCGACGCTCTGATTGCCGGACTTTCCGTAGATGATGGCAGGGATGGAGCCATCGACGCGGAGGCGGCGGGCGGGGCCGCGGCCATGGAGCGCGCGGCTGGTGACGTTAAGGGTGAGCTGCTTCATGTTGGTATAAGGTCTTTTGGTGCCCAGTGAGTCGCGGACCCGCGTCATGCGGCCGTGCCTCGCCTAGGGAAAGGAGGGTCGAACCTGATAAACCCAGCCCCAGAAGCAAGCGGTAAATTAAAAGGGGGTCTTCCTGGTGGAAAACCCCCTCGAAACCCGCTTTTAGCGATTTGGCTTACTTATAGGAGGCCAGGAAGGCGGCGATATCGGCCACTTCCTGGGCGCTCAGCCCCAGCTGCTCGCCGGACATCATGAGGGAATGGGTCATCTTGGTCTGCCCGCCGGCGACCCGGTCCTTGGGGACGAGCTGGGTGAGGCCACCGGTCGAGGTGATGACAATCGGATCGTTATTGGACTGGAGGCGTCCGTCGATGCGGCCGCCGGCCTTCAGTTTGAGGGAGACGCCTTCGTAGCCCAGGGCGATGTCCGCCGAGGGGTTGACGATGGCACGGACGAGGGCCTCGCGGCTCTGGCGGGCGGCCCAGCCCTTGAGTTCCGGACCGTAAGCCGGACCGTTGCCGTTGAGCTGGTGGCACATGATGCAGCGCTGGGCGAGGGCGGCGCCCTTGGCGGCGTCACCGGTCTTGGCGAGGACGTCCTGCTCGGTGTAGGTGCCGGCCGGGGCTTCGGGGACTTCGATGGCGTTCACGACGATTTTCTTGGCGTCGTAGACGCCGGCGTTCTTGAGCTCGGCGCGGATATCGTAGGCCGACCAGAGACCGGTCATGCGCATCAGGGCCCAGCCTTTGGCTTCGGAGGCGGAGGGCGAACCGTCGGCGCAGAGCTTGATCATCGCGAGGGCGGCTTCCTTGCTGTCGACGAACGAAAGGGACTCGACGGCGAGCGTGCGGGAGGCCTGCGAGACCTTGGCGGAAGAGGCGCGGGCGAGGAACTCAGGCACGGCGGAGGCCGGGTGCAGGAGCCAGGCGATACGCTCGACTTCGGGCGACCAGGCTTCGGCGCCGTCCTTGGCGAGCGTCGACTTAACGGCGGACCAGACGGCGTCCTGCTTGTTGGCGGAGCCGATGCCGAAGGCGGCGACGGAGTTCTTGTCGGAGACGTCCAGGCGGCGGGCAAGCTCGATCAGGATCGGCACGGCCTTGTCGGCCGGCGCGGCGTGGAGCGAGGTGGCGACGTCGCGACGGACGGCGACATCGGCATCGGCGGCGAGCTCGGCGGCGATGCCAAGCGTGTCATGACCGGCGCGGCGTAGCGACTGGAAGGCCAGGCGACGTAGCGAAGGATTCGCATCCTTCAGGAGCGCCTTGGTGCGGGTGACGCCTTCTTCGCCGAGGTGAGGGAGGAGCCAGACGCCGCGGGCGGCGACATACGGATTGGCGTCGCGGAGGATCTCCGAGACGACCGGCAGGGCCTTGGCGCCGAAACCTTTGAGCGCGTTGAAGCCGAGGTGACGGACGTTGACGGCCGGGTTACGCAGCACGGCGGCGGCGCCTTCGGGCGTGGAGACGTCGATCTTCGGGACGACGGACTTGAAGCCCTTCGGAGCGATACGGTAGATCGCGCCCGTGCAGGTGTCATCGAGGGTCTGGTGGCCGCCGACGCGGGAGTCATACCAATCGGCGACGTAGATGGCGCCGTCAGGGCCGACGGCGACGTCGGACGGGCGGAAGAGGATGCGCTCGTTGGGCTTGGCGGCTTCCTCGGGCGAGATCTTCTTGAAGTCGGTGCCGACGAACTCGCGGGCCGGATTGGAGGTGATAAGGTCCTTGCGCGTGGACTCGTTAAGGGCGTAGGTGCCCTTCTGCGGAGCCAGCTTGTAGGCGAAGACCGTGTTGCGCGAGGGCTCGCAGTTCAGCAGCGTGCCGGCCCAGGCGGCGCCGAGGGCGCCGTTCTCGTAGACCGTGATGCCGGTGGGCGAACCGCCGCCGTAGACGTCGCCGACGTCCATCGTGTCGGGATCGTCCTGACGCCAGTGCGCGCGCGGCATCGACTGGCCGGGACGCTTGACGGAGCCGTAGCTCGCGCCCGTCGGCGTGGTGTAGCCGGCCGAACCGTATTCGAGGACGAAGGAAGTACGGCAGCTTTGGGAGTCGTCGTTGTCGCCCTGGAAGAGGTCGCCGAGGGAGGACGGGAAGCTTTCGAAGCTATTGCGGTAGCCGTTGCCGAGGATCTCGAGGCCCGTGCCGTCGGCGTTGAGGCGGCCGGAGAAGCCGGAGGACCAGACGAACCCGTCGTCGCTCTTCGCGCCGATGCTGGCGCGGGCGTCGAAGGGCCACTTGCCGCCGCGTTCGTCGACGTAGTTGCTGGTGACCCGGAAGGTCTTGCCCGACTTGTCGGTCACGACCGCGCCGCAGTTGCCGGAGTTGATGTAGAGCTTGCCGTCCGGACCGGCGACGACGGCGTGGAGCGAATGGTCATGGTCCTGACCGCCGAAGCCGGTGAGGAAGGTCTCCTGCTTGTCGACGGCGGCGTCGAACTTGCCGTCGCGGTTCACGTCGGTGTACTTCGTGATGGTCGGGGCGTGCGAGACGTAGACGACGTTGTCGATGACGGCGATGCCGAGCGGGGAGGTCCAGTCGGGGTTCTGCACGAATGTCTGGACGGAGTCGGCGAAGCCCTGGCCCTTGGTATCGCTGAGCACGATCACGCGGTCGCCTTCGGGGCGACGCTTGCCGCCCTTGTTATAGGTGCGGTAGTTGACGCCTTCGTTGACCCAGAGGCGGCCTTGGGCGTCGAAATCGATGTTGGTCGGATTCGCCAGCATCGGCGAACGGGCCCACAAGGTGACCTCGAGACCTTCGGGCAGCTGGAAGAGCCCGGCCGGGAGGGAGCCGCCTTCGGAAGGCTTATAAGGCTCGGGCGCCGGAAGCTTGGCGGCGGGCGCGGTCTTGGGGGCGGTCTTGGGGGCAGCCACGAGGGACGCGGCGGCCAGGAGGAAAAACGCGGTACGGGGGAGCATGGGGGTGAAGGTTTCTACATCCCCGAGGGCCGCAAGTTCCAGCCTATCTTTTCGGAGGCCCCCTGCCCTGCCTCAGCTCAGGCCCACCACTGACGGAGCGTGGCGAAATCCTTACGCGTCGCGGCGACCGCCGCCTGCAGGGCGCCCGGGTCCGTGACCTTGCCCTTGAGGTATTCTACGTGGAGGCAGACCGGCCCGGCGTAGCCGGACTTGCGGAGCAACGCCACCGAGTCCTTGCCCACGGAGCCTTCCGACAACGGGCAACCGACCGGCACCCTGCCCTCCCACTGGAAACTCTTGAAGTAGACCATCGAGATATGGTCGCGGGCCAAGGCGAGTTCGTTGGGCCAGGAAAGGCCGCCCTCGACCATCGCGTGGAAGAAGTCGAAGTTCCACGACAGCTCATCAGGGCGGTAATCCTTCATCAGCATCGCCATGTCCCAGACGCCTGCGCCGACATACTTGGCGCCGGAATGATTCTGGTAGCCCGGCAGGATGCGGGCTTCGCGACTGAGCGCGACGAGGTCGCGGAGCTGCGGCTTGATCTCATCGAGCTGGGCCCACGGCGATTTGCCGGCGGCGTAGGCGTACCACTTCATGCGGTAGCTCGGGATGCCGAGGGCGGCGCCGGTACGGAGCACCTTCTCCGTACGGTCGGCCGCATTGACCGTATTGATGTCAGTCGTCATCAGCGTGATCGCCACGCCGCATTTCTTGAAAGCTTCGACGAGCTTCGGCAGGTCGTCCTCGACGCGCGCGGGCTCGACATGCCCGCCCTTACGGACGGGCGCTTCGACGCCCTTGAAACCGAGTTCCGCGACCGTCTCGGCGAGCACTTCGTAAGGCAGGCCGACGAGATGCTTCGTGAAGAGACTGAAGGCCGGAGTCGTCGGCGAGGGCGTCGCCGCGAGCAAGGGCCGGAGCATCGCTCCCGCCATCAGCGAACCGGAGAGACCCAGCAGCGAACGGCGGGAGAGCATCGGCTTACTTACGGACGATGCGCTTGACCTGACCGGTGAGCGAAGCGACGAGCACGTCGCCGTTGCTGGGGTCGTGGCCGAAGCCGGCGACGGTGGCGTCGCGGGCGATCTCACGGGATTCCCAGCGGCCGCCGCGCTCATGCAGCGAGAAGATGCGGCCCGAGGCGAAGTCACCGAAGACATAGGCGCCGGCGATGGCCGGGACGCGGTCGCCGCGGCAGACGACGCCACCCGTCACGGAGTTCCCGAGCTTGCGATCGTACTCGTGAATCGGAGCCTTGAAGTCGGAAGCGGGGGCGAGCTCAGGCTTGGCCTTCTTGCCACCGGAGTCCTTCTGGTTGAAGAGGTGGAAACCCTCGACGTCGTGCCAGCCGTAGTCGCCGCCGGAAACCAGGATGTCGATCTCCTCGTAGAGGCCCTGGCCGACGTCGCCGGCGAAGCAGGCGCCCGTCTGGGGGTCGAAGGAGAAGCGCCAGGCATTACGCAGGCCGGTGGCCCAGGTCTCGGTCCGGACCGAGGCGGGCTCGACGGGGCGACCGCGATGGGCGGTGACCTTCAGGAAAGGGTTGTCGGCCGGGACGGCGTAGAAGGCCTGGCCCTTGGCGTCGGTCACGACGGAGGCGTGGGGGTTGGGGGCGGGGTTGCCGGCCTTCTTATCCACGTCGATCCGGTAGACCGCGGCATGGAAGCCCTTGTTGATGTAACCCGCCGTATCGAAGGCGTCGCCGCCAGAACCGCCGTCGCCGCAGCTGATATAGAGGTAGCCGTCGGGGCCGAAGTGCAGGTCGCCGCCGTTATGGTTAGCCGCCGGGTCGAGCTGGGTGATGAACGGTTGCTCGGTCTCGGGGTTTACCTTGAAAGGCTCGACGCTCGACAGCAGGAAACGGGAGACGCGCTGATGGAGCTTACCATCAATCCTAAGACTGTAATAGACAAAGACTTGCTTGTTTTCCTTGTACTTCGGATGGACGGCGAAACCGAGGAAACCGCACTCGCCGGCGGCGTCGAACTTCCCGTCCTTGGGGTTAAGCTGGAAGACCTCCGTCTTGACCGGCTTACCCGCGGTGAGGCCGGAGATCAGCTGGACCTTACCGCCGAGGAAGTCGCCCCCCTTCTTCTTCTTATCCGTGGAGGTGCCGGGGGCGGGGTCGCCCTTCTCGATCACGAAGACGGCGTCCTTGCTTCCAGGCAGAGGCGAGACCGCGACCGGGAGGCTGAACTTCATGTCCGCGAAGGCGGGCTCCAGGGAGACGACCGCGTCTTGCGCGACGGCGGAAGTCATCCCGAGAAGGAGCGAGAACAGGAGGGCGGCGGACGGGCGGAGTCTCATGGCTTGGGGGTGTACGAGACACCTAAGTCGGAAGGCGGGCGCATGCAAAAGATTTTTTGCGGGCAAGACGGGCCCGGAAGAAACCTTCACCCTGCCCTTATTTTTCGCTGGTTTTCAGCGCACGGTTCGCTACTTAATACACCCGCATCACTGCACAACCAACCCACAAACAACATGTCCAAAGCCCTCACCAAGTCCCAAATCGCCGGTGCCATCGCCGAAAAAGCTGAGATCAGCAAGAAGCAGGCCACCGCGATCCTCGAGATCATCGCCGCCCTCGCCTACAAGAACGCGAAGAACTCCTTCACGCTCCCGGGCCTCGGCAAGCTCGTCCTCGTCCACCGCAAGGCTCGCCAGGGTCGCAACCCGGCCACCGGCGAAACGATCCAGATCAAGGCCAAGAAGGTCGTGAAGTTCCGCGTGGCCAAGGCCGCCAAGGACGCGATCCTCGGCGCCAAGTAATCTCTCACGAGATCCTCGCCAAAAGGCGCTCCGCAAGGAGCGCCTTTTTTGTTGGCCGCGTCTGCGCGCCTCGCATCCCGCGCCGCCGGGCACGGTTTTTCTTGCACGCGCCGATGCGCGCGGAATGAATGAAGGCACGCAATCCGCCCGGGTGGCGAAATGGCAGCCGCAGCGGACTCAAAATCCGCCGCCCTCTAAAGGCGTGAAGGTTCGAGTCCTTTCCCGGGCACTTGCGGCGAAGATCGCCGACGTCGCGCAAGCCTCGTCGCGCGAACCCGCGTTCAACGCACGAAGGCGACGACGAGCGAAGCAGCGAGCACGAGCGCGAACGCCAGCACGGAGGCGCAGCCGCGGTTCGACAGACGCTCCTTGTAAGAGAGGCCGCTGCCCGGAACACCCACCGTACCGTCGACGCGATCCTTGCGCACGTTGACGGTCGCGCCCGGACGGCCGACGGAAAGCGAAGTCCCCGTCTTCGAGACGTTGATCCGGAAGAAGCGGCCGAGCGGGATGACTTTACGGAAGCGGAAGAAACCCATCGGGGGCCAGCGTGGCGGCCGTCCGAGGGCAGGCAAGCCCGCCGGCCAGGCCATTACCCGCTTTCTTATGACACTCTGCAACGTAGGTCCCGCTTGCCTTCCGGCGGCCGGCCGCCCATAGTGCCGTCAGTTCATTCAGTAGTCGCATCACGAGCAGGACGGGCGAAAGCCGAACCTGCGCCAACCGAGCCCTTCCGGGCCACGGTGGTCATCGGAGCCGCAAGGCGCCGAGATGAGAGCCGAAAGGCTAAAAATCACAGTCCCCTGAGGATTGATCGTGGTGCGCGTCCCTTTCACCGCCGCCCACCATGATCAACACCCAAGACACCACCGCCCGTCCCGCCGCCCCCAAGCTGTCCATCCGCGTCAGCGAGGCCAACCGCCTGCACCACCTCTGGAACAACAACGGGACCTGGTGGCTGCATTACACCGAACACCTCGCGGACTTCACCAAGCGCCGCGTCCGGCGTTCGCTCCGCACCCACGACCTCGAGCTGGCCATCCGTCGACGCGACGAAGCGCTGCAGTCGGTCGCCGCCTGAAAGCCATGAACTGGCCCTGGCTCCTGGCGATCGTCGCCTTCCGCGCGCGGGTCGCGCGGCGGCTCTGATCAGAAGCGGGCGCCCACGCGGCCGCCGACACCCCAGGTCGCCGCCGGCTGGAAAGCGCCCTGGGTCTCTCCGTCATGCTTGAAGCTATGGCGCGCGAACGGCACCCACTCGAACTGCGCGCGCGCGAACCACGTGCCGGAAGCCTCAAGGAATTGCGTGACGCCGAAGCGGATCGGCACTTCGCCGACGATCACGGCCCGGCTGCCATAAGCGGCGTCGGCGAGGCGGAAGTTGAGGGTCTCGTACGCCACCGACAGATCTACCGTCGTCGAGCGGTCTTCCATGGGGAAGCCACGGAAGATGATGCCGTTCTGCAGGCCCGTCGCGCGGAGTTCGACCTCGGCATACCGGCACGGACGCCAAAAAGCCTTCACGTAAGGGACGGGGAGGATCGAATTCTCAAAGCGATCCTGGAACATCAGGCCGAGCGCGACATCGGTCTCATCGTCGGGTTGCCAGCGCAGCGCACCGCCTAGGCCCCAGCGAAATCCATCGGTCAGCCCGACCGATTCTTCAGCCGCGAGCTCCAGACCATAGATCACCTGACCCGCATACTTGTCCGTCAGCTTCCATTGACGGAAGCCGGACACCATCAGGTCCTGCGTATTACCATAAGAACGATCAGTCCCGGCGACCGCGCCGGTGAAGTCATGCTCGTAACGATACCACTCCAGGTCGATGGCCTGGTCGTCGGTCTGGTAGATCAGTTCGGCCCCGGAGCGGGAACGTCCGAAGGACCCCGTCACGCCGCCCGCATGGGAGATGACGTCGGCATCCCGGTATTGGCCATCGGCCATCAACAGCCAATGCTTGGGCTGAGTCTGGCCTAGGGACTCCGTGGAGATGAGTAAGAATGAGCAAATTAAGCCGATTTGCTCAACTTTGTGCAGACGTTTCATCGTATAAAAATAAATTATTCCCGAAAAACTCGGATAGCAAGCGGGTAGGTGGCACTGGTCGTTTTATGGCACGATTTTTGCTTAATATATCGCAACATGCTTATTTCTGCCACTCCGGCGCCGAACACCGCCGACAACGTCTGGGTCCTGATCAGCACCGCGTTGGTCCTGATGATGTGCATCCCGGGCCTCTTCCTCTTCTACGGCGGTCTCGTCCGCGGTAAGAACGTGCTCTCGGTCGCGGCGCAATGTCTGGCGCTGACCGCCATGGGCATCCTCATGTGGTGGGCCTTCGGCTACAGTTTCGTCTTCGGCAAGAACTTCGCGGGCGGTTTCCTCGGACACGTCTTCGGCGGCAGCGAGCACCTCGGTTTCGCCGGCCTCGGCTTCACGCCTGACACCGCCTACGCGGCCGGGATTTCCTCGGGCACCTTCGCCCTCTTCCAGGCCATGTTCGCCGCGATCACGCCCGCGCTCATCATCGGCGCGGTCGCCGAGCGCATGAAGTTCTCGGCCGTGATCCTCTTCTCCTTCCTCTGGACGGTGCTCGTCTATTACCCCGTCGCGCATGCCGTGTGGGGCGCCACCGGCGACTTCTCGGGCATCGCCAATGCGGACGCCGCCTTCAAGGCCGCGGACTTCGCCGGCGGCATCGTCGTGCACATGACCTCGGGCTGGTCCGCCCTGCTCCTCTGCGTGCTCGTCGGCCCGCGTACCGGTTTCGGCAAGCGTGCGATGCCGCCGCACAGCATGGTGCTTTGCGTCATCGGCACGGGCCTGCTCTGGGCCGGCTGGTATGGCTTCAACGCGGGTTCGGCCCTCGCCGCCGACGGCGTGGCCCTGCAGGCCTTCCTGACCACCACGCTCGGCGCGGCCACGGCCACGATGACGTGGGCGCTCGTGGAGAAGGTCCATCGCGGCAAGATCTCGGTCCTCGGACTTTGCTCGGGCGCGATCGCCGGCCTGGCGACCGTGACCAACGCCGCGGGCTTCGTCTCGGGCGGTTCAGCCGTGCTCATCGGCCTGCTCGCGGGCGGCATCTCCTACTGGGCTTGCACGGTGCTCAAGCCGAAGTTCGGCTACGATGACGCCCTCGACACCTTCGGCGTGCACGGCGTCGGCGGCACGATCGGCGCGCTCGCGACCGCCCTGCTCATGGACGGCGCGGTCAACGAAGCCGGCGGCAAGCTCGTCACCAAGGGCCTGCTCAAGGGCCAGCTGACGGCCATGCTGCTTTGTATCGTCGTCTCGCTCGGCATGACCTGGATCATCGCGAAGATCGTCGCCGCGACCATCGGGTTACGTCCCTCGGAAGAAGCGGAAGCGCAGGGTCTGGACATCGCCGATCACGGCGAAGAAGGTTATAACGCGAATTAAGTCGGTTTTCTTCCGCTGAAACTGACCGCCTGCCTCTTTTCGGGCAGGCGGCAGAGAAGGCTTCGCTTTAATTTAAGCACTTTTAGGCCATCGGTTCGAATGCGAGGTGTTGGCACGGGGGTTGCGAAAGGGCTTACGCCATGAAATCCCTGCTACGAACTCTCACTATCCTCGCCCTGGCGGCAGTGCCTTACCTGTCGTCGGCGCAGAACGCGCCCGCTCCGGCGGCTGAACCCGCCAAAGCCGCACCCGCTGCTCCCGCCATCGAACAGCGCGTGGCTGACCTCGAAGCCTACGTCAACAACACCGGGCCGAAGGCAGCGGATGACAAGGTGGCCGCCGGCCCGATCGCCGCTTCCGCGGGTCCCGGCCACAACGCCTTCATCATGGTGTGCGCCGCGCTGGTGCTCTTCATGACGCTGCCCGGCCTCTTCCTCTTCTACGGCGGCCTAGTACGCTCGAAGAACGTCCTCTCCGTGGTCGCCCAGTGCTTCGGTCTGGCGGGCATGGTGGCGATCCTCTGGTGGGCCGTGGGTTACTCCCTGGTCTTCGGCAAGAGCTTCGACGGCACCTTCCTCGGCAAGATCTTCGGCGGCAGCGAATTCTTCTTCCTCAACGGCGTCGGCGCCGCCCCGAACGGAGATTACGCCTACTGGATCTCCCAGAACGTCTTCTCGATGTTCCAGCTGATGTTCGCGATCATCACCCCGGCCCTCATCGTCGGCGCCATCGCCGAACGCATGAAGTTCTCCGCGGTCATGCTCTTCATGCTCGGCTGGATGTTCCTCGTCTACTTCCCGATGGCCCACCACATCTGGGGCATCACCGGTGAGATGAACGGCGTCTGGAACGCCAAGGCTTCCATCAAGGCGATCGACTTCGCCGGCGGCACGGTCGTCCACATGACCTCGGGCTGGTCCGCGCTCCTGCTCTGCATCATCCTCGGACCTCGTATCGGCTTCGGCAAGAAGGCCATGACCCCGCACAGCATGGTGCTCTGCGCCATCGGTACCGGCATGCTCTGGGTGGGTTGGTACGGCTTCAACGCCGGCTCGGCCCTCGCCGCGGACGGCGTCGGTGCCCAGGCCTTCATGACCACCACGCTCGCCGCGGGCGTCGCCGCCTTCACCTGGGGCGCCCTCGAGTGGATCCTCCGCAAGCACGCCAGCATCCTCGGTCTCTGCTCGGGTGCCGTCGCCGGCCTCGTCGTGATCACCCCGGCTGCGGGCTTCGTGACTGCCAGCTCCGCGGTGCTGATCGGCGTCCTCGCCGGTGTGGTGCCCTTCCTGGCCGTGGTCTACATGAAGTCCAAGCTCGGCTATGACGACGCGCTCGACACCTTCGGCGTCCACGCGGTCGGCGGCACCCTCGGCGCCATCCTGACCGGCATCCTCGCCACGGCCGACGTCAACGGCAACTTGAACACGAACCTCAAGGAAATCGTCGGTAAGACCCTCCTCACCGAGCAGCTCAAGGCGATCGGCATCACCCTGGTGCTCTCCCTGGTCGCCACTGCGATCCTCGCCTACGTGATCAAGGCCGTCATCGGCCTCCGCCCGACCGAAGAAGAAGAGGCCCGCGGCCTCGATATCTCGGACCACGGCGAAGAAGGTTACAGCCACAACTCCTAAGCCTCCCTCCAGGGAAGCCCGCCCGCAGGCCGTCCGATACCGGACGGCCTGCTTCTTTTAGGGGATTTCCTGACAGTGGCTTGATGTACTATGGAATTGCCAACTTTCGAATACTGACACCAGAATGTCTTCATTCGTCCGCCATGCTTAAAATCTCCGCCCAACTGAACGACCGGGACTTCCAAGGCACCGCCGAGGAATTAGCCACCTTCGTGTCCGAGAAGCTGGCTGAACTTGGCTTCGGCGAGCGCCACCGCTCCTCCGAGCGCCTGGTTCGCTTCTATGCCTACCAGAAACTCCTGAGCCGACCGGAAAAAGCCCCTGACGACGGACGCCAGCGGCTCTTCGGCCAGCTGCAGGTCCGCCAGCTCCTGCTCGCCCGCCTGCTCGCTGAGCGCGGCTGGGACCTCGATCGCATCCGCACCCTCCTCCTGCAGAACCAGGAGATCAGCGCCCTCAACAAGCTGATCGACGAATTAGCCACGCCCACCGAAGCGGAAAAGCTCTTCTTCCGGACCCGCTCCAGCGCCGCCGAGAGCGCCGCCGCCCTCGGCCTCGAAGAACCCAGCGTGCATCGCGCGAGGTCGCCGATCGCCTACTCCCGACGCGACGACGACGGTGAATCTGCCGCCCCCGCCTACAAGCCCGTCCGCAAGTCCAGCTTCTCCATGGTGCAGCAGATGAAGCAGGTCGCCGAAAGCGATGAATCCCCCGCCGATGCCCTTCGCCTGATGATAAAAAAGGAGCTGGCCCGCGACGACCTCAGCCCGGCCGCCCGCAGCCTGCTCGATCAGCTGTTGTCCTTCAATCCGACCTCCCGAGGCGATGAACCGAAGACCGAAAGATGGACCAAAGTCAGGCTGACCCATTGGTGCGAAGCTCACTTCAACATCGATAGTCGCATGACCCCGACCAAAGAAGAACTGCTAGAAATCGCGGACAATTTTAGCAAAGCATTGATGAAGAAATACTTATAATTATGACAGTGTTAGTTTGATGCTAGTTGTGTGACAGTATCTTATTGGATGTTGACAGTATAAAGGATTGGGGCATGGTGGTGGGGATGATTCCTCCCATGAGCCAACCCAAGATCGAAATCCTGCCCTTGAAGAAGGGCTTCCTCCGCGCCGCCTCCGAAGCGACGCATGTCCTCGTCCGCATCGTCGCCCCTAGCCAGCCGGCTGACGTCGTCGCCACTCCCCGCGCCCCGCTCGACCTCGCCCTGGTGATCGACCGCTCCGGCTCGATGTCCGGCCGCCCGCTGGAAGCCGCCCTCGAAAGCGCCGCCCGCATCGTCAATGGCCTGCGTAGCGACGACCGTGTCGCCGTCGTGGCTTTCGATGGTGAGATCGAAGTCGTCCAGCCGCTCGTCGCGGCCACCGACCGAGCCGCGCTCATCCAGCGCATCCGTTCGATCGACGCCCGCGGCTCCACCGACCTCTTCGGCGGCTGGGAAGAGGCCGTGAAGCAGCTCGCGCCGTTCACCCGCAAAGACCGCATCGCCCGCGTCATCCTCCTCAGCGACGGCCAGGCCAACCATGGCCTCGTGAACGAGCAGGAAATCTTCGCCCGCGTCACCAAGGCCGCCGGCGCCGGCATCACGACCTCCACGGTCGGCCTCGGTCACGGCTTCAACGAGTCGCTCATGACGGGCATGGCGAACGCTGGCGAAGGCGTCGCTAACTTCGGCCAGACCGCGGATGACCTCGATGAGGCCTTCGAGGAACAGTTCGCGATCCTCTCGAATAGCTACCTGCGCCAGGTGAAGGTCAGCGTGCAGGGCGGGAGCGACGTGCAGGCCCGCTTGGTCGGCGAACTCCTCGAGGAAGGCGTCGCCCGCAGCCGCAAGCTGGGCACCCTGCCCTGGGATGCTTCGCTCGTCGCGGTCGTCGAACTGAAGATCGGCGCCGGCGCCAAGCCCGACGCGCTCGCCGCCGTGAACTTCGAGGCTGTCACGAAGGATGGCGAAGCGGTCAAGTTCGGCCCGGAACTCATCGCCCTCCCGGAACTCGGCCTCGCCGCGTTCTCGGTCCTGCCGGTCGACGCTTCGGTCGCGGCCGCGGTATCCGAAGCCTTGGTCTCCGAGAAGATCGAGGCCGTCGAAGCCCTCACCCGCGCCGGCAAGTTCGCCGAAGCGAAGCAGGAATTCGAGGAGCTCCTCAAGCGCTCCGACCTGACGGACTGGGCCAAGCAGAAGCTGGAACACCTCCGGAACCTGCTCGATGAGGACGCCGCCATGGCGGTCAAAGAGATGCGCTACGGCCGTTCCCGCATGCTCCGACAGACCAAGGTCGCGATGATGCGCGACTTCGACACGCAGTTCTGCGCCGCCTCGGAAGACGCGAAACCGATCTACCTTCAGAAGAAGATCGTGACCGGCACCGCCCGTAAACCGAAGCCCCCGCAGGGCGGCCAGGCCCCTCAGGCCTAAGCAGCGGACAAACCGCGGGATTTCAGCCCGGTGGAAGCGATTCCACCGGGCTTTTTGTTGCCCGCTCCGGACGGCCGGGCAAGATGGGTCTCCGCCTCCCATGTCCCGCGCTCTCCGCATCACCCTCTGGAGCGTCGGCCTCGTCGCCGTCGCCGTCGGAGCCACCCTTTTCTGGATCGAATCCCAGCTCCGTCCCGAACCCCTCGGCGCCCGCGTCAAAGGCCTGCTCGCCGACAACGGCATCAAGGGAGGCATCGCCCGCATCGAAGCGTCCCTCGACGGAAAATTCTCCGCCGAGGGCATCGACCTCGTCCTGGCCGACGGCACCAAGGTCGCCGCGGCCTCGCTCAAAGGCGAAGCCGACCTCTTCGCCATCATCGGCGGCACCTACGCGCTGCGCAGCCTCGAGCTCAAGACGATCGACGTCGACCTGAGCGCACGTCGGCCCGCCGCCCAACCGGAAGCCGCTCCCGCCGCCACGGCGCCGAAAACCACGTTGCCACCGTTCGTCCTCGGACCGTATGCCGCGACGGGACGCGTCCGGCTGGCCGACGGTACGCTGCTGCGCTTCAGCGTCCGTGGTGACGCGTTCGATTCCCGCGGTCAGGCCGATCTCCGCGCCGGGGTCGCCTGGCCCGGCTTCGTCGTCGGCAAGCAGACCACCGATCCGCGCGGCGAGGTCTCCCTGAAGGCCTCGTTCCGCCGTCCCCTCGGCGCCGAAGGCGTCTCGCTCGATGCGCTCTTCGACGACCTCGCGTCGCTCCGCATCGAGCTCGCGGCGAAGGACGCCAGTCCGGCCGCCGTCGGCTCCGTCGGCTTCATCCTGGACGCGGCGTCCGTCCCCGGCAAACCGGGCGTCACTTTTACGGGCACGATGAACGACTCCGCCGGACGTCCCGCGGTGAAGCTCCGCGGCGAGCATCTCGCCGGACGCACCTCGGTCGCCGCCGACCTCGACGTCGACCCCTCGCGCTTCGGCATCCTCAGCCAGCAGCTCCCCGACGTCCGCATCACCGGCGGGGCGAAAGGCGAACTGGAAGGCGCTCGCTGGCAGGCCGACGTCGACCTCAAGGCGCTCTGGGCGGACCTGAGCCGATTCTCACCGCGCCTGCCCAAGGGCGGCCGCTCCGAATGGCGGCTCGCGGCGAACGCGCAGAGCACCGACGCGGGCTTCGCGGTGAAAAGCCTGACCATCGCGGGCCATGGCGTGAAGATCGCCATCCCGCAGACCCTCACCTGGAAAGGCGGGCTCCTGCCGGTGAACGCCGATGAGGCGACCGTGACCATCGCCGCCGACGACGCCGACCTCGTCGCGCTGAATCCTTTCCTCGCGTCCGCGGACGTGATCGCGACCGCTGGTCGCTGGACCGGCGAAGCCTCGGTGTCCTTCAAGGACGGACAGCCTGCGGTGCGCAGCGTGCGCACGCACAGCCTGCGCGGCGTCACCCTCGAGCAAGCGGGCAAGCCGCTGGTGCGCGCCATCGACGCGGAACTCCCCGTGAGCTCCGCCGACGGGACGATCGCCCTGGGCCCCTTCAGCGTGCGCTGCGCCGCCGGCGAGATCGCGGGCGGACGCCTCACCCTCCGGCCCGGCGCCGATGGGGCCTGGACCGCGCTCGCGGACATCGACGTAGGCATCGTCGAACTCGCCTCGCAGCCGAACTGGGAAGACCTCCCGGTGGACAAACTGAAAGGCATCCGCATCAGCGCGAAGGCCGCCGTGGAACGCGCCGCCGGCCAAGCCCCGGTCGTCGCTTCCGCCGAAGCGCGGATCTTCCGCGAGGGTCGCAACCTGCTCGCCCTGAAACTGCGCCAACCCCTGCCGACCGTCGGAGCCAGACCGACCGGCGTGCTGGTCGAAGCCACCGCGCGCGACCTTCCGCTCGAATCCCTCGCCGCCGTGGTCCCGGGCCTCAAACTGTCCGGCGACCTCACCCGCGCCGACCTCGTCGCCGGCTTCAGCCGGGAAGGCCTCTTCGTCCGGACCGAAGGCGCGCCGCTCGCCTTCGCCCGGACGAGTGCCTCCTGGGCTGGCAAAGCGTGGGTCAAGGAATGCGACCTCGCCGCCAGCCTCGATCTCCTCATCGGAGAGAAGTCCACGCTGATCGGCTTCAACCAAGCTTCGCTGCGGAACCAGAATCGCGTGCTTGCCGAAGGGGACATCAAGGTCGGGCTCGGCGAAGCCGGCACGACGCTCCGCCTGCAGGGCGACCTCGGCGCCTTGGCCGAACAACCTTTCGCGGGCCCGCTGGGCATCGTCACCGGCGGCCGCTACCGTGCCAGCGCGGACCGAGCCCAGGACGGCGAGATCAAGGTCTCCCTGGAAGTCAGCGACGTCGGCCTTCGTCAGAGCGAAGGACGCATCGCGCAGGCGACCGTCACGGGACGCTACGCGCCCAAGCCGGACGGGCTCGACGCCGAGGGCGGCTTCCGCCTGCAGGCCGCGCACACCAGCGCCGGTAAGTTCACCCTCACGCAGCGCGTCGCCGGGACGAGGACCGACTGGCAGGCTAAGGTCACGGTCGACAACATCGACGTCGACGACGTGCTCTCGCTGCTGCCGAAGTCCGAGGAGATCGTGGCCGAAACACCGACGACCCCGCCGGCGCCGGACCGGACGCCCTTCTGGGCTGGGCATACCGGCGCACTGGAAATCACCGTCGGCACCGCGAAGGCTTATGGCATCAAGGCCGAGGGGCTCGTCGTCCGCGCCGATGCGCAGCCGAACGGCCTGCGACTGAGCCAACTGTCCGGCCGGCTCGCGGAAGGCACGCTCAGCGGCCGCGGCCAGCTGGCCTTCCAGCCGACCACGAGCAACGGTCCTTACGCCCTCGCCGGGTCGCTGAACCTGACGCAATTCAACTTCGGCGAGGTCGCGCAAGCGGTCCCGGCGGTAAAGGACTTCCTCCAAGGCAAAGGCGACGCCACCGTCTCCGTCACCAGCGTGAGCGGCACCCCGGGCGAGCTCCTCGGCCGCCTCCAGGCCGACACGCAGCTCACCTCCCGCGGCGGCGTCATCCGCGCCTTCGGCGACAAGAACAGCAGCATGTCGCTGTCCGCCAACAAGGCGGGCGACATCGGCGAGACGCTCGGCGGACTCGCCCTGATCGCCGGTGCGCTCACCAAGAACCAGCAGCAAGGCGAGAAGATCGCCAAGATCGGCGCCGCGATGACGGCGGCCGCCAAGCTCCAGAAAGCCGTCGCCGAGTTCGCTTATACCACCGCGACCATCAAGGCCTCCCGACTGGCCTCAGGCACGATCAAGCTCGAGACGGCCGACATCCGCAACGAGACGCTGCAACTCTCGGCCAAGGGCGGCATCAGCGTCGACCCGAAGGCCGGCTTCGCCGACTGGCCGATGGCCTTCACCACCCAGATGCGTGGCTCGGGCGAATTCGCGGAATACTTCCAAGTGCTCGGTTTCGGCAACGGTCCGGCCGTCGCCGACGGCTTCACCGATGGCCCAGGCATCAACGTGACCGGCTCGCTGAACCAAGTCCGCACCGACCTGACGGAGAAACTCCAGGCCGCCGTCGACCGCACGCGTAACGCCCCCGCGGCCGCGCCGGCCGGTCAGCCCCCTCAGGCCGCTCCCGGCGGTCAGGCCGCGCCGCCTCGGCGCCGCAACCCGCTGGGCGACCTGCTTAACGAGCTCGGTCGTTGATGACGGCCAAGCGCGCAACCTTGGCCGGCCTCGCCGGACTGGCGGTGCTCGTCGCGCTGGCCCTTTCCGTGGGCGCCCAAGGCTTCGGCTGGGGTGATGGCGGCGCATGGGCCATGTTACGCGCCCCGCGCGTGCTCGCGGCGCTGGCCGCCGGTCTGGCGCTCGGCGTCGGCGGCGCCGCGCAACAAGGCGTCTTCCGTAATCCGCTGGCCGACCCCGGGCTCACCGGCGTCTTCGGCGGCGCGCTCTTCGGCATCGCGGTACTGCTGGGCTTCGCGCCGGAAACGGCTTGGCGCCACGTCTGGCTCCTGCCCGCGGCCGCCTTCGCCGGAGCGCTCACGACCTCGGCCTTGCTCGTCGTCTGCGGCCGCGGCGGTTCCTCCGCGCGCCTGCTCCTGACCGGACTCGGCCTCAACGCCTTCACCGCGGCCGGCACGCTCGTGATCGCCTCGCGCAGCGGCGAATCCCGCGAGTTGCTGACCAACGGAGCCTACGGCGACTGGCTTGGCATGGCGACCTTCGAACTCACCTGGGTGCCGATCCTGCTCTGCCTCGCCGCGACGCTGCTGCTCCTGCCGAAGGCGCGCCCGCTCGACCTCCTTGCCTTCGGCGACGACGCCGCCCGCGGCTTCGGCACGGACGTCACCGGAGTGCGACGCGATGCGGTAATGCTGACCGCGCTGGCCGCCGCCGCCGCGACCTGCCTCGTCGGCCAAGTCGCCTTCATCGGCCTGCTGGCGCCGCACCTCGCGCGGGCCATCGTCGGTCCGCGCCATGCGGGCGTCCTGCCCTGCTCGGCCCTGCTCGGCGCCGCGCTCCTGCTCGCCGCCGACACCATTGGCCGCGGCCTCTGGCCGCAGGCGCCGCTTTCCGCCGCCGCGGTCACCGCGGTGATCGGCGCGCCGCTCTTCATCTGGATCGCGAGGGGCCGCCATGAGTGAGCCGTACCTCGAGTGCGCCGCCTTGGCCGTGGAACTCAGCGGCCGCCGGGTCATCGATGGCGTCTCGCTGCGGGCGGAAGCCGGCCAAGTCGTCGCCATCGTCGGCCCGAACGGCGCGGGCAAGACGACGCTCCTCCGCGCCCTGGCCGGGCTGATCGCTTCGACCGGCGAACTCCGGGTCGCCGGCGAAGATCCACGCCAAGCCTCCGCCCAGGCCAACGCCCGCCGTCGCGCCTATGGCGCGCAGCAGCCGGCCAGCGCCTGGGATTACCGCGTCAGCGACCTCGGCGAGATCATCGGCGCGCCGGACGCTTACGCCGATCAGCTGGGCAGCCTTGACCTGGGCGAGCTGGCTTCGCGCCGGCTCTCCCAGCTCTCCGGCGGCGAACAGAAGGCCGCGCATCTGGCGATGACGTTCGCCTCGCTGGACGAACCTTACGGAGCGCTGCTCCTGCTCGACGAGCCGACAGCTTCGCTCGACCTCGCCCGGCAGGCCTTAGTCGCGGCGGCGCTCCGGCGCTTCGCCCAAGCCGGCGGTACCGTCATCGTGGCGACGCATGACCTCGCTTTCGCGAGGGACTGCGATGCTGTCCTCGTCCTGGCGGAAGGGCGGGCGATCGGCCTAGGCGTGCCGTCGGCCGCGCTCACGCCGGCGGTCATCGCCGCGACTTGGGGCGCTTCGGCTCAGGCGGAAGCGTGATCAGCTTCCCGTGTCGGGCCGCTGAGAAGAGATACTGCTGCGCCAGACCGGCGGCGGGGCCGAAATGCGTGCGGCCGAACTGCTCGAGCGGCGCCGGCTTCCAGCCGCGCAGGCCGTAGGCGTCGCCCAACGCTTGGACGACCCAGGTATCGACCGGGAAACTTTCCAGGCGGCCGAAACCAAAGAGCGCCACGCATGCGGCGACCTTAGGGCCGACGCCCGGGAGGGATTGGAGTTCGGCGAGCAAAGCGGGCGTGTCGAGGGCCGCGAATTCTTCGGCCCAACGCGGACGGGCGAGCAGTCGCTGGGCGGTGCCGCGGAGAAAGGCCGCGCGATAACCCAAGGCGCAGGACTTCAGCACGGCGTCATCCGCGGCGGCCAAGGCGGACCACGTCGGCAAGGCGTGGAAACCGGCGCCGAGCGGCTCACCGAGTTTCTCCGCCAGCGAGGCGACCATGACGCGGATCTGGAGGATGCGCTTGTTGGAGCTGCACAGGAAGCCGATGAGCGTCTCGTGCGGATCCTGCCTCAGGATACGCAGGCCCGGAAACGCCTCGCGCGCCGCGCGGAGGACCGGATCAGAGCGCCACGGCAGATCGGCGGAAAGCCGGGCCTGCGCGCCTGCGGCGTCGAGATAAGCGAGGAGCGCCGGCTCCGTGCCGGCGGCGCCCTTCAGTCCGCGCCACTCGAGGCCCTCCTTGCCGGCACGCAACATCGCCACCGTGCGGCCGAAGATGCCGACCCAAGCGCCGTCGTCAGACGGACGCCAACGGAAGGACTGACCCCCGTCGAGCTGTTCGGCGAGCAAGGCTGCCGGGACGTCCTCGGCCAACCGCAGCGGGCGCCAAGCTGTCCACTCCGTCGCGGTCATGGACTCAGCGTCCGAGGTCGCGGGGCGTGCCCCAGAGGAAGCTGTGCTTCGCGGCGAGGACCTTGCCCTTCGCGTCGACGACCGAGATGCGCCAGGCGAGCGGACGCCAGTTCGCCTCGCCGGCCTGCTTGCCGGTCAGGCCGATGACAACCTCGCCGAAAGGAAAGCCCGGGCGGAAGCGGGCGGGAAATTCGTAGCGTTCGGCGACGGTGTTTTCCGTGCGGACGACCTGCAAGACGAGCCGGGCGTCGGCCGGCGGAGCGTCCGTGAGCTTGATGTAGTAATAGTACCCACCGCGGGCGGCGGGGTCAGTACGGAAGACGACGTCGGCGCCATGGTCTTCCTTTTCGCCGAGGACGTCGGACGCGCGGGCGGCGTCGGCGGCCGTGCGGCGGCGTTCATTCACGTACGAGATACCGGGGACCTCGTCGGACGAGATCACCGGGGTGTCGCAACCCACGAAGAGCAGCGCAGCGAGCGCGGCCCACAGAGAGGCCTGGCTCACCGCTCGGCTCACTTCTTGGCCTTCTTCTTGCTCGCGGCGGCGCGGGCGATCTTGACGCGGGCCTTCTTGCGCTCGAGGTAGGCGCGACGACGGCGACGCTTGATGACTTTGTTGCTCTGTTGACCCATGGTGCGTGCATCCTCCCGCAACCCCTCGGATGGTCAAGGAGAAGGTTTACGGACCTACCCCGGAGGGCCGGGGAGAGGAAAGAGTCCTTTCTGGCTGCCTGGGTAGGGATCGAACCTACGACCAAGTGATTAACAGTCACCTGCTCTACCGCTGAGCTACCAGGCAGTGCGAAAGGAGTCCAATCAAGGCAAGGTCGGGGCGGCTCTGTCAAACAAATCCTCGTCTCTTCGACCTGGCGTCCCTCCGGCTAAAAACACCGCAATCATCCGAAAAGGCTCCGGTTAACAGGGGTCGCGGCGACATTCACCCCATGGCCCCCTAATCTCTGGACACCCCTGTGCGGCCTGTCTTCCTTGTGTCCAATCCCATGCGCTGGTCCCGACTTCCTGAAACTCCCAACGCCCCCGGCTTCGGCGGCGCCTTCGTGGGCACCTCCGGCGACCTCCTCCTCTGCGGCGGCGGTTCTAACTATCCCGACAAGCCCGCCTGGGAAGGCGGCGTCAAAACCTGGCACGATACGGTCTACTCGCTGACCAGCACGCGCTCGAAGAAGTGGGCGACGATCGGCAAGCTCCCCCGGCCTTGCGGCTACGGCGTCGGCGTCTCGATCCGCCAGGGCCTGCTGATGATTGGCGGCGCCGACTCGCACCGCCACTACGCCGACTGCTACACGCTGTCCGTCGAGGACGGCGAACTGAAGGTCCGCCCCTTCCCCTTCCTGCCGCGTCCGCTGGCCTACGCGACCGGCGCGCTCGTCGGCAGCAAAGTCATCGTCGCCGGCGGCACCGAACGGCCGGACGCGACCGCGGCGTCGTCCAGCGCCTTCGCCATCGACCTCGCGAACCTCAACGCCGGCTGGAGGGAACTCCCGCTCTGCGCCGGCTCGGGCCGCATGCTCGCGCAGTCCGCCGGCACGAAGGACACCTTCTACCTCTTCGGTGGCGTCGCGCTGAGCCCCGGAGCGAAGGGCGTCGAACGCGAGTATCTTTCGGACTGCCACGCGTTCACGCTCGGCAAGGAATGGCGCCGTCTTTCCGCCCTGCCCCGGCCGGTCGCCGGCGCGCCTTCGCCTTGCCCGGTGTTCGAGAACGAGATCCTCGTGCTCGGCGGCGACGACGGCAAGCTGGCCGGCAAGGTCGAAGCGGCCAAGCACCCCGGCTACGCGAAGACCGTCCTCTCCTACGACAAATCGACGGACACCTGGACCGAGTCCGAAGAAGGCTCCGCGAACGTGCTGTCCACCGGTTGCACGAAGTGGTCCGGCGGTTACGCCCTGACCAACGGAGAGCTGCGTCCGTTCGTGCGTTCCGCCGAAGGCTGGTTGCTGCGCGCGGAATAATCATTGGGGCTGGCGGGTCGGCGGAGACGGGCTATAAACGCCTTACCCCGGCGCCATGCTCCGCCTCACCCCATTGCTCAGCCTGTTCGTGGCGGCTCTCACCGTTGCGCAGAGCGAGCCTTTGCCGGACCTGCCCGACCCTCTCGGCCGGGCTGGGATGATCGCCGCCGTCCTCCGCGAAGCCGACGGCAGCGAGGTCATCGTGGTCGCCGGAGGCAGCAACTTCCCGGACAAGATGCCGTGGCAAGGCGGCCAGAGGAAATATCATAAGGACATCCTCAAGCTCGCGCGCAAGGACGGCGCCTGGAGCTGGAGCAAGCTCGGCGAACTGCCCGAAGGATTGGTCGGGGCGGCTTTCTGCGCGACGGCCCGGCGAGACGCCGTGGTGTTCGCCGGCGGCGCCGCGGCCGGCGGCCACCGCGCCGGCGTCTGGCGGATCGGACTCGACGGCAAGGTGTCCCGCTTCGGGCCCGACCTCCCGCGCCCGCGGGCTTACGCCGGCTTCACTTCGACCAAAGGACATCTCGTCATCCTCGGAGGGACGGACGGACCGGATGCGACGGAGACGATCCCGACGCTGACGTCGCTCGACCTCGACGCGCCCGACAAGGCGTGGCGGACGACCGACGCCGACCCAAGCTTCGGCCGGATCATCCCGCTCGTCGGCGCCGGCCCGAACTTGCTGCTCTGGGCGGGCGGCTGCTCGCTCTCGGCCAAGGACGGCAGACCGTTCCGCGACTACCATGACAACCTCGCCTTCCAGTCGTCGCTCGACGCCGGCAACCGCTTCCACGGGCTGCCCCACGCGCTCGCCGGCGCCGCCGGCCCGGGCGTGGCGACGGCGACGCACCTTTTCTTCGTGGGAGGGGACGACGGCACGCAGTACGGACACCCTTATGAGACGCACACCGGCCTCGCCCGGCATATCTTCGCGATCGACCTCGAGTCGCTCGAGGTGACCGAGCTCGGCGAGTGGCCGCATCCGGTCGCGGTCGCGCCGCTCCTGCGGCTGGGCGACGACCTCGTGACCGTGAGCGGAGAAGTGCGGCCTGGCGTCCGCACCCCTAAGCTCACCCGGTGGCCGATCCCGGCCAGATACCGATGAACGAAACCACGTCCGCCACCCGCACGGCCTGGCTGGTCGTCGCGCTACTCATACCGGTCGCGCTGCTCAACTACCTCGACCGCCAGATGCTCGCGACCATGAAGTCGTCCATGCTCGGCGATCTGCCGGATATCCAGACCAAGGCGCAATGGGGCCTGGTCCTTGGTTCATTCAAATGGGTCTATGCGATCTTCAGCCCGATCGGCGGCTACCTCGCGGACCGGGTCAGCCGACGTCACGTCATCTGCTTCAGCCTCTTCGCGTGGTCCGCGGTCACCTGGGCCACCGGTCAGGTGAATGACTACGACCAGCTGCTATGGACGCGTGCCATCATGGGCGTCAGCGAAGCCTTCTACATCCCGGCCGCGCTCGCGCTCATTGCCGACTACCACCTCGGACCTACGCGTTCACGGGCGATCGGGCTCCACCAGATGGGCATCTACGTCGGCGTGATCATCGGCGGCTTCGCCGGCTACGCCGCGGATGAGCCGACCATCGGCTGGCGCGGCGCCTTCGCATGGTGCGGCCTGCTCGGCATCGCCTATTCCGTGCCGCTCTTCCTCTTCCTGCGGAATCGACCGGCGACGAACGAGACCGTCGCCCGGACGGACGCAGGCTCGACCGTCCGCGCGCTGCTCGGAAATCCCAGCTTCCTGCTGCTGGTGGTCTACTTCACCCTGCCCGCCATGGCGGCATGGGTCGTGCGCGACTGGATGCCTGACATCCTCCGCGAGCGCTTCCAGCTGGGCCAGGGCAAGGCTGGCGTCTCCGCGGTCCTTTATTGGCAGCTCGCCGCCATCGTCGGCGCGGTGCTCGGCGGCTGGCTAGCCGACCGCTGGATGCGGACGAATATCCGCGGGCGCATCTTTGTCAGCGCGATCGGCACGTTCCTGCTCCTCCCGGCCCTCTTCGGCGTAGGGAACGCGCCCACCCTGCTCGTGGCCGTGCTCTTCCTCATCGTCTTCGGGCTCGGCTGGGGCTTCTTCGACTGCAATAGCATGCCCATCCTCTGCCAGCTCGTCGGGCCGCAGCATCGCGCCACGGGCTATGGCCTGATGAACCTCGTGAGCATCAGCTGCGGCGGCTTCGCCGATTGGATCTTCGGCGCCCTCCGCGACCGTCAGATGCCCCTGAACGCCGTCTTCGGGGTCTTCGCCGGCATCGCCTTGCTCTCCATCTTCGTCGCACTCTGCATCCGCCCGCGCGAAAGCACCTCCTCCTGACCATGTCCGCCTTCAAGTTCACCGGCCTTTGCACGGCCACCCACACGCCCTTCCACCCCGACGGCTCGCTCAACCTCGCCGTCGTCGAACGGCAGGCTGCCTTTCTTCGTAGCCACGGGATCACCTCCGTCTTCATCGGCGGCACGACCGGCGAAAGCAGTTCGCTCACCGCGGCCGAACGCGCGGAACTGAACGACCGCTGGGCCGTGGTGGGGCCGGCGACGGGCATCGACGTCGTCGTGCACGTCGGCGCCAACTGCCTCACCGAGGCGGCGCAGCTCGCCGCGCACGCCGAAAAGAACCAGGCCAAGGCCGTGTCGATGATCGCGCCTTCCTATTTCAAGCCGCGCACGCTGGCCGACCTCGTCGCCAGCTGCGCGATGGTGGCGAAAGCCGCCGCGCGCACGCCTTTCTATTATTACGACATCCCCGGCATGACCGGCATCGGCGGCTTCCCGGTCGACGAGTTCCTGCAGGCGGCCTCGCCGATCATCCCGAACCTGGCGGGAGTGAAGTATTCCCACCCTGACCTGGAAGCGATGCGCCGGGCGCAGAAGCTCGAAGGCGGCCGCTTCGACCTTCCCTACGGCATCGACGAACGCTTCCTCGCCGCCCTGCGTGCCGGCGCGACCGCCGGCGTCGGCAGCACCTATAACTTCAATCCGGGCCCGCTGCTGCGCGCCATCGCCGCCCATGGCAAAGGCGACGCCGGCCAGGCCGAAACCGAACAGGCGAAGGTCCAGCCGGTCGTCGATATCCTGGCCAAGCGAGGTTACATGGGGGCCGCCAAGGCGCTCATGGGACACCTCGGCGTACCGCTCGGGCCCGCCCGCCTGCCCAACGGCAACCCTGACGCCGCCGAGACCAAGCTGATGCTCGGCGAACTTGAAGCCATCGGCTTCTTCAGCTGGAATTTCTGAACATGCGCCTCGCCCTGCTTCTCGGCCTGCTCTGCGTCCACTCCTTCGCGGCGGACGGGACGGACGTCATCGTCTTCGAAGCCAAGCAGAATCTGCCTCACCCCTCCGTCCGCATCCCTTCTTTGCTACGCACCCAGAAGGGCACTTTGCTCGCCGTCGCCGAAGGCCGCGATAAGCCGACCGACCAAGCCGGCAACGACTTGGTGATCTCCTTCTCCAAGGACGAAGGCGCCACCTGGTCCAGGCCGCGCATCGCCTACGAACAGGGCCAGGACAGCTGTAACAACCCCTGCCTGGTACAGGAAGCCAAGTCGGGGCGAATCTTCCTCTTCTATCAGACCTTCCCGGCCGGCGGACATGAGTTCGGACGACTACCCGTCGGCCCCGCCGACCCGAAGGGAAATCGCTCCTGCTTCGTGACCTCCGATGATGACGGCATGACGTGGAGCAAGCCGACCGATGTCTCCGCGACGCTGAAGCCCGCGGAAGCCATCACCACCGCCTCCGGACCAGGCATCGGCATCCAACTCAAGAGCGGCCCCAAGGCGGGCCGCCTGGTCGTCCCCTTCAACTCCCAAGACGAGAAGAAGAACTTCTACAACTGGGTCGCATATAGCGACGACGCCGGCGCCACGTGGAATCGTGGCGAGAAAGTGCCGCAGACCGAGACGATCCAACTGAACGAAGTACAAGTGGCCGAGTCCAAGGAAGGCGGCCTTTACCTGAATTCTCGCAGCTGGCGGCGCGGGCCCAGCCTGCGCAAGATTTCTTGGTCACAAGACGCCGGCGAGACCTGGGCTCAGGCCGCCGAGGACGCCGTCCTGACCGATCCCATCTGCCAAGGGAGCCTGCTTCGCCTGGATGATCGCACCATCGCCTTCCTTAATGCCGCCGGACCCAAGCGTGCCAACGGGACATTGCGCCTGACGCACGATGACGGACGCACCTGGTCTAGTTCGCGCCTCACCTTCCCCGGCCCCTTCGCTTACAGCAGCATGGCGCTCCTGAAGGACGGACGCATCGGCGTGCTCTATGAGCCGGCCAGCAACACCGTCGTCAAGTTCCGCGCCATCGATCCGGCCGGACGCTGAGGCTCAGTCGTCGGCGATGAACGGAGTCGGGCCGTCTCCCGGCGAAGCAGGTGCTCCATAGTAATCCTGGACGAGCCCGGCGAGGTGCTCCTTGACGTCCTCCGACAAGAAGGCCCCGAAGTGGCGCTCCTTGCCGAGCGAAGCGACGACGATCGATTCGACGGGCTTCTTGTTCTGCTTCGAACCGCGGAAAGCCAGTTTGACCCGGACGTCGTCCCCGACCGCGAGCTTCCAAGTCCAACCGAGGTAAGGCAGGATGCGCCAGCGGACGATCACGGCCTCGTCGCTCAGCGTGACCCGATAGCGCGCGAGGGTGAAGGCGAAGCCCACGAGGAAGAACGGCACGTAAAAGAGTGCCAGCAGCGCGAAATGCCACCAGTCCGGCTGCTCGACCATCCGGCCGTTCATCTTCACCGAACCTTGGGACAGCCCGTAGAAGAGCGCGACGCAGTGGACACAGGTGAAGATCAGCCAGAACCAACCGAACCACGTCCCGAGGCGGGTCTCGTAGCGAACCCCTTCGAAATCCGTCGACGCGGAGACCTTCGGGTGACCGCGCGCGACTTCTTCGTCGGTCAACGGCTTGGGCGCGCGCCCCTCGATGATGGCCGCGTTCCGTGCCTCGGCCGCGGCCTTGAGACGGGCGAACTTGGCTAGGAAGTCTTCGCGGATACCCATGAAGGTGGATTACCCGTCCGCTTGGATCAGGCAACTCCGTTGAAATGATGGTCGATCAGGATGGCGAGCCGGACCCGCTGCTCCAAAGGAAGATTCTCCCCGAAAGCGACTTCCTGTCCGCCGGAGGAGACGACCACGGAGAGGAGAGGATAGTACCTGGTCGCGCCCTCGACGTGGTAGAAATGGCCGCGAAAAGCGAGCCCCACGACGACCTCCTCGTCCGTCGCCAGCCGCCACTCTTTCTCGGTCCGCCCGAACGACCGGAGACGCACGACCAAGGCGTCGTCCACGAAGACGACCTGGTGCTCGAGCACGATGCACCGCAAAGGAAAGTAGGCCACCAGCAGGAAAACCGGCACAGAGAAGAGCACCGAGAACACCGCGGGCGCTCCCGTCCAACCAAGCCAAGAGTAGAGCGCGACGACGATAGCGGCCCAGGCCATCGACGCGGCGACGATCATCAGGCTCCCGATCACGGCGCCTAATGGCTTCTCCTTGAACACCCCTCCGTCCGGACGCAGCTCGGCACCCGCGAGCGGCGCCGCTAGCCCGTCATGATGCGCGGCCAGGACGCGCAGTCCTTTACGGGCGTAGGGCAGGTAAGCCTTCTCCTCCTGCAGCGAGCACCACTCCTCGCACTCCTTAGCCTGCTCCTGCAAGGACCGGATGACTTCCATCGAGGCACGCTAACGTGTTCGCCGACTCAGACAAGCCAACGCTGGCTTGAACCAGAGGACTTTCTGACTGTCTTAGAGACACCCCATGCGACCCCTCCTCGCCCTGCTCCTCCTGCCCTTGGCCGCCTTGGCTGACGGCGCCAAGTATTCCGTCAGCTACCCGGCCTCGGACAAGCCCGGCGAACTCATCTTCCCCGCCACCTATAACCTCTGGCTGCCCGAGGGCGTGAAGACCGTCCGCGGCATCATCGTGCATCAGCATGGCTGCGGTGCTGGCTCCAATAAGAGCGCCGTGACCGCGGCCGACGACCTCCACTGGCAGGCGCTCGCGCGCAAATGGGACTGTGCGCTGGTCGGCCCCGTGATCGGCGAGCCGGACAAGGCCAACTGCCGCATGTGGTGCGACCCGCGCAACGGCTCGGACCAGACTTACCTGCGGGCCCTCGCCGATTTCGCCAAGCAGACCGGCCACCCCGAGATCGCGACCGCGCCTTGGTGCCTCTGGGGCCATAGCGGCGGCGGTTTCTGGTCCAGCATCATGCAGGCGAAATACCCCGAGCGCATCGTCGCCATCTGGTTCCGCTCCGGCACGGCCTACTCCTACTGGCAGAAGCCCGAAGACCCGAGCAAGGAGCGCCAGATCCCGGAAGTCATCCTGCCGGACGCCGCCTACGAGATCCCGATGATGGCGAACCCGGGCGCGAAGGAGAACGGCGACAAGCGTTTCAACGTCGCTTGGACCGGCTCGCTGGCGATGTTCAAAGCCTACCGCGCCAAGGGTGCGCCGATCGGCTTCGCCCCGGATCCCCTCACCTCGCACCAGACCGGCGACCAGCGTTACGCCTCCATCGCTTTCTTCGACGCCTGCCTCGCCCTGCGCCTCCCTGCGTCCGGCAACGCCCTGCGCAAGATCGACCAGTCGAAAGGCTGGCTCGCTCCGCTGCTGGGCAACGAAGCCAAGCCCGCGGGCGCGTACGCCGGCGACAAAGCCGAGGCCAGCTGGCTGCCTGACGCGACCTTCGCCCAGGCTTGGACGGAATACGTCAAAACCGGCGCCACGAACGATACCACGCCGCCGCCCGCGCCCTTCGACGTCGCGGCCAAGGCCGGTGCGGAAGGCGTCGAAATCACCTGGGACGCGCACGCGGACTTCGAGAGCGGCGTCCGGCAGTTCCTCATCAAGAAGGACGGCCAAGTCGTCGGCCGCGTGCCGGAGAAACTCACCAACCCCTTCGGTCGTCCGCTCTTCCAAGGCGTGACCTATGGCGACACGCCGACGCAGCCACTCGCGGCGATGCGCTTCGTCGACCAGGGCGCCCAGCCCGGCGCGAAGTACGAAGTCATTGCGGTGAACTCCGCCGGCCTCGAATCGAAGTAAACGGCCTCGACGGCGAGTGTCAGCCGGGCGATGCTGCGCCGCCGCCGCTCAACGCGGCGCGGTCAGCCGCAGGAAATACTTCTGGGCGACGTCCGAAGCGGTCTGGCGGTCGTAGGCGAGCAAGGCCTGCATCGCCAGGTCGAAGGAGCCGTAGACCATATGCAGGATGACCGCCAAGCGGAGGAGCTTTTCGGGGGGCAGACGGTCGAGCGCCATGAAGTCCTTCACGTAGACCGCCTCGGCCCAGAGCATCTGGCTCAGGCACTGGTTGACGTCGTTATTGACGACCAACGGCTTGAAGGTGCGACCGGCGATCCCGGCGAATTTATGGAAGACGAACCCGCTCCGGCGGAGCCGCTGGTCCACCTCGGCGAAGAGCGGTTGCCCTTTGTACATCTCGACGAACTCGACCTCGGTGTGGACGACCAACGCGTCCGCCAAGAGCCGGTCGCCGCCGTTCAGGACGTCCAGCTCCGCGCCCTGCACGTCCAGCTTGAGGAAATCCGCCCCGGTGATCTCGGGGATGTCATCCAGACGCTTCGTCGCGAACGTGTGCTTCTTCACCACCTGCGTCAGGTTCTCCAGGTTCTGAAACCTATCCAGCAGGGCGGAATTAGGCTCCAGCAGCGAAGAGGTCATCGGAAAGTTGCACTCGTGGAAAGCGCGCGTCGTCCCGTCGCCGATCGCGTAGGGCAGATAGGCCCGGGACTCACGGGCCATCGCGTTCAGCCGGTCGCACTCGGCTTGGACGCATTCGAAGCCGAGCACGCCGGCGACGCCCGCCTTGACGAGCGGATCGTAGATCTCGGAACCGAGGTCCATGGCGCCGACATCGATGACCTGGACTTTTCCGAAAGGGGGGAGGATCTCGAGGAGGTTGAACATGCTTGGGGCGGGTAGATGATCAGGGCCGAGGCGGGGGCTTACGGCCGGCTCCGACGGGGTGCGGATGACTACCGCCTCCGCGTCGGCCTGGCAACCCATCGCTTGATCGGGCGAAAGGCACCGAGGCGGACAACAAAAAGGGCCGCCCATCGGGCGGCCCTTTGCCTTGGCTGCGACCAGGGCTTACTGGCCCCAGCTGCAGGTGTTGCCGGCGTAGATGGCGCGGTTGCCGAGTTCCTGCTCGATGCGGAGGAGCTGGTTGTACTTGGCGACGCGGTCGGAGCGGCAGAGGGAGCCGGTCTTGATCTGGCCGGCGTTGAGGCCGACGGCGATGTCCGCGATGGTGGCGTCTTCCGTCTCGCCCGAGCGGTGCGAGATGATGGCGGAGTAGCCGGCGCGCTGGGCCATGGAGACGGCGTCGAAGGTCTCGGTGAGGGAACCGATCTGGTTCACCTTCACGAGGATCGAGTTGGCGGTCTTGGTCTTGATGCCGCGGGAGAGGAACTCGGTGTTGGTGACGAAGAGATCGTCGCCGACGAGCTGGGTGTCGGCGCCCATGGCGTCGGTGGCGAGCTTCCAGCCGGTCCAGTCAGCCTCGGAGAAGCCGTCTTCGATCGAGACGATCGGGTAGCGCTTCTGGAGGTCCTGGTAGAACTTCACCATCTCAGCCGACTTGCGCTGGGACTTGTCGGACTTGTGGAAGGTGTACTTGCCGGTCTTCTCGTCGAAGAACTCGGAAGCGGCGACGTCGAGGGCGAGGAAGACTTCCTTGCCGAGCTTATAACCGGAGGCCTTGACGGCCGCGGCGATGGCTTCGAGGGCGGCTTCGTTGGAAGCGACCTTCGGGGCGAAACCGCCTTCGTCACCGACGGAGGTGGAGAGACCCTGGGCCTTCAGCACCTTCTTGAGGGCGTGGAAGATCTCGGTGCCCATGCGGAGGGCTTCGCTGAAGGACTTGGCGCCGGAGGGCACCACCATGAATTCCTGGATGTCGACCGGGGCGTCGGAGTGGGCGCCGCCGTTCATGATGTTCATGAGCGGGATCGGGAGCACCTTGGCGTTCGGGCCGCCGATGTAGCGGTAAAGGGGCTGGCCGAGGGCGGCCGCGGAAGCGTGGGCGGCGGCCATCGAGACGCCGAGGATGGCGTTGGCGCCGAGCTTGCTCTTGTTCTTGGTGCCATCGAGGCCGATCATCGCGGTGTCGATGCCGATCTGGTCCTGCGCGTCGTGACCGACGAGGAGGGAGGCGATCTCTTCGTTGACGTTCTCGACGGCCTTGAGGACGCCCTTGCCGTTGTAGCGCTTCTTCGGGTCGATGCCCTTGGCGAAGGACTTGGCGCTCACGTCGCTGTCACGGAGTTCGTGGGCTTCGTAGGTGCCGGTCGAGGCGCCGGACGGGACGGCCGCGCGGCCGCGCACGCCGGAGGCGAGGACGACATCGACTTCGATGGTGGGGTTGCCGCGGGAGTCGAGGATTTCGCGGGCTTTGATATCAACGATTTGGGTGCTGCTCATGATGGAAAATGAAGTCACATAGGGGTAGGGACAAGGGACGGGGATGAGCGAGAAAAAAGGGATGCATAGCCCCGCCGGCCGGGCTCCGGAAACCCCGCCAAACAAGAGCCCCGGACTGGGTTTGCCAGGCCGGGGCTGCGAAGTGGTGGGGTTAGATGGACTTGAACCATCGACCTCCTGAATGTCAATCAGGCGCTCTAACCAACTGAGCTATAACCCCAAGAAAGAGGAAAGTGAACAAAGGGAGCGGACCGCCCTCTGGCAAGCCTTCAATGCACGTCCCCGAGATAGGTGGCTGAACCGTCTTTCAGGGCCTTGGCGATGACCTCTCCCAAGCCCTTGGGCGAAAGGGGGTAATCCGCCAGCCGCGCCAAAGGCAGCCACTCGAAACCGACCTGCCGGCGGTCGCGCTCCCGCCCCTCCCCGATCGGGGAAAGGTCGTCACAGAGGCAATGGAAGACGGCTTCGACCTGATGGAAGTGGCCGTGGATCCGGTGCATGGCATGGTTCTTACCGACGTATTCCCGGAGGTAGAGCAGGCCTTGCGGCACGACCTTGAGACCCAGTTCCTCCAGGACCTCACGCCGGACGGTATCCCGCAAGGTCTCGCCGTGATTCTGACCGCCGCCGGGCAGGACGAGGAACTCGCCCTCTTCGGTCCGGATCCGGACCGCCAGGATCTCTTCGCCGCGCAGGATGACGGCACGGGCGGCCGTCCGGACCCCGGAGGATGCACTGCCTGACTGGCGACGAGGAGAAGACACGAGGCCACACTACCCGGAGTGCCCGGACAGTGAAGCCGTAAAGCGTGGGCGGAAATCCGCCGGCCTTACGCCAGCAGCTTCTCGTCGATCTCTTGGTTGCCGTGCACGGCCTTGACGTCGTCCAGGGCTTCGAGGGCGTCGATCAGTTCCATCACCTGCTTGGCCACGGCGGCGTCGCCGACCGGGACCGGAATGCTGGAAATGTAAGACAGTTCAGCCGACTCAGGCTTGATGGACTTCTCCTGCAGGGCCTTCGAGATGGCGTCGAAGGCCGCGATCGGGGAAAGCACCTCGAAGTGGTCGCCATTGTTGATGACGTCTTCGGCGCCGGCCTCGAGGACGAGCTCCATCAGGGCGTCTTCGCCGATCTGGGAGGCGCCGATGAGGAACTGGCCCTTCTTCTGGAAGCTATGGGAGACCGCGCCAGTCTGGGCCATGTTGCCGCCGTTGTCGTTGAAGGCCTGGCGGACTTCGGCCGCGGCGCGGTTCTTGTTGTCGGTGGTGACTTCGACGATGAGGCCGACGCCGCCGGGGGCGTAGCCTTCGTAGACGATCTCCTCGTAGGTGACGCCGGGGATCTCGCCGGTGCCCTTCTGGACCGCGCGCTTGATGTTGTCCGACGGCATGTTGGAGGCGCGGGCCTTGTCCATGAGCGTACGGAGACGCGCGTTGGATTCAGGGCTGCCGCCGCCGGCGCGCGCCGCGAGGGTGATCTCCTTCGCGAGGACGGAGAAGATCTTGCCGCGCTTGGCGTCAATGACGGCCTTGTGCCGCTTCGTCGTGTGCCACTTGCTATGACCAGACATGGTGGGATGGGGGTTGGAAAATCAGCCTTTGACCTTCTTCGGCGCGGGCGCGATCACCTCGACGTCCGGCTCGTCCTTGGTAAGCCAGGTCTGGAGCATCGTCAACAGGTTCTGGATCGTCATGTACAGCGTGAGGGCCGAGGCCATCGGGTAACAGATGACCGGGAACAGCAGCGTCATCATCAGGAAGATCATCTTCTGGGAGCCGTCGCCGGAGGGCTGGGGGCTCATGCGCATCGAGAGCCACATGGTGATGCCCATGAGGACGGGCAGGAGGTTCACCGGGAAGCCGCCGACGTGGAAGATCGTGTCCGGCGCCGAGAGGTCGGCGATCCAGAGGAACGAATGCAGGCGGAGTTCGACGGTGGTCTGGAACGCCGTGTAGAGGCCGAAGAAGATCGGCATCTGGATGAGGATCGGCAGGCAGCCGGCGAAGGGGTTGATCTTGTTCTCGGTGTAGAGCTTCATGAGCTCCTTCTGCATCTTCTCCGGGTTGTCCTTATGCTTCTCGCGGATGTCCTGCATGGGCTTCGCGAACTTCTGCATCTTCTTCGCGGCCTTCATCTGGATCGCGGTGAGCGGCCAGGTGATGACCTTGATCAGGCAGGTGAGCAGGACGATCGCCCAGCCCCAGGACCAGGCGCCGCTCCACTCAAGCAGCCAGTGTACGCCACCGAGGACGGCGAGGAGCAGTTTGCAGACAGCGCCGAAGGAGATGAAGCCGAGCAGCTTTGAGAACTGGAGCACGGCGACCTGGCCGTCGGGCAGCGCGGCCACGCGGGCGTATTCCTTAGGACCGACGAAGAACTCACCGGCGAAGGTGCGGGAGAGGTCGGCGGCCGGGACGGGCTCCCAAGAGGCGAAGGCCTGCAGGCCGCGCTTGCCGGCTTCGAAACCCACCGGGAGGACCAGGACTTCGGTGCGGGCGCCACGGGCGGACGCATCGGCCGGATGCACGATCGAGGAGAAGAACTGGTTGCCGGAGGCGACCCAGAGGAGCGGCTTGGCGACGGACGCGACGGCGTGGTCGGCCTGAGCCTTGTGGGCGCCGAGACCGAAGAAACCGCTGGAGTCGGTGAAGACATCGAGGCCGACGCGCGTCAGGTCTTCGCCGTCGTAAGCGAGCACCGAAAGGAACTGATTGGCGGAATCGCCTTCGGTCGGCTGCCAGCAGCCGGTCGAGACCCAGACCGTGGCGGCGGGCTTGCCGGCGGGCGGGATGACCTTGGTGACGAAGCCGAGGGCGTAAGGTTCGACGGCGGCGCCTTCCTTGGCGGTCAGCGTGAAGGAACGTTCGATCCGGGTGCCATCGGCGAGGCCGCCGACGAGGGTGATGGTATCAGCGGTCGCGCCAGGCTGCGCGACGAATTCGGAAAGGAGGGTCTCGAGCTTGCCGGAGACCGGATTCTTGATGGCGAGCGCGAGCGCGGACTCATCGTTGCCGGCATTGAAGACGACGACTCCCTGCTTGGTGACGTCGGCGAATTCCTTCTTCAGGCGGATCTCCCGGATGGCGCCACCACGGTCGGTGAGCGTCACCTTGAGGTGTTCGTTCTCGAGGACGAAAGACTTGGCGGACTCAAGCGGCACCGGACGAGCGGACTGACCGGAGGTGGGCAAGGTGGTCACCGGCTTGGCGACCAAGGCCGGAGCGGCGGGGGCGACGGCGGCGGACGGGGCCGGCGTGGCGCCGGGAGGCGGGGTGGCCGGCTTGGTGAGGAAGAAAAGGGCGAAGGCGCCGACGATGCAGGCCATACCCAGGAAGAAGTTCTTGCGATCCATGGAAAGTGAGTGGTTTGGCGTAGGGAAGCCCCCGCCTTGGTGCAAGGCACAAGGCGTCAAAGGCGCCTTTAGCCCTCGTTTTTAGGTCAAAATACCGCCCGACGGACCGGCGGCTCAGGAACCCGGCTTGGTCGCCGGCAGCTTGGCCAATTCGGCGGGAACCGCATCGGCCGCATAGGTCGGGAAATTCAGCTCGAGCAAGGCGACGAAGGGGACGCTGAATTTGGTCTGACCGGCCGACCGGTCGACCAGGGAAGCCACGGCGACGGCGTCAGCGCCGGCGGCCTTGAGGATATCCAGGCACTCCTGGGCGCGGCCGCCGCGGGTGACGACGTCTTCGGCGACGATCACGCGCTCGCCGGGACGGAAGGTAAAGTTACGACGAAGGACCAGCTTGTCGTTCTCTTTTTCGGCGAAGACGAAGCGTACGCCGAGCTGGCGGGCGATCTCCTGGCCGACGACCAGCCCGCCCATCGCCGGGGCGAGGACGGTGTCGCACGGATGCGCGGCGAGCTTCGGACGGAGCAGCTCGATGAGGCGGGTGACCTTGTCCATGTGCTGGCAGACCTGGGCGCACTGGAAGAAATGGCCGCTATGCAGGCCCGAGCGGAGGACGAAGTGGCCGGTCAGGAGGGCCTTGGAATCGCGGAAGATCTGGAGGACTTCTTCTTGGGTCGAACTCATGCGCCTTGGATAAGGCAGAAAAGTCCCGCTGGGCGAGGCGATATCCGCCCCTCCCCGTAAAAGGTTCGCCCTCCCCCTCCCCTTTCGTAAGAAAGAGCATCCCCATGGAAACCGACGCCCGCCCCAGTCCTGCGAGCCAGGCCAAGACCTGGATCATCACGATCGCCGTGGTGCTCATGGCCGTACCGTTCATCTTGCTCGGCCTACGCCCCTCGGCGGCGACTCCGGCGAACCCTACCTCCGCCGACCTGACCGGCATGGTCTGGATCCCCGGCGGTGAATTCACGATGGGGACCGACAAAGCCGATGAGAAACACGCGGAAGAAGCGCCGGCGCACTCGGTCACGATCAAAGGATTCTGGATGGACGTCACCGAGGTGACCAACGCCCAGTTCAAGCGGTTCGTCGACGCCACCGGCTACTTGACCGACGCGGAAAAGGACCTCGATCCGCGCGAATTCCCCAACGCTCCGAAGGAATACCTGAAAGGCGGCTCGCTCATCTTCCAGCGCGTCTCCGGCGTGAACCCTTTCCAGTGCGGCGGCGCCGACCTGCCTTGGTGGAAGTTCACCGCCGGCGCCAACTGGCGTCATCCGGACGGACCGGCTTCGTCGATCGAGCAGCGGATGGACCACCCGGTGGTCTGCCTGACCTATAAGGATGCGCAGGCTTACGCCAAGTGGGCGGGCAAGCGCCTGCCGACCGAAGCCGAGTGGGAGTTCGCCGCCCGCGGCGGACTCAAGGACAAGCCCTACGTCTGGGGCGACGAGGAACGTCCGAACGGCAAGATCATGAGCAACCATTGGCAGGGCAAGTTCCCGGAACGCGACAGCGGCGCCGACGGCTTCGCCGCCGTGGCTCCGGTCAGGTCCTTCCCGCCCAACGGTTACGGCCTCTACGACATCTCCGGCAACGTCTGGGAGATGTGCGAAGACTGGTATGGCCTCGATTACTACAAGGTCTCGCCCAAGGACGGTCCCATCGGGCCGGCGATCGGCCACGACCCCGAGAAGACCGGCTTCGGCCAGCACGTGATCCGCGGAGGGTCCTGGCTCTGCGACGAAGGCTACTGCTTCCGCTACCGGCCGACCTCGCGCCAAGGCCTCGACACGCTGACGTCGACGAATCACGCCGGCCTCCGCTGCGTGGCCGACGCGCCCGCCCCGGCCAAGAAGTAAGCGGCGACGCTTACTTCTGCTCCTGGTAGTCGAGGTCCTTGCCGAAGGTCTCTTCCATGCCCCAGAGGGCGTAGAAGGCGGCGCCGAAACAGATCACGCCGAGGACCGCGCCCGCGAGCGAGGGCGCCAGGAAAGGGAGCTCCTTGGTGCCGGTGAGCTGCGTGAAGCCGAAGGTGAGCAGCACGAGCGAACCGCGCGCGAAGTTAGGCACGGTCGTCGCCACCGTGGCGCGCAGGTTGGTGCCGAACTGCTCGGCCGCGATCGTGACGAAGAGAGCCCAATAGCCCATGCCCAGGCCCATCAGGAAGATCAGGCGGTAATAGGCCGCGGAGGTCCAGCCATCGGCGCCGAAGAGATAGAGGGCGACGCACGCCAGGCTGAAGGCCAGGAAACCGGCGACCACCTTGCGACGGGAGCGGAGCAGCTGGCTGCCGACGCCGCTGGCGAGGTCGCCGAAGGTCAGGCCGAGGTAGAAAGCCGCGACGGCCCAGTTCGTCTTGACGGGCTCGCCGGTGATGCCCGCCGCCGGCGCGAAGACCGTGGAGGCGCGCTGGACGAGGATGCCGATCATGTACCACGTCGGCAGGCCGATCAGCACGCAGCGGGCGTAACGGACGAAACGGTCGCGGGACGTGAAGAGGGCGAGGAAGTCTCCGCGCTTCACGTCGCCTTCGGCGCCCTTCTCCTTGGCGTGATGGAACATGCCGGATTCATGGACCCCGACGCGGAGCAGCAGCAGCAGCAAGCCGAGCCCGCCGCCGATGAAGTAGCTCATGCGCCAGCCTTCCGCCCCGACCAAGGCGCCGATGGCGTCCACATGGTCGGCCATGTAGCCGGCGACGACCGCGCCGAAGACGCCGACGGTGGCCACCACCGCCGTGCCGTAACCGCGACGTTCTTTAGACAAGGATTCGGAAACCAACGCGATGCAGCCGCCGAGTTCGCCGGCCAGGCCGAGTCCGGCGACGAAACGCCAGAACGCATAGGCCCCGAAACTGTCGACCAGTCCGTTCGCGATGTTCGCGACGGAATAAAGCAGGATCGAGCCGAAGAGCGTGGTCAGGCGGCCCATGCGGTCACCGAGGATGCCGAAGAAGATGCCGCCGAGGAGCATGCCCATCATCTGCCAGGAAAGGAGATCCTGATACCAAGGGGCGCCGGTGATGAGGTGGCCGAGGCCCAGGCCGTTGAGGCTCTTCTCCCGCACGGTCATGAACAGCGTGAGGTCGTAGATGTCGACGAAGTAGCCGAGGGCTCCGACGATGACGGCCGGATGCAGGAGATCCTTCCAGAGAGGGCGCGGCTCGGCCGGGATTGCGGGGGTGCTCATGACGGCGGGGTTACGCCTTCAGACCGTGCAGGTTGGCCATGGAAATGCCAGACAACATTGCGCCGGTGACCCCCAGGAAGCCCTGGTCCGTCCCGATGAGGTAGAGATTGGAGAGGTCGGTCCGGCCGTCGCGTCGCTTGACCGTCGCCCCGTAGATGGCGCCGTTGAGGTGGCCGGTGAACTTGCGGACGGTCCGCGGCGTGAAGACGTCGGTCGAGGTCAGCGCGGCGTCGTGCGCGGCGTCCGTGACGGCGGGCAGATGCGCCCGCGCCACGCGATTGAGGCGGCCGCACCACTCCTGCTTGCGGGCCTGATACTCGGCTTCGGGCAAGGCGCACCAGGCGTCGTGGTTGGCCAGCGAGGTGACCCGGAGCCAACCTTCGTCCAACGCCCTGCCCTCGCCGTACTGGTAGTTGTTCGGGATGCAGACGACTCCTGAGCGAGGGTCGACGAGGTCGGCCGGCGCCCGGTAGCTGAAGCGCTCGGCGTCGCAGAAGAAGATGATGGTGTCCTGCCAGCCGAAGCCGGCGAAGGCGGCGGCGTCATAGGTCGCGATCGTCTCGGCATAACCCAGCCGACCGATCTCGGCCGCCGCGGCCGCCGGCGGGGCGTCCGAACGCATCCGCATCGTCTCGACGGCTCCGGCCGAAGAATAGACGGCGTCGGCGGTGACCTCGCTGCCGTCGTCGAGGACGAGCGCGGCCGCGCGGCCGGCGCGCACTTCGATCCGCGTCACGCCGCACTTCATGCGCCGTTCGACGCCGTGCTCACGGCAACGGTCGGTGAGCAGACGGATGACCTGGCGCACGCCCACGAACGGGCGCGCGAAGCCTTCGCGGAAGAGCGAACGCCACATGACGGCGAACTGGGAGACCTCGATGTCGTCCTCGAGCGCGCTGCCGTAGAAACACGTCGGCAGGAGGAGCATGTCGCGCAGCAACGGATCGCCGAGCCGCTCGTCGAGGAGCGCGCGCGCCGAACCTCCGTGCGCTTCAAGCGCGGCCTCGTCGAGCCCGGCGATCCAGGCGTCCAACGCGCGGAAGCGGTCGACGGACTGCGGGAACTCACGGGCGACGTCGGCGAGCAAGGCTTCGTAATCGTTGTTCAGCCGGAGATTCTTCCCGGCCATCGTCACGCGCGAACCCAGCTGCGGACAGAGGTCGAGCTCCTCGCGACGGATGCGCAGCTGGCGCATCAGCTTGACCAAGGGCGCGCCCTTCGCGCCTTCCGGCACCCAGTTGGTCAGGGCGTGCAGGCCGACGTCATACTTCCGCTTGCCGCGGGCGTAGAAGGAATTCAGGCCGCCCGGAGCGTTGTGCCGCTCCAAGACCAGGACTTTCCGACCGAACATCCCCAGGCGCACGGCGGCGGCGAGGCCGGACATGCCCGCTCCGATGATGACGGCGTCGTAATGGGTGGCGGCGATGGACACGGGGCTAATGTCAGCGAAGCGCGGAACAGGTCAAGCGACGCCCTCAGGGCGTCGTGATGCGCAGGACCTCCTCCGCGGCCTGCGTGACCTGCTGGGCGGTGATGCGGGCCAACGCGCGGTCCATCCGGGCGAGATACTCGGCGCGCGGTTCGCCGGGGAACATCGTGGTATCGACGCGCACCACGCGGTGCACGGCGCCCCACGGACGAGCCCGGGCGTAATCGGAAGGCCCGAAGACGCCGACGACGGGCGTGCCGACCGCGGCCGCCAGCTGGAGGACGGAAGAATCGGCGCCCAGGAAAAGCCGGGACTCCTTGATGAGCCGGGCGAGCTGCGCGAACCGCAGACGGCCGCCGGTCGACATCGCGACGGGGCCGATCAGGCCGCAGAGGGCTTCGGCCATGATCCGCTCCGCGCCGCCCGGTCCGGCCGAGACGACGATGCGTTCGACCGCGCGGGAGGCGACGAGCTCGCGGGCGACGACGGCCCACTTGTCGATCTCGAGGATGCGCTCCGGCCGCGTCGCGCCGGGATGGATCACGGCGAAACGGCCTTCCTCCAGCATCATCCCGTGCTCCTGCATGCGCGAAGACGAGAACCACATCGCCGGCGTCTCGGCGTGGAAGCCGAGGACGCGCGCAAGCACCTCGTGGTCGCGGGCGGCCTCATGCGGGTCGACGGCGGCGCCGAAGACCTGCTGATGCATGAGCGGACGAAGGAAGAACGGCGCGTGCCCGCCGCAGGCACGCACGGCGGCGCCACTGAGCGCCACGAGGCGGTTCGCTAGCCAATGACCACCTAGCGCGACGGCGACGTCGAAGCGCTGCCGGCGAAGGCGGGAGATGAGCGCCAGATGCGAGCCTTCCGGGCTGAAGCCGATGGTCTCGACGACCGCCGGGCATCCTTCAAGGGCGGGCTCCGCGCCAGGCGAGGTCACGAAGGTGACCTGCGCGCCCGGATGCCGCTCGCGGATCGTGCGCAGGCCCGCCGTCGCGGCCAACGCGCCGCGCAGTCCGGTGAACTTGACGACCAGCAGCCGCATCTCAGGCGAGATTCTTGG
>JBDKIN010000198.1:0-5304 GCA_039797095.1 Verrucomicrobiota bacterium
GAGCGCTGCCTCGCGGGCGGCGCCCGGGCCCTCAAGCTGCTGCCCAATTGCCAGAACGTGAACTGCGCCCTGCCGGACTATGATGAATTCTGGCGCCGCATGGCGGCCTCCGGCCTGCCGTTCCTCTGCCATACCGGCGGCGAGATGACCGTGCCGGTGTTCAACCGCGCCTACCAGGACCCGCGCATCCTGCGCCGTCCCCTGGAACTGGGCGTCAAGGTCATCGCCGCCCATTCCTCCGGCAACAGTCACTTCTTCGACCCGAACCACTTCGGCGAGCTCGTCCGGCTCATGGATGAGTTTCCTGGTCTTTACGCCGACACCAGCGCGCTCAACAGTCCGATCCGCAGCGGCGTGCTCAAGCAGGTCAAGGAGTCGGGGCGTCTCGACCGCTTCCTTCACGGCAGCGATTTTCCCGTGCCCGTCGGGGCCTTGTGGGTGCGCCTCCGCGGTCTCATCAGCACCGCTCAATGGCGCGAGGCCGGCCGGATCGCCAATCTCATCGAACGCGACGCCTACCTCAAGCGGGCGATCGGTTTCGACGATGCGCACTTCACGCGACTCGGTGAGGTGCTGCGGCCTGTCTGACCGCTCAGAGCGCCCGGAGCAGGGCCGGGATATCGACGGATTCCGAGATCATCTTACGGATGATCGGGATCTTGTCGGCATCCTGGCGCATCGTCTTCACCGTCATGTTATTGATCCGCGCGGTCACCGCGAAGGATTCCGCCTCGACCGCGGCCATCGCGATGCCCGCCTCCTTGAGGCGGCGGATGATGCCCTCGTCGGGCAGCAGCCCGTTGGAGAAGAAAACCCCGGCAAGCGGCTGGGTGCCGGCGCCGGCGATGAAGGCCTCCAGCAGGTCTTCGCGGTCGCCAGGCACGATCACCAGCGTTCCCGGGACGCGCAGGTATTCGGCGGAGCGGCGGGCGGACATCGCGCCGATGACCACGCGTCGGACGCGGCGCAGGCCGGCCGGTTGGTGGATCCAGCGGGCCTTGGTCTCGTCGGCCACCTGGTCGAGGTTGGGGTAGACCAGCGTCTCTTGCAGCGGCACGACGCCGAGGAGCGGCACGCCCATGCGGCGGAGACCGCGGCCCGCGAAGTCGCGGATGAAGTCGACCTTGTCCGGCATCACCTTGTTGAGGATGGCGCCGACGACCTCGACGCCGGCCTTGTCGAAGAGCGCCTTGTTGAGGGCGATCTCGTCGATCGGTTTGCCGATGCCACCGGCGGCGACGATGATGGCCTTGGAGCCGAGCACGCGGGCGTTGTCGGCGTTGGAGGCGCCGAAGACCGAGCCCACCCCGGCGTGGCCGGAGCCCTCGACGACGACGATGTCCTTGCCGTAGGCGGTGCGGTCGAAGGCGCGGCAGATGCGGTCCTTGAGCTGCGGGCCGATCTCCTCCGGGTTCTCGAGGTATTGCTTCGTGAAGTCCGGGCCGATGGCCACGGGCGACATCGCGGCGATCGGGACGTTGAGGTCGAAGAGGCCGTCGATGAGCAGCGTGTCTTCGTCGACCTGGTCTTCGCCTGACATCACGACGCGTTGGGCGATCGGCTTGATGTAGCCCACGTGCAGTCCCATCGCCTGGAGGGCGGCCGTGAGGCCGAGGCAGGTCGTCGTCTTGCCGTCGTTCATGCGCGTCGCCGCGACGAAGATCCGCCGCGTGTCCAGGTTCATCGGGCGCAGCAGCAGCCCGGGAATGTTTTCGGCGAAGCGCTTGCGGGTGGGCATGATCAGGCGGCGGGACCGTCCTTCAGCTTCGGGAAGAGGTAGGACTTGTCGACCGCCTGGGCGGCGACGATGACCGCGGTGCCGAAGATGTCGTGGGCGCTGGCGCCGCGGGAGATCTCGGCGGCAGGACGGTCGAGGCCGGTGAGGATCTGGCCGTAGGCCGGGATATCGGCGATATGCTGGGCCATCTTCGAGGCGATGTTGCCCGAGTTGAGGTCCGGGAAGATCAGTACCCCCGCGCGGCCGGCGACGGCGCCGGAGACTTCCTTGGACTGGGCGGCGAAGGGGTTGATGGCGGCGTCAGCCTGCATCTCGCCGTCGATATCGCAGGCGATGCCCAGTTCGCGGGCCTTGCGGCGGGCGAGATCGGTGGCGACTTGGACCTTCTTCACCGAGGCCAGACGGGGGTTTGACGCATGCGTCGAGTAAGCGAGCATCGCGACCTTCGGCGTCGTGTTGGTCAGGTGGCCGGCGAGGCCGGCGGTGGTCACCGCGATGTCGGCGAGCTGCTCGGCGGTCGGATCCGGGATGACGCCGCAGTCGGCGAGGAAGAGGACGCCTTCGATGCCGAACTTACCTTCTTCCGATTCGAGGATCTGCATCGAGGAGACCGTCTCGACGCCGGCCTGGCGGGGCATCACCTGCAGGATGGCGCGGAGGCCGGAGGAGGCGTGGGTCGTGGCGCCCGAGATGAGGGCGTCGGCGCCGCCGGTGGCGACCATCAGGCAGGCGAAGTAGTTCGGGTTGAGGGCCAGTTCGGCCGGGTCGCCCTGGAGGTTCGTGTTGCCGTAGCGCTGGATCGACTCGAGCTTCTCGGCGAAACCTTTGAGTTCGTCGCTGCGTTCGGGTTCGACGACGCGGATGCCTTCGAGGCTGATGTTGAGGCGGGCGGCGTTGACCTTGATGCGCTGGCGGTCGCCGACGAGGATCGGCACGCCGAGCTTCTTCACCACGAACTGGCGGGCGGCCTGGATGACGCGGGCGTCAGAGCCTTCGGGGAAGACGATGCGCTTAGGGTGGTTCTGGAGGCGGGCGGAAAGGCGGGAAATGAGGGACATGGTCGGAAGGCGGCGGCAGGCGCCGACGGAGGCGTATTAAGTTTAAATAAGCCCGCAGGGCGAGGCAGAAGGCGTCGCCCGGCGAACCCTGGCCGGAGCGTCACTTAGCCGACGCGGGCAGGGCAGGCTTGAAGGCCGGGAAGCCCTTCAGGGCGGATTTCGCCGTCCCGTCGACATGGTAGCCCATCTTCTCGAAATAATCGCTCACGTCGGCCTTGGCGGCCTTCCCGTAGCGTAGGGCGAAGAGGCTCTGCAGCTGTTCCTTGCCGGTGCCCTTGGGGGCGGCGTCGGTCGCGTAAGAACGGAGCGTCTCGCGGAGGGGGCCCCAGCCGTGGGCGCGGATCAGCACGACGAAGGTCGCGAGCTGTTCGAACGGACCCTTGTTCGGTTCGGCGGCGAAGCGCTTCGCCAGGAGTTCATCGAGCTTCTCCATCGAGGGATGGCCTCGGCCCGTCGGCTTGCCGACGAGTTTCTCCATGACGTAAAGGGAGAAGAGGTTGCAGGTGACTTCCGTCTGACCGTCGAAGGTCCAGGCGGAACACTGATGGTTGTGGCCGAGTTCGTGGAAGAAGCCCCAGTTGCCTTCCTTCATGAGCTTGGGGAGGTCGACGCTGTCTTTCTGCGACGGATCGATCCAGCACATGAACGGATAGCCCGAATGCATGAAGCCGGCGGAGATCTGCCGGTCCGGGACCACGCGCTCCGGCGCGAGCCGGCGCAGGGCGATGAGGTCGTCCTCGAGGGCCATCGACTTGTCCCACCATTCCAGCAGGGCCTTCGGGTCGGTGAGTTCCTTCACGGCGGAGGCCTGGACGTGCAGGATGACCTGCTTGCCGGAGAGGGTGACCCAAGGGGCCGGCAGCTGCTTGGCTTTCGCCCAGGATTCCGGGGTGTCCTTGCCGAGCACGTAGGTCGGCATCGCGACGGCATTGCTGAACTGGAGCGGCGTGGATGGCGAGGACTTCATCGGCTTACGCCAGTCCTTGTGTGAGCTTTGGATGAAGAGCTGTCCTCCGAAGGCGTTGGCGATCTTGTTCTCGCCGACCTTGAGTTCGAAGGTCCGCGCGATGACCGGGAAGCGATTCCATTTCGGCAGCTTCAGCAGGCTGTCGCGGTGGCAGCCGACGATCACCTTCACCGTACGATGTTCGGGGAGCGAGGCGACCTTCACGATGACGACTTCGCCAGGCGCGGCGTAGAGGCCGGTCTCCTGCCAGACGTCGGGGCTCGTGTAGAGATTCGGCGCGCCGCCGTTGGTGGTGTCCCAGCGGTGGACGAGGTTGGAGTCGTAGGCGACCGTCCGGGCGACGCGCTCCTTGCCTTCGACGATGCCAGGGAAGTCGCGGGCGGCGGCGTGGGCTTCGAAGGTGCCCGGCTCCTTCGCCATGAAAGTCTTGATGGATGCGTGCAGTTCGGCGCGGTCCGCTTCGGCGGGCTGGGTGAACGGAGCCTTCTTCGTCGGCGTGATCTCTTCCGGAGAAACGGCGGCGAAGGCGGCGGAGGCCGCGAACAGGGAGGCGCAAAGCAGACGCATGGGGAGGGGTGGCTCACCTTGGGTTTCCGTCCGCCGCCCGCCAACGCCAAACCCTCCCGAAAGGGCGTTTTTTTAACGGAAGATAACCGTCTTATTGCCGGCCAGCAGGACGCGGTCTTCGACCACGGCGCGGAGGCCGCGGGCGAGCACGACCTTCTCGATATCCTTGCCCAGATGAGCCATGTCCTCGGGGGTGTCCGAGTGGTCGATGCGGATCACGTCCTGTTCCACGATGGGGCCTTCGTCGAGGTCCGGCGTGACGAAGTGGCAGGTCGCGCCGATGAGCTTCACGCCGCGGCGATGCGCTTGGTGATAGGGCTTGGCGCCCGCGAAGGAAGGCAGGAAGGAATGATGGATGTTGATGATCTTGCCCGCGAAATCGCGGCACATCGCTTCGTCGAGCACCTGCATGTAGCGGGCGAGCACGATAAGGTCGGCCTGGGCCTCGCGGAAGAGCTGCTCCATCTGGCGGTACGCGGCGTGCTTGTTCTCCGGCGTCACGGGTACGAAGTGGAAGGGGATGCCGTGGGCTTCGACGACCTTGCGGTGGTTCTCGTGATTGGAGATTACGCAGGGGACGACGAACGGGAAGTCCTGGGCGACGTGGCGCGCGAGCAGGTCGTAGAGGCAGTGTTCCTGCTTGGAGCAGAGGAGCACCACGCGGCGGGGCTGGGCCGAGTCGGAGACTTTCCAGTCCATGCCGAACTTCGCGGCCAGCGGGGCGAAGCGCTGGGCGAATTCTTCGGCCGGGAAGTCGAGCGACTCCGCCCGGATCTCCACGCGCATGAAGAAGCGCCCGAGCTCGGTCTCGGTGTGCTGGCTGGCCTCGGTGATCCAGCCCTTGTGGCCGGCGACGAACGCGGAGACCCCGGCCACGATGCCGCTGGTGTCAGGGCAGGAGAAGCTGAGGGTCAGGGTGCGGGCCATGCCGGAGGATGGAAGGGGAGGGGCGCAGGGGTCAAGACACGGCGGCG
>JBDKIN010000199.1:0-2701 GCA_039797095.1 Verrucomicrobiota bacterium
GCCCAGAGCTGCGGGCTGACGTATTGGATCACCGCGGTCTCGCCGAAACCCGCCCGGGAAAGGCCGGCCTTCCGCAGCTCGTTCGCGAGCCGGAGATTAAGCCCGGGATAGTCGACGAGGACCACGACCTTGGGCTTCCATTGCTTGGTCCAAGTGACCATGCGGCCGAAGAGCCGACGGTAGAACGGGTAAGCCGACAGGATCTCGACGATGCCCACGGCCGAGAAGGTCGTCATATCGAAGAGCAGCTGGGCGCCGGCGGCGCGGAGCTGCGGCCCGCCGAAGGCGGCGATGCGCAGGCCGGGACGGGCCGCAAGCAGGTCCGCGACGACCTTGGCGGCGTGCTGGTCGCCGGAATGTTCGCCGGCCACGACAAGTACGTCGACCTCGCCCCCGCGGGGACGGTCGAAGCTCGCCGGGATGGCCGGGAACGCGCTCATTTGCGCGCCATGCCGGCGCGGATCTGTTCGGTGATCTGGATGGCGACCGCCAAGGCGGTCCGACCGAGTTCGCCGCTGACCTTCGGGCTCTTGCGATCGCGGACGCACGAGGTGAAGGAGGCGAGCTCGATGGCGAGGGGCTCGCCCTTCTCGATCGGGATCTCCTCCTTGGCGAAGCCGCCTTCGGCGGTCGGGTCGACGCGCACGGTGTGTCCCTTCTGCCCCATGAAGTCGATGGAGAGGTAGCCGCCGGTCTGGAAGACGCGGATCTCGCGGTTCTTCTTCAGCGAGACGCGGCTGGCGCTCAGATTGGCGACGCAGCCGTTCCGGAAGGCGATGCGGGCGTTGGCGATGTCCTCGGTCTTGGTCACGACGGACACGCCGACGGCGTCGATGCGATCGACGGGGGAGTTGGCGAGCTGGAGGACGATGCCGATGTCATGGATCATCAGGTCCAGCACGACGCCGACCTCGGTGCCGCGCGGAGTGAAAGGCGCCAGACGCTCGGCGGTGATGTAACGGGCGTCGGTGACGGCCTGCTCGAGATAGGACATCACGGGGTTGTAATGCTCGATGTGCCCGACCTGGACGATGCGGTCGGCCTTGGCGGCGGCATCGAGGATCTGGGCGGCCTCCTCGAGGGTGACGCAGATGGGCTTCTCGATGAGGAGGTGGACGCCCTTGGCGAGAAGCGGGAGCGCCACCGCGGCGTGATGGTTCGTCGGGACGACGACGCTGACGGCGTCGCAGTTCGCCGCCATCTCGTCGAGGGTGAGGAAGCGGCGGCAGTTATGCTTGGCGCAGATCTCGGCCGCCCGGGCGTCGTTCGGCTCGAAGATGCCGGCGAGCTCGGCGCCGGGCAGGGTCGAATAGATGCGGGCGTGGTGCTGGCCGAGCGAACCCGTGCCGGCCACCCCGCAGCGGATGCGCGTAGCGGTCATGGGCCGAGACTCCCTCGGCCGGCGGCATCCTTCAATCCGAAAACCCGCCGGCCTTGACCTCGAACCCGAGGGCGTCCTTCGCCCGCTTGACGCGGACGAGGCTGCCGTCGGGGATTTCGCCGGCGAGCATGGCCTTGGCGAGCGAAGTCTCGACCTCGCGCTGGAGGTAGCGTCGCAGGGGGCGCGCTCCGTAGACGGGGTCGAAACCCTTCTCGGCGATCAGGGCCAGGGCGGGCTTATCGAATTCAAGGCGGATGCGCTTGGTGGCGAGGCGGTCGTTGAGGCCGCGCAGCATGATGGCCGCGATGGCCGCGACCTGCTCGGGTCCGAGCGGACTGAAGAGCGCGATGTCGTCGATGCGGTTCAGGAACTCCGGGCGGAAGTGGGCGCGGAGGTCCGCCATCACGGATTCCCGGACGCTGTCGGTGAGGCCGAAGCCGGCCTGCTCGGCGATGTGCCGGCTGCCGATGTTCGAGGTCATGATGAAGAGCGCGTTGCGACAGTCGACGGTGCGGCCCTGCGAATCCGTGAGGCGCCCGTCGTCGAGGACCTGGAGCAGGATGTTGAAGACTTCCGGGTGCGCCTTCTCGACCTCGTCCAGGAGGACGACGGCGTAAGGGTGACGACGGAGCGCTTCGGTGAGCTGGCCGCCTTCCTCGTGGCCGACATAGCCGGGAGGCGCGCCGACGAGGCGCGAGACGGCGTGCTTCTCCATGTATTCCGACATGTCGAGTCGGATCATGGACTTCTCGCTGTCGAAGAGTTCGGTCGCGAGCGCCTTGGCGAGCTCGGTCTTACCGACGCCGGTGGGGCCAAGGAAGAGGAACGAGCCGACGGGTCGGCGCGGATCCTGGACGCCGGCGCGCGAACGCTGGACGGCCTCGGCGACGACGCGCACGGCCTCGTCCTGGCCCACGACGCGGGCCTTGAGGTTGTCGGGCAGGCGGAGGATCTTCTGGCGCTCGCCTTCGAGCAGCTTGCTCACGGGCACGCCGGTCCAGCGGGCGACGACTTCGGCGACCTCTTCGGGCGTGACGGTCTCACGGAAGAGGCCGGTGGCTGACTTCGCGGAGCCCTCCAGCTTGGCGACGTCCTTCTCGAGCTCGGGGATGGTGCCGTAGCGGAGCTTGGCGACCTCCTCCAGCTTGCCGGCGCGTTCGGCCTTGGCCATGTCGGCCTTGGCGTCCTCGAGCTTCGCCCGGGAGGCCCGGACCTTGGTCACGGCCTCCTTGTCGGCGACCCAGCGGGCGCGGAAGGCGGTCTGCTCCTCGCGGGCGGCGCCGAGTTCCTTGCGGAGCACGGCGAGCCGGGCCTTGGAGG
>JBDKIN010000200.1:0-5998 GCA_039797095.1 Verrucomicrobiota bacterium
CCTGGGCCCGCGAGAAGCTCGAGAACTGGTACGTCGGCGACGTCCGGAAGTCCCAAGGCTTCGGACTTTGAGCTTCGCCGCAGGGCGAACCAAGGCAGGGGCACGATTCATCGCGCACTCCCCAAAAAGGTATTAGCGGTTAGCGGCTGGCGGTTGGGAAAACAAGGAGGCAGGAGGGCGCGGCGGAGCCACGCCCCTACCATCACCCCTATACTCGATACTCAATACTCCATACTCTACTTGCCGATCTTCCACTTCGCTTGGCGGAGGACGGCTTTGCCGAGGTCTTTCGTGTTCTCGTACCAGACGGTGAGCAGCGTGCCGTCGGCGAGCTCCACGGTCGAAGGATAACCGAGATCGCCCGCGGCACCGTCGGCGGAGACGACCATGGGCTCGCTCCACGTCCGGCCTTGGTCCGAGCTCACGCGGGCCTGATTCCCGAAGGGCTTACGACGATACCCGTAAGTCATCAGCAGCCGGCCGTCTTTGAGTTTGAGGAGATGCGAAGGCAGACCCCAGACGCCGATGGCCTGCGGCACGGTCCAGGTCTTGCCCCCATCGGTCGATTCGGTCTGCAACGTGGTACCGACGTCAGGTTTATTATGATTACGGATCTGGGCGACGATGCGGCCGTCGTCGGTCTCGAGCGCGAAGAGCTCATGATAGCCCTTCTTCACTTCATCACCGGGACGGGTCGGAATCTCGCTCAGCCAGGTCCAGGTGAGGCCGTCGTCCTTTGATTCGGCCACGCCGATCCGACCCTCCTTGGTCCAGAGCTGCTTCCCCACGTAGAGCAGGCGGCCATCCTTGAGCTGCGTCGGTCCATGCGGGCTGTTGACGATCGTCGGGATGGGCGGCGACCACGTCTTGCCGCCGTCGGTCGAACGCAGCACCCATTCGCCGAGCTGCGCCTGGCGCTCCTCGGCCGTCAGGCGATCCTGCGCGGCCTTCCAGCGGGCCTGCCGTTCCGGCGTCTGCTTCACGAGCAGACCACGTTCTTCGTAGGCCAACGACGTGAAGGTCGTGACCAGCAACGTCCCCTGGGCGGTCTCCATCACGCCGCTGTCCCGGTCGTCGATCGGTCCGTCGAGGAGCACGCGCGGGTAGGTCCACGTCGCGCCATCGTCCTTGGAGGTCATCGCTCTCACCTGCCCGAGCGGACAGATATGGCCGTCGCGACCGCCCGACCACGTGACCCAGAGTTCGCCGTTGGCGCGACGCGCGAGCGTCGACCAGCCCGCATAAGGCTCTTCCGGCGGGGTGATGGTCTTCGTCTCGAGGACCTGCGCGGTCTGGGCGCCCAGCGCAGCCGCCACGAACAAAGGCCAGAAACGACGGAGATACGAACCAGGGGTAGGATTCATGTGAGTCTGATAACACCTCCCGCCGCCATGGCAATCCCGGCGAAGATGCCGTCAGCCGAGGTTTGCGTGCGGACCGACCTCCTGCTCAATGCAGATATGCCGATGCTTCGCCTCCTCTCGTTTGCGCTCATCAGCTGTCTGGGAGGCCTCCTCACCGCGGCCGAGACCTCCGACCGGCAGCAAGAAGCGCCAGCCAAGAAAGGCGTCGGCCTGCCTGAACGCAAAGGCAAGGCCGCCCGCCACCTCGAGCTGCTCAAAGTGGGCTGGTACTACAACTGGGGAGACCAGACCAAACTGACGACCGACGCCCGCTTCGTCCCGATGATCTTCTCCGGCCGGCGCGCCGCGCCGGAACAGGCCGTCCCCTTCCTCCTCGGCTTCAACGAACCCGACCACCCCAAGCAGGCGAACCTCAGCGTCGAGGACGCTTTGGCCAAGTGGCCGGCCCTCTCCGCCAAGGCGGGCTTCATCGTCTCTCCAGCCCTGGCCGGAAACCCCGTCACGAAGGATTGGCTCAATGGCTTCCTCAAGGCGGGAGCCAAGGTCGACGCCATCGCCGTGCACTGGTACAAAGGAGCCGATGCCGCCCGCTTCATCAAGGACCTCGAACAGATCCACGCCCATTTCGGGAAGCCGATCTGGGTCACGGAATTCGCCCCGCAGACCGCCGCGGATTCGGCCGCGGCCCCGGGCAAATACTCGCAGGCCCAGGTCGACGCCTTCATCGCGGCCTCGACGCGCTTCATGGAAAAGACGTCCTGGGTGCAGCGTTATGCCTGGCATGACTCTGGAGCCGGGACTTCGGCCCTGTTCGACGCCAACGGCGAACTGACGCCGACGGGCAAGTCATACGCCGCCGCTAAGAAGTAAGCGGCGCGCACCCCGTGTCCCCGTGTCCCCGTGTCCCCGTGCCCCCGGGTCCCCTAAGTGTTACGGCATCTCCGCGCCACGGGCCGCGGTGACCAAGTGATACCACTCTTCGCGGGTCAGTTCGAGGTCCGCCGCGGCGGCCAGCTGCTTGATCTGCTCGGGCTGGGTGGTGCCGATGATGGGGACGATCTTGGCCGGGTGCTTCAGGATCCAAGCCAGCGCGACGAGCTCGCGGGCGACACCGCGCTCCTTGGCGATGCGATCGAGGACGGCCAAAACGACGGTCGGGTCATAGTGACGCTGCCCCGGCAGGAGATCCACGCCGCCTGAACCCAGCAGGCCGGCGCCGAGCGGACTCCAGGCCAGCGGGGTGACCTTCTTCTCCTGGCACTGGTCGAGCGTGCCGTCATGCAGGGCGGAGAGCTGCAGGAGGCTGACCTCGACCTGGTTCGTGACCAGCGGGAAGGACAGCGCGTTCTGGAGGAGCGAGAACTGCGAGGGGCTGAAATTGCTGACGCCGAACTCGCGGACCTTACCGGCTTGGCGAAGTTCCGTGAAGACACCGGCGACCTCGGTCGCATCCATGAGGTAATCCGGACGATGGAGATGCAGCAGGTCGATGGCCTCGACGCCGAGCTGCTTGAGCGAGAGTTCGCACTGGGCGAGCAGATGGGCGCGGGAGAAATCATAGCGTACCGGGGCGCCGACGGGGCGGTTCTTGAAACGGATGCCGCCCTTGGTCGCGATCGTCATCTTGGCGCGCAGGCCGGGGTTCTCCTTGAGGATGCGGCCGAAGACGCGCTCGGCCTCGCCGTCGCAATAGATGTCGGCGTGGTCGAAGAGCGTGTAACCCGCGTCGACCGCCGCGAAGACCGCCGCCTTGGCCGTCGCATGATCCGCCGCGGCTTCGCCCTTGGTCGCGATCCGCCAGCAGCCATAGGCGAGGCGGCTGGAGGTGAGCGGACTCTGGCCGAGGGTGACGGTCTTCATGCGGCCTTCAGCAAGCAAAAGGCCCCGCCCTGCCGCAAGCCTATCCCCGGGGTCGACAGACTGACTTAGGTTGCTAAGGTCGGCGCATGGAATTCTCCCAGCTGCTGCAACAGGGCACCGCCCACGCTTGGCTCTACATCCCTGTCGCCATCTTCCTCGGCGCCCTGCACGGACTGGAGCCCGGCCACTCCAAGACGATGATGGCGGCCTTCATCATCGCGATCCGGGGCACCGCCTGGCAGGCCGCCCTGCTCGGCTTCTGCGCCGCCCTCTCCCATACGCTCATCATCTGGGTCCTCGCCGGCCTGGCGCTGAACTACGGCTCGCACTGGAACGTCGAACAGACCGAGCCCTACTTCCTGCTCATCAGCGGCCTGATCGTCGTCGGCATGGCGGTCTGGACGATCATGCGTCTGCGCGAAGAGCACGGGCATCATCACCACCACGGCGAAAGTGACCATGCGCACGGCCACGACCACGCCCATGAAGACCTCGACGCGGAAGACGCCCACGCCCGCGCCCATGCGGCGGAGATCGAGAAGCGTTTCGCCGGCCGTCACGTCACGACCGGTCAGATCGTGATCTTCGGGCTCACCGGCGGACTCATGCCCTGCCCGGCCGCGGTCTCGATCCTCATCATCTGTCTCCAGCTCAAGGAATTCTCCTTAGGCTTCGGCATCGTGGCGGCCTTCAGCCTGGGTCTCGCGCTGACGATGATCTCCGTCGGCGTGCTCGCTTCCTGGGGCTTCAAGAAGCTCGCCGAGAAGTCCGGCTGGTTCAGCCGCATCGCCGCCCGCGCCCCTTACGTCTCGTCCTACCTCCTCATCGCCCTCGGCCTGGCCTTCGCCCTCCGTGGCCTGATGATGATGAAGTAAGGCCTACCAAGGCGTGAAGCGCAGGCCGAAGAGCGCGAACACGGCCGCGGCGAGCAGGCCGAGCGCCGGCAGGAACAGCGGGTCGAAATAATCGGCGGTCCGCGGCTTCTTCTCGAGGACGACGACTTTCTTCATCTCGTCGATCCGCTTGAAGACGGAATTAAGCGCTTCCGGAGTGACCGCATTGAAAGCCTCGCCGCCCGTGGCGCGGGCGATGCCGATGAGCGCCGGATCCACGGGGATATCCGTCAGGAGAACAGCGAAGACGATGACGCCTTTCTCCCTGAGGTCGGCGATGATAGGCACGTCCTTGGGCGACTTGATGTCCGGGCTCTCGCCGTCGGTGAGGAGGATGATCATGCGGTCGCCGGCCGGCCGCTGGGCGAGATGGGCCGAGGCGCCGGTGAGGGCGTTGCCGATGAACGTGCCGCCCCAGAGTTCGTCCGGCAGGACGTTGGGCTCGATGAACGGACGCGAGAGCATGATGGTCTCGGTATCGAGCGTCAGCGGGACCCAGTGGATGAAGTTGCGGGAGAAGATGGTCAGGCCGAAAGCGTCCCCTTTCCGGTGGTGCAGGAACTTCTCCAAGGACTCCATGGCGGAGTCGAAGCGGCTGTGGCGGCCCTTGCCCTGGTCACCATGCGACCCACGCATGCTGCCGGAGGTGTCGAGGACGACCTGGATGTTCGTCAGCTGGCGCTCGACTTCCGGCGGCTGGAAGGTGACCGGGTGCGCGAGGAACAGGATCGCCACGGCGAGCAGGCCGGCGGGCAGGCAGTTGGCCGACAGCACCAGGCACCGCAGGAACCACCCGCGACGGCCCTGGACGCCATCGTAGGGCATCGCCAGGGGCTGACCCGGGCGGACCCACTCCCAGAAGGCCAGGATGACCGGGAGGGCGAGCAGGGCCAGCCACTGGGGATGGAGGAAGGTCATGGGCTTACGGCATCCTGGGCCGGCAGGTGCTGACGGATGATGCCGACGATCTCGGTGTCGGCGACGCCGGAGCCAGGGCGATGCAACCAGCGCTGCAGACGTCCCAAGGCTTCACCCGTCCGCTCACCGCGGGCGATGGCGGCCAAGACCTCGGCCATGGGGGCATCCGCCGGGACGAGGCCTTCGCGCCAAGAACGCAGCAGGAGCATCTCCAGCCGGGCTTTCTGTTCGGCGCTGAGGGCGCCCCGTTCGAGCTCGGCGAGCAGCAGTCGCAATTGTTCGACGGACGTGAGCGGCGGCTTCACGACCAAGGCGACCGGCTTCTGAGGGCGACGCCAGAAGATGAGCAGCAGCAACCAGCCGATCCAAAATACGCCGAGTCCCCAGAGGGTCGCCCGATAATGACCCCAGACCTGGATGCCGATGTCCTCGGTCTCCTTCACGCGGGCCTCAAGTTCCTTGGAAAGCTTCGGGTCACCCTGGATCTTGAACGACGGCAGGCCGCTCAAAGCCGCCCCATCGTCCGCCATCAGGTATTCGGTGAGGTCATGCTCGCCTTCGCGGTTCACGAGGTAGCGGACGTCATACACCTTCAGGCTGTCCTGGCCGGTCACCTGCGCGATGCGCACGTTCACGGCCACGCCGTAGCGGAACGGTTTCACAACGAGCGTAGGGCCTCCGTAAGTGATGATGGCGGCCTGTTCGACCCCGAGCGGAACCTTCAGGCCGTCATCCTCCTGCAGGAACCACCATGCGGCGACGAGGGCGGCGACAAGGGCCAGGCCCGAGAGCATCCATCGGCGGTATGTGGACGGCGCGGCGCTCATGCTCAACGGGCCGCCCGGCTCGCGAAGCCGCGGTTCTTCAGGAAATAAGTCAGCTTGCCGAGGATCGGCTCGTCGGTGCGCAGGCGGAGGTAATCGATGCCGAAGCGGCTGAGCTCGGCCTGCCAGCCGGAGGAAT
>JBDKIN010000201.1:0-6720 GCA_039797095.1 Verrucomicrobiota bacterium
CCGGCAAGCCCGGCCTCAAGGTCGGCGCCCGCAATACTTTCCGCGAATACGTGAGCGTCCACCTCGGCACCCAGGAGGGTGAATGGACCGTCCTCGGCGACGACAACGTCCTGCTGGCCTATTCGCACATCGCGCATGACTGCGTGATCGGCAACCACCTCGTCATCTCCAGCCACTCCGCCGTCGCCGGACACGTCCACGTCGGCGACCACGTGAACATCGGCTGGAACGCCGGTATCCACCAGTTCTGCCGCATCGGCGACCACGCGATGGTCGCCGCCTGCTCCAAGTGCGTCCAGGACGTGCCGCCCTTCGTCATCGCCGACGGTAATCCGTGCGAGACCAAGATGATCAACGCCGTCGGCCTGAAGCGTTCGGGCTTCAGCGACGAAGAGATCGCCGCGGCGAAGCTGATGCACCGCCTCTTCTACCGCGACGGCCTCAACACCACGCAGGCCATCGAGAAGGCCCGGGCGCTGCCCGAGGCCACCGGCCGGGTCGTGAAGGCCTTCGTGGACTTCGCGGCGTCGACCAAGCGCGGCCTCGCCTGAGTCCCCCTCACTCCCCTTCCCTCACGCGGGAACCAGGCTGCTCGCTGAGCCGCGGAGGCGGCGGGAAAAGGCCCGGTGCTGACTTAAGCGAGCCGGCGACCTCCGGATTGTGGAACGTACCCGGGGTGTATTCATCATGGGCGCCTTTGTCGTAGGCGCATCCGGACAAGGCCGAGGAAGCAAGGCCGGCCAGGACCAAGATGAAGAAGATGGATGCGCGCATGAGGCGCCGAAGCATGACCCGGCGGCGACGAACCGCAAGGCGCTTGCCCCAGCCCTGCCGTCGGGTAACGTCACGCCCATGAAAGCCCTGCTGCCTGCCCTGCTCGCCGTCTTCGGCTCCTTCGCTTCGCTCTCGGCCGCGATCGTCGAGAAGCCCCTTGAATACAAGGCCGGCGACGTCCTCTGCGAAGGCTGGCAGGCCTATGACGACGCCATGGCCAGCAAGCGACCCGGCGTGCTCATCATCCACCAGTGGACCGGCGTCAGCGATCACGAGAAGGAAGCCGCGCGCAAGCTGGCTAGCTTGGGCTACAACGTCCTCGTCGCCGACATCTACGGCAAGGGCATCCGCCCGCAGCCTCCGGCCGCCGGCAAGGAAGCCGGCAAATACAAGGCCGACCGCACCCTCCTCCGCGCCCGCGCCAACGCGGCGCTCGACTTCCTGGCCCGCGACACGCGCACGGACGCCTCGAAGCTGGCCGCGACCGGCTACTGCTTCGGCGGCACCGCCGTGATCGAACTCGCCCGCAGCGGCGCCAAGGTGCTGGGCGTCGTCAGCTTCCACGGCGGACTCGACTCCCCGACTCCGGCCGACGGCAAGAACATCAAGGCCAAGGTCCTCGCCCTCCACGGCGCCGACGACCCCTTCGTCGCGGCCAAGGATATCGCGGCGTTCACCGCCGAGATGAAGGACCATGACGTCGACTGGAAGTTCGTGAGCTACCCTGGCGCCGTCCACAGCTTCACGCACAAGGCCGCGGGCAACGACAACTCCAAGGGCGCGGCGTACAACGCCGACGCCGACCGCGACTCCTGGCATCAGATGGAGCAGTTCCTGAAGCGCCTGTTCTGAGATGAGGCTGTCGATCGCGCTCTTGGCCTTCGTCGCGTTCGTCGGCTGCCAGCCCACGGCCGAGACCCTGCGCGGGACGCCGGCGGAGCTGAGCGCCCTGCGAAGTACGGGCGAGCGCGGCTTCACCGCCGGAGACGTCGTGACGTGGGCGCAGTTGGACGATCATTTCCGCGACCAGTCGGTCAAACTCGCCGTCGGCGCGGCCGACGGCAAGGCCCTGCTAGGACGGCTCGTCCTGCTGGAGAACGCCACGGAGGCGGCCGAATTCCTCAAGGCCCATGGCTGCGCCCAGATCTCCGGCCCGATCGGCGTACGCAGGTTGCCGAGCGCCCTGCAGGTGGACGTCGAACTCGCCGGCAAGGATGGCCAGAAACTCATCCTCATCCTGACCTCTGACGGCACGCCGGCGGGCGAAGGCTGAACCGCGCGTCGGCGTCAGGTGACCGTCCACTCGGACGCGAGCATCGCATAGACGGCGTGATCGACTTTACGTCCGTAGATCCATTCGGCTTCCCGCGCGACCCCCTCGAAGCGGAAGCCCAACCTCTCGGCGACCTTCCGGCTCGCATGATTCTCGGTCGCGGCCGCGATGACCTGACGGTTCAGCCCACGTTGGCCGAATCCGTAGTCCACGAGGCCCCGGACCGCGCGCGACATCACGCCCCGGCCTCTCATATGTTCGGACAGCCAATAGCCGATCGTGGCGGAGCGATTGAACGTGGAGATCGAGTTATATGCGACCGACCCGATCATCTCGCCCTGCAGGCGAATGGCCAGATGCAGCGACTCGCCTTTGGCCGACTCATCCGCCCAGTTGGCGATCCGCCCCTTCATCGCTTCGACCGTGGCGCAACGATCAAGCCAAGGCAGCCAGACGCGCAGATAGGCGTCATTTCTGGCCACCAGGCGGAAAGCCTCGTCGGCTTCGGCCTCGGTGCGAACCGCCAGCAAGAGGCCTTCGCCGCAGTCGATCGAGACACCCATCCTCGTTCGCCGACCAAGCCGAGTCCGGCTCAGGCCACGCGCTCGACGACGAGCGGGGGCATGTTCGGGCGCTTCGGGGCGAGGCGGTAGGCGTCGCGGAAATACGGCAGCGCCGCGTCGACCTTGGCCTCGTCGTTGTAATGGATCATGATCAGCGGCTCACCCTGCTTGACCTGCGTGCCGACCTTGCGGATCTCGGTGACGCCGACCGCGGGGTCGAGCGTGCCGTCCTTCAGGGTGGCGAGGAGACGCACGCCCTGGGCGATCTTGCCGGCGTCGATGGTGTGCACGTAGCCGCGCTTCGGGGCGGGCAGCTTGCGGATGAACTTCGCCTTGGGGAACTTCGAAGGATCGTCGATCCAGTCGGTCTTGCCGCCCTGGGCGCGGACCATCGCCTTGAACTTCTCGAGGGCGGAGCCGTCCTTGAGGTGCTTCTCGACGGTCTGCTTGGCGGAAAGGGTCGAACCGGCGACGCCGGCGAGGCGCACGACTTCCATGCCCAGCTTGAGGACGAGGTCCTGCAGGTCTTCGGGGCCTTCGCCCTTCAGGAGGCGGACGGCTTCGAGGACTTCGAGGCCCGTGCCGACGGAGTCGCCGAGGGGCTGGTTGATGTCGGTCACGAGGGCCACGCACTTGCGGTTGAGCGAGCGGGCGACGCGGGTGACGATGCGGGCGAGCTGCTTGGCCTGCTCGAGGTCGCGGATGAAGGAACCGTTGCCCCACTTCACGTCGATCACCAGGCCTTCGCAGCCTTCGGCGAGCTTCTTGGAGAGGATGCTGCCCGTGATGAGCGGGAGGGACGGGATCGTGCCCGTCTTCTGACGGAGCGTGTAGAGGATGTCGTCGGCCGGGGCGATCTCGCGGCACTGCTCGGTGACGGCGCAACCCACGCGCTCGAGCTGCTGGCGGAACTGGTCCATCGTGGCCTTGCCCTTGAAGCCCGGGATCGAGCTGAGCTTCTCGACGGTCGAGAGGCAGAACTCCTCGTCCTTGCCGTTCATGCCGGGCATGATGACGCCGGCGGCGGCGCCGAGCGGGCCGAGCACCATGGAAGTCTTGTCGCCCACGCCGCCGGTCGAGACCTTGGCGATCTTCGGCTGGGTGAGACGGTCGAGGTCGATGACATCGCCCGAGAGACGAAGCTCTTCGGCGAGGAGCGCGGTCTCCTGCGCGGACATCTGCTTGAAGTAGATCGCCATCGCAAGGGCGGCCTGCTGCGCCTCCGGCATCTCCGCGTCCATGATCGAGTCGACGATATGACGGATTTCGTCGGCGGTGAACTCGCCGCCATCCCGCTTCTTCTCGATGAGAGAGGTGAAGGAGGGCTTCTCCTTACGCTTGTGGTCCAAGATTTTCTCTGTCATAAGTAGTTAGGATTGTGAAGGTTAGGGCCATTCTGCGGAGGACAGGGAGGCGGTCTCGCTGTGATGTAAGATTTTCTTGAAAAGTCGAGCCTAAACAGGCAAGGCGCCCCTTGAGCGTCAAAAAGACCCTCCCCCGCCTGCGTTAGACGACGTAATCACGCCTAATTCGGCCTAGGAGGTCTTTCTAGAAGGAAGGCAGGAACTTACCTCAGGCGACCCTGATAAAGGGCGTCTGAGCCGACCAGGGAGGCCCGGAGGAGCCCCGCCGGGAGCGTCACCCCGTCCTGCCAGCCAGGCGCCTCCGGATCACCGGAACGCGGCGCGACGAAGGCGTACAGGTAGTCGGCCGAACCGGACGAAAGCATGGCCGAGGCGAGCCGCGGTCCGGCCTCGACGAGCACGCCGGTGATCTTCTCCTGGGCGCAACGTTCCGCCCAGACCTGAAGGAAGGAAGCTTCGTCGCCGACCAAGGACCAGACCTGCACGCCCTCGGCCTCATACCAGGCGAGGTCGGATTTCTTGGCGGCGGCGCCGAGGCCGACGACGATGGTGCGCGTGCGGTGCGCGTCCTGGAAGAGATTCAGTCCGGTCCGGCCGGCGGTCTTGAAATGACGGTCCAGCACGAAGCGCACGGGGCAGGTCTCGCCTTCGTCGCCGCGCGCGGTGAGACGCGGATTGTCGGCGAGCGCGGTGTCGGCGCTGACGGCGATGGCGGGATAGAGGCGGCGCAGGCGATGCACGTAGGCCTGCGCGGCCGGACCGGTGATCGCCCTGCCCTGCCCCGCGGGCAAGGTCAGCTTACCGTCGAGCGTCGACGCGACCTTGAGCGCGATGAGCGGCGCGCCACGCGCGATCCAGTGATTGAAGATGAGGTTCAGCTCGGCGCATTCCTCGCCGAGCACGCCTTCGACGACCGCCACGCCCTTGGCGCGCAGGAGTTCGAGGCCATGGCCGGCATGGGCCGGATTCGGATCGCGGGCGCCCACGACCACGGTGCGGAAACCGGCGGCCAGGATGGCGTCCACGCAAGGCGGCGTGCGCCCATGCGTGCAGCAAGGCTCAAGCGTGACGTGCAGGATGGCGTCCGCGGCGGGCTTCCGGCCCAACGCGCGCAGGGCCATCACCTCGGCATGCGGCTCGCCGGCCTTGGCGTGGAAGCCTTCGGCGACGATCCGGCCGCCTTCGGTGATGACCGCCCCCACCATGGGGTTCGGGTGCGTGCGTCCCCAAGCCTGACGGGCGAGCTCGAGGGCTCGCCGCATCGGAGGCTCGGAAGCGGGCACGGACACGATCAGCGATTGCGCTTACGCGAGACCGCGGCGGCCTTGGGGCCACCCGGGGTCAGCTGCGGTTCGGAGTAGTAACGGAAACCTTCGAGCTTACGGCGCTCGATGCCGCGACCGAGGAGGACTTCGATCTGCTGGAGGTGGTGCATCTCGTCCGGCGAGTAGAGCGTGAAGGCTTCGCCTTCGGCGGAAGCGCGGCCGGTGCGGCCGATGCGATGGACGTAGTCTTCGGCGTGCTCGGGGACGTTGTAGTTGATGACGTGCGTCACGCCGCGGATGTCGAGGCCGCGGGAAGCGATGTCGGTCGCCACCATGATGCTGAACTTACCGGACTTGAAACCGGCGAGCGCGGCGGCGCGTTCGGACTGCGTGCGGTCGGCGTGCATCGTGGCGACGGGTGTGCCGTGGCCTTCGATCCACTCGGCGATGCGGTCGGCGTCGCGCTTGGTGCGGGTGAAGACGATGACGGACTTGTAGCCGCTCTTGTTGAGCAGGGCCAGCAGCAGGTCGTATTTCTGGAAGATGTCGACCGGGTAGATCGCGTGGTCGACCGTATCGGCGGCGCCGAGGCCGGTGCGGACGTCGACGGTCACCGGATCGCGGAGGGCCCAGCCGGCGATGCGGCCGATGGCGTCGGAGATCGTGGCGGAGAAGAGCAGCGTCTGGCGGTCCTTCGGGCAGTAGTTGACGATACGGGTGACGTCCTCGATGAAGCCCATGTCCAGCATGCGGTCGACTTCGTCCATGATCAGCATCTGGATGGACTTCAGATCGAGGATCTTCTGCTCATGCAGGTCGAGCAGGCGGCCCGGGGTGGCGATGACGACGTCGACGCCCTCTTCGAGCGCCTTGACCTGGGCGCCGTAGCCCACGCCGCCGTAGAGGAGCGCGGTGCGGGTGCCGAAGTGCTTGCCGTATTTCTGGAAGTTCTCGTCGACCTGGACGGCGAGCTCGCGCGTCGGGACGAGCACGAGGCAGCGGGGCTTGCCGGCGGCGGGACCGAGGAGCGAGAGCGTCGGGAGCGCGAAGGCGGCGGTCTTGCCGGTGCCGGTCTGGGCGGCGCCGATGAGATCCTTGCGTCCCATGATGACGGGGATGGCCTGGGCTTGGATCGGGGTCGGGGTCACGTAGCCGTGTTCGGCTAAGGAGCGCAGGACTGGCTCAGGCAGACCGAGGTCGGAAAACGTAGACATAGTGTCGGGTTAGAAAGCGATACGCTGGGGCAAAGGGAAAGGATAAAGGGAGGAAAACTCGGCTGAGAAGCCAAACCACCGCCAAGGGCGGGGCTTTTGCCCGCCTTCGGGTCCGGGTTTGACAATCCTCCTGAGATTCCCTGCATAGGACTTCCTTCCTCTCGAGGAGGGACGCACGGTGGTTGTAGCTCAGTTGGTTAGAGCACTGGTTTGTGGTACCAGGGGTCGGGGGTTCAAGTCCCCTCAATCACCCCACTTTGCAAGAGC
>JBDKIN010000202.1:0-68389 GCA_039797095.1 Verrucomicrobiota bacterium
TTCCGACACGCGCTCAAGCACGCCGCCTCGGCGGCCATCGTCGCCCATAATCATCCGAGCGGCGACCCCACCCCGAGCCCGGCCGACCGGGCGGTGACCCGACAGCTCGCGGACGCGGGGAGGGTGGTGGGCGTCGAATTGCTCGACCATGTGGTCGTAGGCCGCCCGGAGGCCGATCCCGCGGGCAAAGGCTGGTTCAGTTTCGGTGAGGCGGGCTTGATTTAGGGGAACTAACGGTTGTCCTAGGGGGTCGTAACCCCATGCCCACTTCCCGGTCCATCAAGGTCGGGCTCGCCGTCGTCGGCGTGGCCGTACTCGCTGTCGCCGGCCATCAAGGCCAGCGCTATTACAAGAAGAACCTGGCCGCGCCCCGGGCGGGAGAAGCCGTCTACCGTCAGGATTGCATGAGCTGTCACGGTCCGGTGGGCGAAGGCGTCGCCGGCAAGTCGGACGAACCCCTTGTCGGAGAGAAATCGGTTGCCTCCCTGGCCAAGTACATCGCCCGTGAGATGCCTGAAGACGACCCCGGCACCTTGTCGATGGTCGACGCCACCGCCGCCGCCGAATACATCCACCAGGCCTTCTACTCCGCCGAGGCCCGCGCGCGGAACCACCCGCCGCGCATCGAGCTCGCCCACCTGACCGTCCGCCAGTATCGCGAGAGCATCGCCGACCTGCTCGGCTCGCTCCGCGGCGCCTCCGGCACGACCGAGTCGGGCGGGTTGGCTGCCGTCTATCGCGAGCGCCCGGAGCGCGACCCCAAGAAGCCGGACCGCAACCGGCCGGAGGTCACCTTCAAGAAGCAGGTCGATCCGGTCATCGACTTCGACTTCGGCGCCAACGCGCCGGAGCAGGGCACTTATGCCGCGCAGTTCAGCATCAACTGGACCGGCTCCGTGCTCGCGCCCGATACCGGAGAGTACGAGTTCCGCGTCACCTCGCCCAACGGCGTCCGCTTCTACGTGAATCCGCCGGAAGGCGGCAACGAGAAGAACGCCCTCATCGACCTCTGGGTGAGTTCCGGGATGTCGCGCTCGGCGCATGCCTCCGTCTTCCTGCTCGGGGGCCGCAGCTACCCGATCAAGATCGAGTTCTTCAAGTTCAAGGACAAGACCGCCGGCCTGAAGCTCGAGTGGCGTCCGCCCGGCGGCGACTGGACCGTGGTCCCGCGCTCGCACCTTTCGCCGGCCTGGTCTTCCCACGTCAACGTCGTCTCCGTGCCGCTGCCGCCCGATGACGGCAGCATCGGCTACGAGCGCGGTTCTTCCGTCTCACGCGAGTGGACCGAGGCCGTCGCCAAGGGCGCTTTGCAGGTCTCCGCGATGATCGGCCCGGGCGTGTTCGGCCTCGCCGGCACCAAGGCCGACGCCCCGGATCGCGCGGAGAAGCTCAAGGCCTTCTCGTTGCGCTTCGCCCAGCTCGCTTACCGTCGTCCGCTGACCGACGAGCAGAAGGCCGACCTCGCCGCGATCTACGCCGGCGACGTCGCCCCGGAGGTCGCCGCCAAGCGCGCCTTCATCTTCACGCTCTCCAACCCCGCGTTCCTCTATCCCGGCATCGGCCCGCAGGATGACTACGCCGTCGCCTCGCGCCTCGCCCTCGCGCTCTGGGATTCCGTGCCGGATGCGCTGCTGCTGAAGGCCGCCGCCGCCGGCCAGCTGAAGACCGAAGCCCAGGTCCGGCAGCATGCCCAGCGCATGATGAAGGACCCGCGGGCCAAGGCGAAGCTCCGCGACTTCCTCCACGACTGGCTCCATGTCGAGGAAGGCGCGGAGATCGCCAAGGACCAGAAGGAATATCCCGGCTTCGACCAAGGCGTGGTCATGGACCTGCGCACCTCGCTCGACCTCTTCGCCGAGAATATCGTGTGGTCGGAGAAGTCGGACTACCGTCAGCTTCTCCTTGGTGACACCATCCTGATGAACCAGCGCCTCGCGAAGTTCTACGGCCAGCAGGTCGCGCCCGGCGACGGCTTCCAGCCGGTGAAGATGGACGCCGACCAGCGCGCCGGCGTGCTGACGCACCCCTACCTGCTCGCGACCTTCTCGTACACCAAGTCCACCTCCCCGATCCATCGGGGCGTCTTCGTGACGCGCAACATCCTCGGGCGCATGCTCAAGCCGCCGCCCATGGCCATCGCCTTCATGGACGACAAGTTCGACCCCTCTTTCACCATGCGCGAGAAGGTCACCGAACTGACCTCCAAGCCCGCGTGCATGTCGTGCCACGTCACCATCAATCCGCTGGGTTTCAGCTTCGAGCGCTTCGACGCCGTCGGCCGCGTGCGCGCTACCGACAACCAGAAGCCCGTCGACCCGGTCTCCGAGTACGTCGCCGCCGACGGCAGCGTGCTCAAGCTCACCGGCGCCCGCGACGTGGGCGTCCATGCCGCGGAGAGCCAGGCCGGTCAGGCCGGCTTCGTGCGTAATCTCTTCCACTCGCTCGTGAAGCAGCCGCCGGCCGCCTATTCGCCGGAGCTCGTCGGCCAGCTGACCGACAAGTTCCGCGCCGACGGCTTCCACGTCCGCAACCTCGCCGTCGAGGTCGCGGTCGTCGCCGCGCTGCGTCCGACCGTCACCGCCCCCGCCGCCCCTTCCGCCCGCTAAGCCCATGACCCTCCAACATCGTCGCGAATTCCTCCGTCGCCTCGGCCTTTCGGCCGCCGCCCTGCCGCTCCTCGGCGGGCTCGCTACGCTCGGCGCCGCCGAGCCGGCCTCCGGCCGCCGCCAGCGCGTCATCTTTGTCTTCTCGCCCAACGGCATCGTCCCGCCCGCCTTCTGGCCCGACGAGGAAGGCGCGGACTTCCAGCTCAAGGCGATCATGAAGCCCTTCGAGCCGTTCAAGGACAAGCTGCTCACGCTCAAGGGCGTGAACAACCGCGTCCGCGGCGACGGCGATTCGCACATGCGCGGGATGAGTTGCCTGCTCACCGGCATCGAGCTCTTCCCTGGCAACATCATGGGCGGGGGCGGTGCTCCCGCCGGCTGGGCCAGCGGTCCTTCCATCGATCAGGCGCTGCGTACCTACCTGCAGGCCAACCCTGCGACCAAGACGCGCCTCGGCTCCCTCGAGATCGGCGTCGCCGTCGGCAACCGCGCCGATCCTTGGACGCGCTGGAGCTATGCCGGCGCCAATCAGCCCGTCGCGCCCATCTCCAGCCCTTACGAACTCTTCGACAAGCTCTACGGCTCGATGAAGGAAGGCGAGAACCTCGGCTCCGTGCTCGACGGCCTGAAGGACGACATCGCCAAGGTCTCGAAGGCGGTGGACCAAGGCGACCGCGCGTTGCTGGACCAGCATGCGACCGCGCTACGCGAGCTCGAGCGCGGCCTCAAGGAAAGCCAGTCACAGGCCGCCCTCAAGGTGCCGCATCCGCCGGAGCCCGGCGTGCCGCTCGACAACGACCGCATCCCGCAGATCACGCGCCTGCAGACCGAACTTCTCATCAGCGCCTTCCAGAACGACATGGCGCGCGTCTCGACGTTCCAGTTCACCAACTCCGTCGGCGGCGCCCGCATGAAGTGGATCGGCATCGATGAAGGCCACCATGCGCTCTCGCACGACCCGGACCTCAACACTGGCTCGGTCGAGAAGCTCACCAAGATCAACACCTGGTTCGCCGAGCAGATCGCCCACCTCGCGAAGCGCCTCCAAGAGACCCCGGAGCCAGACGGCAAGGGCAACATGCTGGACAATACCACCATCGTCTGGACCAACGAGCTCGGGAAGGGTAACAGCCACACGCTCGAGGATATTCCCTGGGTGCTCATTGGCGGCGGCCTCGGCTTCAAGACCGGCCGCGCGGTGAAGTTCAAGAAGGAGCCGCACAATCGCCTGCTCATGGCGATCGCCCAAGGCTTCGGTCATCCGATGAAGACGTTCGGTAACCCGAGCCTCTGCGAAGGCGGGGCGTTGAGGCTGAGCTGAGGGTAGGTGGAAGCGGTAAGCGGTTAGCGGTTGGGCTAACACATGAACTGGGAGGGTGACGGGGGATCGGAAAAAACGCCGGGGGTAATGCCCGCAGCAAATATCCGGTCTCTGGTCTCCCTTTTGGTTTCAATCTAAGCGGGTGGATGCGATGTCATCGCATCCCTGCCTGGCATCATCTGTCATCCGCCATCCGTCATCTGCCATCTTTTCCGTAAAGGGTCCCCCACCTGTGCCGATTCCGATTGGAGCTCCACTTGTTCCTGGATTTAGGTGGGCGGTGCGTTGCCACGGCTCGGACGAGGCCGGTCGGGTCGCACCTCCCGTATATTATGTTCGTAGGGAAGGGAGGCTGCCGCGGGTGTCGAACACCGCAGGGGACAGTCAATATGAAGAAAAACTCTGCGAAAAGCAAGCGGGGGAGAGAAGAGGGTAGATTCGTCCCTCGGTATCCGTAAATAAGTACGCATGCGATACCCCTGCGCGCTTCTGCTATTCTGTCTCGGCCTGGTCGGCTGCCAGCAAACTCAGCCCCGTCCGGAAATCGTTCCCGCCGAGTATGTCGGCCGCCTCGCGCCGAAGACGCCCGCCCCATTGCTTCAGAAGGGCGACCGCCTCGCGATCTGCGGCGACTCCATCACCGAGCAGAAGATGTACAGCCTGCTGATGGAGGCGTACATCATCGCCGCGCGCTCCGACCTGCATGTCACCGTCCGCCAGTACGGTTGGAACGGCGAGCAGGCCGGCGGCTTCCTCAAGCGCATGGACAATGATGTCCTGCGTTTCAAGCCGACCATCGCGACCACCTGTTACGGCATGAACGATTTCCGCTATGTGCCGCAGGACGACGCCATCGCCGCGACCTATCGCGCGAACCAGACCGCCGTCGTGCGTAAGTTCAAGGAGGCCGGGGCGCGCGTCGTCCTAGGCTCTGCCGGCACGATCCACTCCGTCCCGCCGTGGGTGAAGACCGCCAAGGGCACCTGGCAGGAACTCAACCTCGCGCTGCTCAACTTCCGCGACATCAACATCGAGGTCGCCCAGTCCGAGCAGGTCGCGTTCGCCGACGTCTATTGGCCGATGCTCGTGAAGGGCCATGAGGCCCGGGCCAAGTACGGCGAAGGCTTCAAGCTCGAGGGTAATGACGGCGTGCACCCCGGCTGGGCCGGCCACGTCATGATGGCCACCGCGTTCCTCGAAGGCCTCGGCTTGCGTGGTGACGTCGGTCAGATCGACGTCGACCTGACGACCGGCCAGGCGAACGCCCGCTATGGCCAGAGGATCATGAAGGCCGAAGGCGGCGTGGTCTCCCTGCGCAGCTTCCGGATCCCCGCCTCGTTCGAACCTGGCGACGTCACCAAGGACGGCACCATCGCCGCCGGTGTGGCCTTGGCTGATTTCCAGAAGAAGCTGAACCGACTGACCCTGCGGGTCGCCGGGGCCAAGACCGCGCAGGTCAAGGTGACCTGGGGTGAGCACTCCCGGATCTTCACCGCCGCGCAGCTCACCAAGGGCGTCAACCTCGCGGCCGAGTTCCCGCAGAATCCCACCTCCCCGGCTTTCGCCAAGATCTGGAAGGCCGTCGCTGAGAAGCAGGCCTACGAGACCAAGCAGATCAAGACGCTCTTCCGCAGTCCCGAAGCCAAGAAGGACATGGAAGCCGTCGTGAAGAGCTCGCAGGTCGAGTTCGATCGCCTGGCCGCCGTGGTGCAGGCGACACTCAAGCCTGTCGATTCGACTCTCAAGGTCGAAGAGGTGCGCTGAGCGGACTCCGTAAATGAAACGGGCCGCACTTTCGTGCGGCCCGGGCTATGGCTAGCCAACAACGATTGATTATTCGGCCGTGACGTTCTCGGCGACGCCGACGCCGAGGGTCATGCCGCCGACGACCTGGACCTTCTCCATGATGGTCTTCTGGAGTTCCTCCAGGACCTTCGGGTTCTTGATGAGGTAGTCCTTGGCGGCTTCGCGGCCCTGGCCGATGAGCTGTCCGTTATAGGCGATCCAGGCGCCCTTCTTCTCGAGGATCTTGTGTTCGATGCCGAGGTCGAGGACGGAGCCGGAGCGGGAGATGCCCTCGGTGTACATGATGTCGAACTCGCATTCCGTGAAAGGAGGGGCGACCTTATTCTTCACGACCTTCACCTTGGTGCGGTTGCCGATGACCTTGCCGGACGGCTCCTTGATCTGGCCGATACGACGGATGTCGATGCGGACGGAGGAGAAGAACTTAAGGGCGCGACCACCGGGGGTGGTCTCGGGGCTACCGAACATCACGCCGATCTTCTCGCGGATCTGATTGGTGAAGATCACCACGCAATTCGTGCGGCTGATGGCGGCCGTGAGGCGGCGCATGGCCTGGCTCATCATACGGGCCTGGACGCCGACGGTGGAGTCGCCCATCTGGCCGTCGAGTTCCTGCTTGGAGACGAGGGCGGCGACGGAGTCGATGACGATGACGTCGACCGCGCCGGAGCGGATGAGGGTCTCGGCGATGTTGAGGGCGTCTTCGCCGGATTCGGGCTGGGAGACCAGGAGGTTGTCGAGGTCGACGCCGACGACCTTGGAGTAGCGGGGGTCGAGGGCGTGTTCGACGTCGACGAAGACGGCGTTGCCGCCTTGGCGCTGGATCTCGGCGATGATGGAGAGACAGAGGGTCGTCTTACCGGAGGATTCCGGGCCGAAGATCTCGACGATACGGCCACGGGGGAGGCCGCCGACGCCCAAGGCGAGGTCGATGGCGACCGAGCCGGTGGACACGGTCGAGACCTGCATCTTGGTCGCGTCTCCCATGCGCATCAGGGTGCCGTCGCCATACTGCTTGTTGATGGCGGAGAGAGCCAGATCGAGGGTCTTCTTCTCGGCTGCCTGGTTGGCAGATTTTTCCTTAGCGGTGGGTTCGGATTTGGCGGACATAACGTTGGGTATGCGGAATGGAATTTGCCGGGCACGGCGAACGTGGCAAGCAAAATGAACAAATGTTCACTACTTCTTTACACCCTGTCCTGGCTGGGGGTTAGAAGCTAAACAAATCCCCCAGCCAGTCCCAGAAACCGGGCTCTTCCTTGGGTTTTCCGGTGATCTTAGCGGCCGGCTTGAGCGCCGGGAGGCGGGGCTGGGCTTGGAGCTTGGCCATACCGGCCTTCATGAGGTCAGCGGCCAACTGATCGCGAAGCCGCTGCTCGGCCTTGGCGCCTAAGGGGCTCTGGCAACCCAGCACGACGGCGATGACCCGATGCTCGCCGGCTTTGGCGGTAGTAACGATCGAGGCGTCGGCGGCCTCGGTCCAGCCGGTCTTTAGGCCGTCGCAACCAGGGAAGGAATCCAGGAGGTAGTTATGATTCAGCACCTCCATCGGCTTCAGCGGCCTACGGAGGACATGACGTTTGGCCGACGTGAATCGCAGGGCTTCGGGCATCCCGCAGAGCACGACGGAGAGCTTGGCGAGGTCGCGGGCGGTCGTCGTGTCATGGGGGCCCTTGCCGTAGGTCAGTCCGTTGGGGGTGACGAAGCGGGTGCGGGTCATGCCGAGTTCGGCGGCCCGGCGGTTCATGCGGGCGACGAAGGCCGCCGTGCTGCCCGCGCGGTCGACGGCCAGCGCCACTGCGACGTCGTTGGCCGACTTCAGCATCAGGGCGTAAAGCATGTCTTCCACCGAGAAGGTCTCCCCGACGGCCAGCCAGATCTGAGAGCCGCCGGTGCCGGCCGCTTCCTTGGTCACGCCGACCCGGCTGGGCAGCGTCGTCTTGCCGGCGCGGACGTCTTCGAGGACCAGCAGGAGCGTCATCAGCTTCGTCACGCTGGCGGGGCTGCCCGGATAGTCGGCCGTGGTCTGCGCGAGGACGGCCCCCGTCGCGGCGTCGACGCAGATCGTGCCATCCACCCGCATGCCTTGGGTCGAGTAACGCGTCTGGGCGGCCGTCTCCGCGGTGAGCGCGGCGCAGAGGAGGAGGGCGGTCGCGACGAAGCGCACGGGCGATTGGTTGACGGACCAGACGGCGGAGCAAGTCCGATTTGCATCGGCTCCGCCGAACGTCACTTTCTCGCCATGCGACTTTACCTGCTACGCCATGCCGAAGCCGTCCCCGGGACGCCGGACGCTTCGCGCGACCTCACGGCCCACGGGCAGCGGCAGGTCGCCCTGCTGGCCCAGGGCGCGGGCTTCGTGCCTCTGGCGGAAGTCGACGCGATCGAACACAGCCCCCTGGTGCGCGCGGTCCGGACGGCCCAGCTGCTCCGGTTGGCGACCCGCTCCGCCTTGCCTTTGAAAGTGTTCGCGGGACTGGAGCCGGAGGCCGATCCGCGTAAGACCGCGGCGATCGTCGCCAAGGCCCGGCGCAGCCGCCTGCTCGTCGGCCATAACCCACATCTCGCGGAGCTGGCCGCGCTCCTGCTCGGTCTGCCCTCCGGGGGCGAAGGCATCCGTTTCCGCAAGGCCGGGCTGATGGCGTTGGAACGGCGGAGCAAGCCGGACCGGGCGAGGCCGTTCGGCGCCTGGAGCCTGCTCTGGATGGTGCCGCCCGACCTCACGAAATGACACGCCCCGTCCTTGACTGAACTCGCCGCCGAACCGACTCTACCTGCGTGTCCGAACGTCGTCGACATCGCCTGATCTGGTCCGCGGTGGCCTGCGCCCACGCGATGGCCCTCGGCGCCGTCTGGGTCGGCGGACTGCGGGGCGTCGGCGAACCAGCCACGGAAGGCGGCCATATTCTCGTCACGTTGCTGCCGGAGCCGGTCGCTTTGCCCGGCGAGGCCAAGGAGGGCGCGGCCCTCGGCGCCGGTCTCACCTTGCCCGTGACGCCGGCCTTCGTCCCCGTCCCCGCCGCCGCGCTCCCGCCGGTGACCGCCCCGGTGGTCGCTTTGCCCGCCGTCGTGGCCCCTGCGTCCGCCGAGCCCCGCGGCGTGGCGGTCGCCGCGCCCGCGCCGGTCGCGGAGGTCTTCGTACCGCCCGCCTTCCGCGCGCGGCAGGAGCCGGCCTACCCTGAGCGGGCGCGCCGCGCCGGCGTCGCCGGCGTCGTCGGCGTCCGCATCGCGCTCGCCGCCGACGGCACGGTGCGCGCGGTCGAGCTCACCGTCAGTTCGGGCAGCCGTCTACTCGATGAGGCCGCGTTGGCGGCCGCCCGGGCGTCGACCTTCGAGCCGGCCACCCGCAACCACGCCCCCGTCGAGTCGGAGGCCGTCGCCAGCTATCGTTTCGAACTACGCTGACCCATGCGTGTTCTGGTCGCTTCCTCCAACCGCGGCGTGAACGGCGCGGCCGTCTACGCCCGCCGCGTCCTGTCGCTGCTCCGCGCCGCAGGGCACGACGCCGCCTTGGCCTGCGAGGAGGACTCGTGGGTCGGGCGCGACCTCCCGGCCGACGTCCCGGTGCTACGCACCGACTTCCAGCGCTGGCCGTTCGACGAGTGCGACCGCGTGGCCGCCTGGTGCCGGCGAGAGGGCGTGGAACTCATCCATTCCCATCTGACCCGCTCCGGTAATTTCGCCGCCCTCCTGCGTCAGCGGCACGGCCTCCGGAGCGTGGCGCACCTGCACGCGAACCATCCGCAGTTGCACACCGGTTTCCATGACCTGCTCGTCGCTGTCTCGGACGACGTCGCGCGCCGCCATCGGCTGCTTCCGTGGAACTGGATGACCGAAGTCGTCACCTTGCCCAACTTCGTCGACGCCGCCGATTTTCGTCCGGCGTCCGCCGGCTCCCCCGATCCGCTGCGCGCCGCGCTCGGCGTGGCGGCCGACGTCCCGGTCATCGCGGTCGTCGGCCTGATCTCGCTGCGCAAAGGTCAGGACCTCGCCGTCCGCGCCTTCGCCGAATTACGCCGGAAGCGGCCCGACGCCGTGCTCGCCGTGATCGGCGGCGGCGTCCTTCCGGCCGGCTTGCCGCTCGACGGCGTCCGCTTGCTCGGCCATCGCGACGATGTCGCGCGCCTGTTGCCGCCCGCTTCCGTGGTGGTCGTCCCTTCGCGCGAAGAGCCGTTCGGCCTGGCCGCCATCGAAGCCATGGCTTGCGAAGTCCCGGTGATCGCTTTCGCGGTCGGCGGCCTGGCGGAAGTGATCGGTGGCGGCGCCGGCGTCGCCGTGCCGCCGGGCGACTGCGCGGCCTTGGCCGCCGCGATGGACGGCCTGCTGTCGGATGAGGCCGCCCGTCGGGAGCAGGCGCGGGCAGGCCGGGCGAGCGCGCTCGCCCGTTACGGCAAGGAGGCGCATCTGGCGGCCTTGGTCAGCCAGTTCCGCCGCGTGCTCGCTCAGTAAGGGCTGACGGGGTTGCCCTTGAAGCCCTTGAAGCGTCGGTGGACCCAGAGGTACTGCTCGGGCGCCGCGCGGACGGCTGCTTCCAGGGTCGCCGTCAGGCGCAAGGTGTCGGCTTCCGGGTCGGCGGAAGGGAAGTCGGCCAGCGCGGGGCTGATCGTGAGCACGTAGGTGCCGTCCGGCGCGCGCCGCGGGTAGAAGGTGAACACCGCCGCGCCGGACATCTTCGCCAAGCGCGACGTCGACAGGTTGGTGATGGCGGGCCGGCCGAAGAAGGGGAGCACCGCCGACTGCGGCGTCCACTTGCCTTGGTCGGGCGCGTACCAGACCGCTTCACCGTCGCGGAGGGCGCGCATGAGGCCGGACATGTCGCGCATCTCGATGGCGCGGCTCGCCCAGGCGGTGCGGTGCTTGCGGAGCAGGTCGGCCAGCACGGCATTGTTCGGGTCGCGGTAGAGGCAGCAGAGCGGCGTCCGCAGGGCGAGCATGCGACCGGCGATCTCAAGCGTCGTGAAGTGGCCGGAGACCACCAATACGCCGCGCCCGGCCGCCCGGGCTTTCTCCAGCGCTTCGACGCCTTCGATGCGGCAAGGAGGCAGGGCGGAGGGCGGCCGCCACCAGCAACGCGCGACTTCCAGGATGCCGAGGGCGAGGGACTGGTAGTGGCGTCGCGCCAACGAGCGGCGGGCGGACTCCGTCAGTTCCGGGAAGCATACGCGGAGGTTGACGAGCACTACGTGACGGCGGATTCGCACGACATGGAAAGCGAAGGCGCCGAAAGCGGCGGCGAGGCCTCTTTGCCAGGACCAGGGCAGCCAGGCGACGAGCCAGAGGCAACCCAGGGCGACGCGGGTGAAGGCGGCGCCGGACAGTCGGGCGAGACGGGGGGCGGGCATGGCGGTCAGGGGCGGGTTCAGCGGCTACGTTGCCAGGCCTTCACCCAATCGACTTCAAAGGTGTTCTGCGAGGCAGACTTCAGGCCATACCCTTCCTTGGGGCGTTCGCCGTTCCAGCCTTTGATATTGGATTCGCTCGTGAGCAGGAGGAACTGCGGCGCCTTCGAGCCGGGACATTTCGCGTCGGTCCAGACGACCTTGCCGTCGAAGCTGAAGCGGTAGCCCGATTCGTCCCACTCGACGCCGTAGTCGTGCCACTTCCCGCCGACGGACGCCGGATGTTGCGTCGAGCTGCTCTTCTTCTCCGTCGCATGCTTGTAAGGGCCCCAGTGGAGCACCGATTGGTAGCCGCCTTTCTTCAGGCCGGTCGTCTCGAGGATGTCCATCTCGACACCGTCGTTCGCCGCGCCGGCGGCCGTGCCGGATTTGCCGTAGGTCGGCGACTGCGACCAGAAGGCGATCTGCGTGCCGGGCTGGACGGAGAAGCGGCAACGCGCCTCGACCTTGCCTTGGACGAGGGCGAACTTCTTGCGCGTCGTGACGAAGCCGCAATAGGTCGTCCCGTCGACGTCCGTCCAGGTCGTGATCTTCAGCACGCCGTCTTTCAGGTCGACCGCTTTGGGGGAGTTGAGCGAATCGCGACGCTTGCCGGTCTCGATGTTCCAGGTCTTCGCGTCGAGTTCCGCCCCGTCGAAGCCGTCGTCGAGCACGAGTTTGAGCGTCGGTTCGGCGGCGCAGGCGGAGGCACCGAGCAGCAGCAGGAGGAGGACGCGCATGTTATTCGAGGTCGATGAAACGGGGTTCCGACCCCGAGAGCAAGGCGCCGAGTCGGCCCCAGTCGCCGTCCCGGAGACTCCGGTCCATGACGAGCGTCGTGTCGGCGAGCGTGCCACCGGGAGCGCAACGCACGGACCACAGCGGGCGGCTGCTGGTCGGGAGCATCGCGAAGCGGATGTCGCCGACGAGGATCGCGCCTTCGGCCTGGTCGTAGGTGTTCCAGCCGCCGGTGAAGCGGGAGAAATCGGCGATCAGGTGGGAGCCTTCGGAGAAGGGCGGGGGATTGCCGGGGGACGCCGGCGTCCAGGCCGCGCGGGTCTCGCCGACCGCGAGACGTGTCCGCGTGAACGGCACATTGCGCACCGCCGCGACGTGCCAGCGGCCTGCGTGCAGCCAGACCGCGCGCCAGACGATGAGGTTGGAGACCGTCGGCTTCACCGCCAGGCGTTCCGGCGTGATGGCCTGCGTCGCCAGCCAGGTCCGCAGGCTGCGTTCGGCGCGCGCCTGCTGGGTCAGGCCGAGCGCCGCGTAGGCGCCGAACCACAGCAGCGCGTAAGCCGCCAGCCGCGGCGAGTGCCGGCGCCAGGCGAGCACGGCGAACGTCAGCACGGGCAGGGTGACCGCGAGGTCGATGATGGGGAGGCAGTCCCAGGCGAAGCGCGCTTCCGTGAACGGCCACAGCAGCATCGTGCCGTAGCTCGTGCACCCGTCGCAGAGCAGGTGCGTGAGCGCGCCGGCGAGGCCGGGCAGGAACAGTTCGCGCCAGCCGACGTTGTGCCGCCGGCGGAAGAAGAGCGTCGTGAGCCAGGCGGCGGCCAGCGCCAGCACCGGCATGAACACGAAGCTGTGGGTGAAGTGTCGGTGCCAGCGGAAGGCGACGAGCGGGTCGTCGGCGGCCCGGATGAAGATATCGAGGTCAGGCGCCTCGGACGCGAGCAGGGCGGCCACCGCGGCGGCGGAGACCGAGCCGCCGCGCCGATGGACGGCGATCCCGGCGGCGATGCCGAGGGCGGCGTGCGTGAGGTTGTCCATGCGTCGAACTTACGGGCCTCGGCTCCGGAAGGAAGGCGGACTTTCGATTTTCCGGCCCGAACCGCCAATTGGCTGGAACTTGCGGGCTTCCCCATCGTCTAATCCCGTACCCCATGAGACTGCTCTTCTCCGCCTTGGCGCTGTGCGTCGCCGTCCTCGGCCAGGCCGCCGACAAGGATTACCCGCTCGTCGAAGCCCGGGAGGTCACGCCGCGCGGCGGGCTCCCGAATTTCTTCCGCAAGACCCAGACGACCGGCGCGGAGATCAAGATCGGTTATCTCGGCGGCTCGATCACCGCCCAGAACGGCTGGCGCGTGCAGACCCTCGCCCATTTCAAGCAGGCGTGCCCGCAGGCCAGCTTCACCGAGATCAACGCCGCCATCGGCGGCACTGGTTCGGACCTTGGCGTGTTCCGCGTGCAGCAGGACGTCCTCTCGAAAGGGCCGGACCTCCTCTTCGTCGAGTTCGCCGTGAACGACGGCGGCGCCGATCCACAGCGCATCATCCGCGCGATGGAAGGCATCGTCCGCCAGACCTGGAAGGCCAACCCCAGCACCGACATCTGCTTCGTCTATACGATCACCGAAGCGCTTTCGCCGCCGATGCTCGAGGGCAAGCTGCAGCGTTCCGCGACCGCGATGGAGAAGGTCGCCGACCATTACGGCATCCCCTCGATCGCCCTCGGCATGGAGGTCGCCAAGCTCGCCAAGGCCGGCCAGCTCGCCTGGCGCGCGAAACTCCCGAAGACCGAAGCCGACAAGGCCGCCCTCGCCGGCAAGTTCGTCTTCGCGGCGGACGGCACGCATCCGCATGATTCGACCGGCCAGGTCCTCTATACGCAGGCCATCATCCGTTCGCTGCCGGCCCTCGCGATCGCCAACGCCACGCCGACTCCGCATGTGATCGGCCCCGCCCTCGATGCGGCGAACTGGGAGCGTGCGAAGCTTGTGCCGATCACCGAGGCCAAGCTCTCCGCCGGCCTCGCGTCGGCGGATCCGGCGACCGACGCCCACGCCAAGGTCTGGGCCAAGCGTCTGCCGGTCATGGTCAAACTGACCCGGCCCGGACAGAGCATCGAGTTCCGTTTCCAGGGCACGCACTGCGCCGTCTACGACGTCGTCGGCCCGGCCGGCGGCATGGTCGCCGTCACTCTCGACGGCAAGGCGCAGAAGTCCGTCCAGCGGATCGACGCCTACTGCACGTACCCGCGCCTGAGCACCTTCGTCGTCGGGACCGACCTGCCCGAGGGCGAGCACACCGTGCGCCTCGAGCTCCTGGCCGACCCGATCGACAAGGCCGCCGTCCTGGCGAAGAACAAGAACAAGATCGATAAGCCCGAACGCTTCGCGCCGCTCGAATTCCACCCCGGCGGCCTGCTCCTCGTCGGCGAACTCGTCCCCTGAGGGCCCCCGACCCGTCGCCCAGCCTTGACCGCCCCCTGACCCCCTCTGAAACTCCGCACCTCACCCTCACCCACACTAACATGCGTTTCGGCCTCAATACGTTCCTCTACGCCTCTCCGTTCACCAACGAGAGCGTGCACCTCTTCAAGAAGCTCAAGAACTGGGGCTTCGATTCCGTCGAAATTCCGATCGAGGATCCTTCGCACGTCGACCCGAAGTTCCTCAAGGCCGCCGCCGCCAAGGCCGGCATCGCCATCGGCTCCATCTGCGCCGCCATGGGCCCGGGCCGTGACCTCCGCGGTTCCGCCAAGGACCAGGCCAACGGCCGCAAGTACATCATGGCCCTGATCGACCAGGCCGCCGAGATGGGCTGCCCGCGCCTCATCGGCCCGCTCTACTCCGTCGTCGGCCTCATCGGCGCCCATGACGACAAGACCAAGGCCAAGCATTTCAAGCTCGTCGTCAAGAACCTCAAGGTCCTCGGTAAGCACGCCCAGAAGAAGGGTGTCGAGCTCGACATCGAGCCGCTGAACCGCTTCGAGACCGACTTCCTCAACACCTGCGACCAAGGCCTGCGCCTCGTCAAGGCCATCAACCTTCCGAACGTGAAGCTCCACCTCGACACGTTCCACATGAACATCGAGGAGAAGAACCAGGCCGCCGCCATCCTCAAGGCCGGCAAGCACCTCGGTCACTTCCACGCCTGCGGCACCGACCGCGGCACCCCCGGCAACGACTCGCTCGACTGGAAGCCCATCGTCGCCGCCCTGAAGAAGATCGGTTACAAGCAGGAGGTCGTCATCGAATCCTTCACCACCGACGTCAAGGTCATCGCCCGCGCCGCCGCCATCTGGCGCGCCATGGAGCCCCGCCGCGACGACATCGCCGTGAAGGGCCTCAAGAACCTGCACCGCTTCTTCGGCCGCAAGAAGTAAGCTCCCGCGCCCCCGCCTCATGAAGCTGCTCACCCCCTTCTTCGCGCTCGCCGCGCTCTGCGCGTCGGTCTCCGCCGAGGACAAGAACCTCTTCAACGGCAAGGACCTCACGGGCTGGAAAGGCCTGGATTTCTGGTCCGTCGAAGACGGCGTCATCACCGGCCGCACGACCAAGGAGAAGCCCACCAAGGGCAACACCTTCCTCGTGTGGGAAGGCGAAGTCGCCGATTTCGAGCTCACGTTCCAGTACAAGATCGTCGGCGGCAACTCCGGCGTCCAGTACCGCAGCAAGCTCGTCGACGCGAAGGGCTTCGTGATCTCCGGCTACCAGGGCGACTTCGAGGCGGGCAAGACCTACTCCGGCATCCTGTATGAGGAGAAGGGTCGCGGCATCCTCGCCAAGCGCGGCGAGAAGGTCGTCATCAAGGAAGGCGCCGACGCCAAGAAGCCGAAGATCGAAGTCACTGGTTCGCTCGGCAAGACCGAGGAGATCCAGGCCAAGATCAAGGCCGAGGCGTGGAACGAATACCGCGTCGTCGCGAAGGGCGGCCATCTGCAGCACTTCATCAACGGCGTCCAGACCGTCGACGTCACCGACGAGACCGCGGTCGGCGCCAAGCAGGGCCTGCTCGCCCTCCAGCTCCACGCCGGCCCGCCCATGGTCGTCCAGTTCAAGGACCTCGTCCTCAAGGAGATCAAATAACCCATCATGAAGAAATCTCTCCTCAGTTTCCTCCTGCTTTCGGCCGCGTTCGTCTCGGCCGCGGACAAGAAGAACGTCCTTCTCATCGCCGGACGTCCGAGCCACCCGGCCGGCGAGCACGAGCACAACGCCGGCATACAGCTCCTGGCTTCCGGCCTGAAGCAGGGCGCCGCCGACCTCGTCGACGTCGACGTCTCCCTCAACGGCGAATGGCCTTCTGACGAGCGCGTCGCCAAGGCCGACACGATCGTGATCTACTCCGATGGCGGCGGCGGCCACCCGGCCCTTCCGCACCTCGATCAGCTCGCCAAGAAGATGGCGGCCGGCACCGGTTTTGTCTGCCTGCACTACGCCGTCGAGCCCGCCTACGAGCGCGCCGGCTGGCTGAGCGCCGACGGCAAGCCTGTGAGTCCGCCGCCGGCCGGCCGTTCCTCCAAGGGCAAGGGCGCCCTCGAGTTCAAGGACTGGCTCGGCGGTTACTTCGAGCAGCACTGGTCCGTGAACCCGCACTGGACCGCCGACTTCAAGGTGATCCCTGATCACCCGGCCAGCCGGGGCGTGAAGCCGTTCGGCTCCAATGACGAGTGGTATTTCAACATGCGCTTCCGTGACGGGATGGAAGGCGTCACCCCGCTCCTGTCCGCGGTCGCTCCGGCCGAGACCATGAGCCGCGGCGATGGACCGCACTCCGGTAACCCGGACGTGAAGAAGCTCGTCCTCGAGGAGAAGAAGCCGCAGGTCGTCGCCTGGGCCGTCGAGCGCAAGGACGGCGGTCGTGGCTTCGGCTTCACCGGCGGCCATTACCACGCCGGCTGGGCTAACGACAGTCAGCGCACCCTCGTCCTCAACGCGATCGTCTGGACCGCGAAGGCGGAAGTCCCCGCTGCCGGCGTCGTCTCCAAGTTCACCGAGGAAGAACTCAAGGCGAACCAGGATAAGAAGGCCCCGCGCAAGCCCGCGGCCCCCAAGAAGAAGTAAGCGGCCGCAAGGTCGTCCGCATCAGGCCGGAGGTTCGCCTCCGGCCTTTTTCGTACCCGGAAAAGACGTCGGTCATTTGACCCGGAAGGCAGGCCCGCAACCTTACGCTCATGTCCAAGCACATCGCGATCATCGGCGGAACCTCCGGCATCGGCCGCGCGACCGTCGCGCAGCTCCAGTCCGACGGACATACGGTCCACGCCGCCTGCCGTTCGCCCGAGAAGCTCGCCGACCTCGGGATCGTCGCGCAACCGTTCGACGCCGCCGCTCCCGGCCCGCTCGCCTGGCCCGAGCGCCTCGACGGTTTCGTGTACTTCCCCGGCTCCATCTCGCTCAAGCCGTTCCATCGCCTCACGCCTGAAGACTTCCAGCGCGACCTCCAGGTGAACCTCTTCGGCGCCATCGCGGCGCTCCAGTCGGCGCTCCCCGCGCTCAAGGCCTCGGGCAATGCGTCCGTCGTGCTCTTCTCCACCGTCGCCGTCGCGCAGGGCATGCCGATGCACGCGAGCATCGCCGCCTCCAAAGGGGCGGTCGAAGCGCTGGCCCGGAGCCTTGCCGCCGAATGGGCGCCGACCATCCGCGTGAACGTCATCGCGCCGTCACTGACCGACACGCCGCTCGCCGGCGCGTTGCTCAACTCCGACCTCAAGAAGGAAGCCGCCGGGAAGCGTCACCCGCTCCAGCAGGTCGGCCGCTCCGAAGACATGGCCGCGCTCGTCGCGCACCTGCTCTCCGGTCACAGCCGTTTCATGACCGGCCAGGTCCTGCACGTGGACGGCGGCCTGTCGTCGGTGCGCACGTTCTGAGCAGGCACAAAAAACCCGGGCGCCTCGCGGGCCCGGGTTTCGGAAGGGCTTTTCTTCCGCTCAGATCAGCATCAGCGCCGGTTCTTCGAGGAGCTGCTTGAGCGCCTGGAGGAACTGCGCGCCGTTGGCGCCGTCGACCACGCGGTGGTCGCCGGAGAGGCCGATCACCATGCGGTGGCCGATGACCAGGCGGTCCTGGGCGTCGACGACGGGCTTCTTGATGGTCGCGCCGACGGAGAGGATCGCGGCGTTGGGCACGTTGATGATGCCGAAGAAGCCGGTGACGCCGTACATGCCGAGGTTGGTGACCGTGAAGGTCGAGCCCGACATCTCGTTCGGCGTGAGCTTCTTCGAGCGGGCCTTTCCGATGAGGGACTTCGCCTCGACGGCGATGTCCTTCAGGGTCTTGGCGTGCGCGTCGCGGATGACCGGAGTGACCAGGCCGTCTTCGAGGGCGACGCCGAAGGAGAGGTGCACCGCGCCGTGGGTGCGGATGCTCGTGCCGGCCCAGGAGGCGTTGACCGCGGGGACGCGGCGGAGGGCTTCGGCGGAGGCCTTCAGGATGAAGTCGTTGACCGAGAGCTTGATCGCGTCGGCGCCGGCTTCGGCGAGGCGCTTGTTCAGCGATTCGCGCATCGCCATGAGCGGAGCGGCGTCGACTTCGACTTCGAGGTAGAAGTGCGGGACGGTGACCTTGGACTCCAGGAGTCGGCGGGCGATCGTCTGGCGCATGCCGCCCACGGGGACGTCGGCGTCGGGCTGGATGCCCTTGCCGTCGGCAGGCGGAGCGACCGCGACGTTGAGCGGACCGGAAGGAGCGGCGACGGCCGGAGCCGAAGCGGCGGCGGCGACATCGCGTCCGACGACGCGGCCACCGGGGCCGGTGCCGGCAAGGGCGGCGACGTTGAGCGCGGCCTTCTCAGCCATGCGCTTCGCGTAAGGCGAGGCCTTGGCGCGGGAGGCGTCGGACTGCGGAGCGACGGAGCCGGAAGAAGAAGGAGCGGCCGGGATGCAGCTCACGTCGGTCTTCTCAGGGATCGCCGGGACGGCGGTCGCGGGAGCGGCGGCCTTGGGGGCCGGAGCGGAAGGCTCAGGGGCGGCTTCGCCCTTCTTGCCGATGGCGCAGATCGGCGCGCCGACGGGCAGCTGCGAGCCGGCGGGTGCGTAGATCTTGAGGATCGTACCCGGGACGGTGCACGAGAGCTCCATCGTGGCCTTGTCGGTCTCGACTTCGCCCAGGATGTCGCCGAAGGCCACGGTCTGGCCTTCCTTGATGTTCCATTTCACCAAAGTCCCCACCGACATCGTGTCGGAGAGCTTCGGCATATCGATAATTTCAGCCATCGGATTTGAGAGGGGAGGAGATTAGGCGAGGACCTTGAGGGCTTCGCGGACGACGCGGTTCACGTCGGGGAGCTGCTGGTCTTCCATGCGCTTGCAGTAGATCTGCGGGGCGTCGATCGAGGACACGCGGTGGATCGGGGCGTCGAGCTCGTCGAACGCCTTCGACTGGATGAGGTAGGCCACCTGGGCGTCGACGCCGCAGAAGGGCTTGTTCTCTTCGACCAGCAGGGCGCGGTGCGTCTTGCGGACGGAGGCGAGGATGGTCTCCTCGTCGAGCGGCCGGATCGAGCGGAGGTCGACGACCTCGACGCTGACGCCGTGTTCCTTCTCGAGGATCTCGGCGGCCTTGAGGCTCGTGATGACGGCGCGGCCGTGGGCCACGATCGTGAGGTCGGTGCCTTCGCGTTTCACGTCGGCGACGCCGAGCGGCACGATGTAGTCTTCGTCCGGCACTTCGCCCTTGTCGTTGTAGAGGATGGTGTTCTCCATCACGTAGACCGGGTCGTTGTCGCGGATGGCCGCCTTGAGGAGGCCCTTCGCGTCGTACGGGGTGGCCGGGCAGACGACCTTGATGCCCGGGTGGGAGGCGAGGATGGCCTCCGGCGTGTGGGAGTGGGTGGCGCCGACGTTGGTGCCGCCGTTGGCCGGACCGCGGATGACGATCGGGCAGTTGATGAGGCCGCCGGACATGTAGCGGATATTGCCGGCGTTGTTCACGATCTGGTCGAAAGCGACGTACGAGAAGGACCAGAACATCAGTTCCATCACCGGGCGGATGCCGAGCATCGAGGCGCCGATGCCGAGGCCGATGAAGCCCGCTTCGGAGATCGGGGTGTCGACGACGCGCTTCGGCCCGAACTCCTTCAGGAGGCCTTCGGTCACCTTGTAGGCGCCGTTGAACTGGGCGACTTCTTCGCCCATCAGGACGACCTTGTCGTCGCGCTTGAGTTCTTCGCGCATCGCGGCGCGGAGCGCTTCGCGGTAGGAAATGACAGCCATGACAGTAGGTGCGAAGAAGGATTATTCGAAGATGATGGTGCCGCGGCTGGTCGTGTCCGGACCGCGGTTGTCCTCTTCCCAGTAGATGTGCTTGGTGATGTCGGCGACGGTGGGGTCCGGCGACTCGTCAGCGAAGACGGCGGCCTTGTCGGCCTCGGCCATCGCGGCGTCGTTGATCTCCTGGGAAAGTTCGGGGGTGAGGACCTTCTCGCGCAGGAGTTCCTGTTCGAAGGCGAGGACCGGGTCCTTCTTCTCGCGGTATTCCTTGATCTCTTCCTTGTCGCGGTAGGTCTTGTCCGGGTCGGCCATGGAGTGGCCGAAGTAGCGGTAGGTGAAGATCTCGAGGACGGTCGGCTTGGACTCCTCGTGGGCGCGCTTGAGGGCGATGGCCGTCTTGGCGCGGACTTCGTAGACGTCGTGGCCGTTGATGACGTCCCAGGCCATGCCGTAGCCTTCGGCGCGCTTGGCGAGGCAGCCCGGGTGGGCGGTGGAGCGCTCCTGGGAGGTGCCCATGGAGTAGCCATTGTTCTCGATGACGAAGATCATCGGCAGGTCCCAGAGGGCCGCCAGGTTGTAGGCTTCGTGGACCGCGCCTTGGTTGACGGCGCCGTCGCCCATGTAGGCGAGGCAGCTGCCCTTCAGGCCCATGTACTTGACGGCGTAGGCGAGGCCCGTGCCGAGCGGGGCCTGGCCACCGACGATCCCGTGGCCGCCCCAATAGTTCTTATCAGGGGCGAAATAGTGCATCGAACCGCCTTTGCCCTGGGAGCAGCCGGTGACGCGGCCGGTCAGTTCGGCCATGCACTCGTTCATCCCCATGCCGACCATCAGGCCGTGGCCGTGGTCGCGGTAGCCCGTGATGATATGGTCGTGCTTGCCCAGCAGGGAGATCGTCCCGGCGGCGACGGCCTCTTGGCCGACGTAAAGGTGGAGGAAGCCCCCGATCTTGCCCTGCTGGTAGATACGGATGCAGCGCTGCTCGAAATGGCGGATACGGGCCATTTTCGTGTAAAGGGCGATTTTCTCGGCCTTGGACATCGAGGCGTTGACCGGATCCTTGGCGTATTCGGAAGGCCCGGCAGGGCGCTTCAGGGATTCGGGGTGGGTAAGGACAGCGGGCTTGGCCACGGTAGTTCGTTTGGTTGGATTGGAGGGGTCTGGCGAGGAAGGTCAAGCGTCCCCTCCCATCGGGTCAATTTGCCTTGACCCGACTTGCGGGGGGCCTCCCCCTTGACCTATCCTGTGAGTCCTCTCCCAGGCCCTCTTTATCTATGGAAGAAACCCACGAGGCTTCGGCCCGCGAATTCACCGTCCAGAACCGCATGGGTATCCACACCCGTCCGGCCGCTCAGATCGTCCGCCTGGCCAACCGGTACCCGGACGTCGAGATCACCGTCTCCAAGGATGACGAGTCGGTGAACGGCAAGAGCATCATGGGCCTCATGATGCTGGCCGCCGGTCTGGGTTCGAAGCTACGCTTCTCCGCCAAAGGCAAGGATTCCGCCGCTCTCCTGACCGAGATGGAAGCCCTCTTCGCCCGTAAATTCGACGAATCCTAACCCCCATGTTCGCGCTCCTCGCCTCCCTCCTGATGCTCGCCGCAGGCGAGCCGGTCGCCCCGCCCACCGTCACCGACGTGGAAGTCGTGCGTCAGCTGAAGCCGGCCGAGCTCGCCGAATGGCATAACGCCATGCGCATCACCACCTTAGGCCAGGCGCGCATCAAGCAGGGACAGAGCATCATGGACACCAGCATCGCGGCGGCCGCCGCGACCAAGGGCGCGAAGACCGGCGGACTCACCGAGACGCCGGAGCAGATCAAGGTCCGGGCCCAGAAGATCATCGATGAAGGCAACGCGCAGGTCAAGCAGGCCGCGCCTTCCCTGAATCGTCTCCGTCTGGCCGCGGCTCAGCGCGTGGCCGAGAAGATGAAGCCGGTCGATTTCACTTTCGAGATCACTGCCGCCGCGCCGCCCGCCGGCCTCGACGCCGCCGTCGGCCGTCTGCACAAGCAGGCCGTCGACCTCGGTTACCTCTCCGCCCACCTCATCGGCTCGTTGCGTGTCAGTGCCGCCGGCCTCGAACGTCCCGCCGAACTTACCTCCGACCTCCGCGCCGCCTGGTCGCGTCGCACCGGCGTCGCCTTGGCCGCCGTCCCGGCCGAAGGTTATGCTTACGTGCCCGCCGTCGCGCCGGCCGCGCCCGCCTTGTCGAAGGGCCTCAAGCCCGCGACCGCGCCCAAGCAGCTCGCCGTGCTCTGGGCCGAGCAGTACGCCGTCGGCGCCGATGGCGCGCAGACCCTGCTTTTCCTACGCCTCGCTGACGCCCATTCCTTCCGTATCATCGCCTCCGAGCTTGTCCTGACCCACACGGGCGCCACGCCCGTCGTCGGCACCGTCGCCTTGCGCGATGAGCGCAGCTTCATCCCGCGCCTCACGCAGAGCGGCGAATGGACTTTCGGTTTCGAGCGCGACAGCCACCCCGTGGGCTCCGCGCTGCTGACCCATCTCTGCCTGACGCAGAGCAAGCTGTCCGTCGCGGGCGACCCCTACGTCGCGATCGTCGCCGGCGGCGGTCCGGCCGGTGGCGACGTCGGCGCCAAGTGGCGCGCGACCGCGGTCGAAGCGCCGGCCGCCGGTCCCAACGTGGTCGTCCTCGCTTTCAGCGTCCAAGGCATCCCCGCCGGCGGCGCCGCGGTGGCCGTCGGTCCGCTGACGCTCCGCGTCGGTGCTCCCGGCGTGAAGTGATCAGGCCTGCTTGCGCGCCGCCTTCATCTCGGCGGTCGTCGCGCGCTTGAGCTTCTTCACCTTCGCGGCGGTCAGCAGCTGGTGGGCGCGCGTCATCCGGTCGATGAAGAGCACGCCCTGGCAGTGGTCATGTTCGTGCTGCACGCAGCGCGCGAGCAGGCCGGCGCACTCGAGGACATGGGGCGCGCCGTCGGCGTCGCGGTAGCGTACGATCGCCCGTTCCACGCGCTCGACGTCGCCCGTGATGCCCGGGAACGAAAGGCAGCCTTCGGTGTACGTATCCGGTTCGCCCGCTGGTACGGTCACCGTCGCGTTGGCCAGCAGCATCGGCATGATATCCTCGGGCCGGCGCTCCTTGCCGTCGAGTACGGGCGCGAAGTCCTCGTCATGCACGTCCATCACGAAGAGCTGCAAGGAAAGTCCCACCTGCGGGGCGGCCAGGCCGATGCCTTTGGCGGTCTTCATCGCGCGCAGCATCGCGTCGCCGAGGGTACGGAGGGGGGCGCCGAATTCGCGCACGGGCTCGCCCACCGCCCGGAGGACCGGGTCGCCGTAGGGGCGGATGGTGAATTCGGCCATGGCTTCTGGTTACCTTTTCGCGGGGGCGGGGAAAGCGAAAACGCTCACTTGTCGGCCCCGTAGTCGCCTTTCTCGCAGCGGCGGACGAACGTCTCGGCGCGCTTGCGCAGTCCGTTCCACTTGGTGCGGAGGGCCTGCGTCTCGTCCGGCGTCACGCGTCGGTCGGCGATGGCGTCGGCCACGTCGGCGATGAGCAGGCCGAATTCGCGGACGAGCGTGTTGGCCGCCTGGTCGAGGGCGCCGGCGGCGGGTTCGGTCTCGACCGGCGTGAACTGCCCGCCGGCTTTCTCCGCCAGCCAGTCGAGGATGCGCGTGTCGCCGGTGAGCACGATGAGCTGGGCTGTGCGGTGGAGCGGGTTGGGCTGGCCGCTGCCTTGATCCGCCGGCTCGCGCCATTTGTACAGCATCGACGGCGAGACCCCGAGGGACTTCGCGACCTGTCCGTGGACCTGGGCCTGGTCGCCCGGTCGGCCTTCGCCGGCCTTACGCAAGGCGTCTTCTAGGACGTGGTGGGCTTCCTTGATCCGGCTACGGCGGGGGGCGGCGGGTTTCTTGGGCATGGGGCAGGCTAGGGCGGGCGGGTGCGGTTCCGCAAGCGAGACAGGGGGCCTTATAACCACGCCCCGTCTTTGTAGTCAGGGGTTTCGGAAAAGATTGGAAAGGCCGCCCGGCCGCGGCATCGTCACGGCATGGATGAAGTCTCCCTTGTGTTGCCGGTCAGCCTGCTCGTCGCCGGCCTGCTCCTGATCGCCGCCGAATTCTTCCTGCCGACCGTGTTCCTCGGGTTTGTCGGCGCCGCCGTCTCGTTCGCCGGCATCTATCTCTCCGCCGCCGCGGGCGCGCTCACCTGCGCGCTCTTCTGCTTGGCTTTCCTCGTCGTCCTCGCCCTGGAGTTCTTCGCCTTCCGCCGGCTCCTGCCGCAGACCGGCATCGGCCGCGCGATGATCAACGTCAGCAGCAACGACGGCGCCGCCGTCCCCGCCGCCGCGGGGTTCGCGGTGTATGTCGGCAAGACCGGCAAGGCCGTGACCGTGTTGGCTCCTTCCGGCACCGCTGAGGTCGACGGCGCGCTGCTCGAAGCCTTCTCGCTCGACGGCTTCGTCGAACGCGGCGCCCCCGTCGTCGTCGTCGAAGCCGGCGCCGGCCGCGTCACCGTCCGCCGCGCGCGCTGAACCTTCCCCCGCTTACCACCATGGATATCCCTAACGTCGTCATCTGGGTCGCCGCCGGAGCCTTGCTCCTGCTCGTCCTCTTCCTGCTCACCTTCCTGGCCGTCTGGGTCCGCGCCCGTCTCGCCGGCGCCGAGGTCGGCATCTTCGACCTCGTGGGCATGCGCCTGCGCGGCGTGCCTTACAGCGTGATCGTCGACGCCAAGATCGCCGCCACCAAGGCCGGCCTCTCGGTCGACGTCGAGAAGATCGACGCCCACTACCTCGCCGGCGGCAACATCGTGCAGACCGTGCAGGCGCTCATCGCCGCGCAGAAGGCCGGCCTGCACCTCGACTGGAACCGCGCCTGCGCGATCGACATCGCCACCCGCGGCACGAACAAGTCCGTGCTCGAAGCCGTCCTTACTTCCGTGAGCCCCAAGGTCATCGACTGCCCGAATCCTTCCAGCGGCCGCACCACCATCGACGCCGTGGCCAAGGACGGGATCCAGGTGAAGGTGAAGGCCCGCGTGACCGTGCGCACCAACCTCGACCGCTTCGTCGGCGGCGCGCAGGAAGAGACCATCATCGCCCGCGTCGGCGAAGGCATCGTGACGACCATCGGCTCCTCCGAGAGCTACAAGTTCGTCCTCGAGAACCCCGACCGCATCTCCAAGACCGTGCTCGAGCGCGGCCTCGACGCCAACACGGCCTACGAGATCATGTCGATCGACATCGCCGACGTGGACGTCGGCGAGAACATCGGCGCCACCCTCCAGGAAGCGCAGGCCAACGCGAACAAGAACATGGCGCAGGCCCAGGCCGAGATCCGTCGCGCCGCCGCCGTGGCCCTCGAGCAGGAGATGCGCGCCCGCGTCGAAGAGATGCGGGCCCGCGTCGTCGAGGCCGAAGCCCAGATCCCGCAGGCCCTCGCCGAGGCCCTGCGTTCGGGCCGCATGGGCTACCTTGATTTCCAGCGCCTCGAGAACCTCCGCTCCGATACCGAGATGCGCAAGGGCATCGCCGGTGACGGTCCCGCGCCCGGCACCAAGGCCTGAGCATGGAAGGCGCGCTCATCTTGAAGGTGCTCCTGGCCGCCGGCGGTTTCGCCGTGTGGGCCTATCAGCAGCTGAAGGCGAAGGCCGAGCAGCCGGCGCCGACGGCCATGGCCGCGCCGCCGCCCATCCCGCGCCGCGTGCGCAAGCCGCGCGTCGCGACCAAGCCTGCCGCGAAAGCATCCGAAGAATCCGCCGAAGGTCCGGCGCGTCCGGCGGCCACGCCGCATCTCGACGCGTCGGACCTCGTGGTCACCCGTCCGGCCCGCGCGCTTTCCCGTTCGCAGTTCCGCGGCGCGGCCGCGCTGCGCCAGGCGATCGTCGCCCGCGAGGTGCTCGGTCCGCCCCTCTGCCTCCGCCCGCCGCGCTTCTGATCAGCGGCGCGGCGCGAAAAGCCGGGCGGCCAGATAAGGCAGCGCGCAGCACAGCACGATGCCGGCGCCCGACGGCACCGCCGGCAGGTAATACGAAAGATACAGGCCGGCGACGCCGCCCGCGAGCGCGCAGCCGACGCCCCAGGCCATGACTTGCGGGACCGTGCGGCCGAGCAGGACGCCCGTCGCCGCCGGGATCACGAAGAGCGCCGTGGTCAGGAGCGCGCCGACGAGGCTCACGCAAGACACCGCGCCGAGCGCGACGAGCGCGAGCAGCACGACGCGCATGAGGCCGGGACGCGCGCCGAGCAGCGACGCGTATTCTTCGTCGAAGGAGGCCAGCTCCAGTTCCTTGTGCAGGACGCGCAGGCCGAAGAGCACCGCGACCGTGGTCGCCGCGATCACCTTGAGGTCGTCCGCGCCGACCGCTACCACGCTGCCGAACAGCAGCCCGGCGAAGTCGCGCCACGAGTTCGCCTGCTGCATGAGCGCGACGCCCGCCGCGAACATCACCGAAAGCATCACGCCGATGGCGCTGTCCTCGCTGGCGCCCTTGCGCGCCGCGAGCCAGGCCGCGCCGCCCGCCGTGAGCAGGGCGGCCGCAAGCGCGCCGAGGTAGGGCGAGAAGCCGAGCAGCAGGGCGCCGACCACGCCGGGCAGGATGGAGTGGGTGAGGGCGGTGCTGACGAACGCCATGCGGCGCAGCACCACGTAGGCGCCGAGGCAGGCGCATGTCACGCCGCCGAGGGCGACGGCGAGGAGCGCCCGCACGAAGAAGGGTTCCGACAGCGGCTCGAGCAGGAGATCAGGCATGGCGGTGGTCGTGGCCCGAGCAGGCGTGCTTCGTGCGCACGGCGCCGTCGCGCAGTTCGAGGATGCGGTCGAAGCGGGCGAGGTCGGCCGGGTCATGCGTGGCCATCAGGACCGTGAAGGCGTGGCCTTGGTCGAAGAGGAAGCGTTCGATGATCTCGCGGCTCGCGGCATCGAGCGCGGCGTACGGTTCGTCGAGCAGCAGCACCTCGGCGCCCTGCACGAAGGCGCGGGCGATGAGCGCGCGTTGCAGCTGGCCGCCGGAAAGCGCGTGCACCGGGCGGTCGGCCAGTTCCGTCAGGCCCAGCTGCGCGAGGGCCCGGTCGACGGCTGCCTCGCCGTGGCGGCATTCCTCGAACCAGCCGTGGTGGGCGTACGTGCCCATCTGCACCAGGCGGCGGAGCCTCAGGGGAAAGCCTTCCGTCAGTTGAGGGCGTTGCGAGAGATAGGCGATCCGGCTGCGACCCAGCGCGGGCGGCGCGCCGGCGACGAGGACTTCGCCGGCTTGCGGCGGGACGAGTCCGGCCAGGACGCGGAGGAGGGTGGATTTGCCGGAGCCGTTGGGACCGATCAGGGCCGTGCGGCATCCGCAGGGGATGGAGAAATCGGCCTCACGGAATGCTGGCGGGCCATCGGCGCGGGCGCCGGCTGACAGGCCGCGGGCGACGACCGCTTCACCGGCGCAGTCCTGCTTGTCCGGGCGGGAGTAGGGGAGCGTGGGCAGGAACGCGAAGGCCGCGTCGCCGACCTGCTGGGTGAGCCGTCGCCAGAACGGGGTCATCGGGTGGATAGGGCCTCATGGAGGCGGCGGCCATTAAGGAGCATCATGCCGGTCCAACTGTCACCCGGGCGGCCCGCTGCTTCAAGGTATTCGAAGGAAAGGCTCAGCGGGGGAGGGATTCCGGCGTCTTCGGCCAGGCGTCGGGCGAATATGTCGCTTTGTCCAGCGTCGGTGACGATGACCCGGATACCCTCGCGCCGGATAAGGGCCAGGAGTTCGGAGAAGTGGCGGGCCGAGGGGTCGGCCGATTCGGCGGAACTGCTCGCGAGGATCGTACGGGCGATCCGCAGTCCATAGGTTTCGGCGAAGTGTCCGAGGTTGGCATGCTGGGTCACCAGACTGCGCCGATTCGTCGGTAAGGTCGCGAACAGCCGGCGGAGCTCCTGATCCACGCGCTCGACCTCTTTAACATACTGATTATAAGATATTTCTATTAATTCAGCTGAGCCGACGGTTCCGAGACGAGTCGCGAGGGCGCGGGTCATTTTCGTTACCTCGGCCGGGTCCGTCCAGGCGTGAGGATCCGAGCCGTGGGCATGGCCTAGGTGGTCGCCCTTGCGGTCATCGAACAGCCAGAGCAAGCGAGGGGTACGGTCGTTGGCTTTGGCCCAGGCTTCCAGCCAAGGCTCAAGCGTGGGGCTCATGCCGACGATCAGGCTGGCCCGACGGAGGTCGCGGGCATTCCGGGCGCTCAGTTGGTAGCCGTGGGTTTCGCTATGGGAAGGGACAAGATTAACCTGCTCAAATTGTTTACCTCCAATGACTTGTACCCAGTCAGCGACGATCGTGAAGCTGGTAACGACCAAAGGCTTGGCCGGCTCGGCGGCGTCGGCGAACGCCGCCGCCGATAGCAGCACGAAGCAAAGGATGAAGCGGAGGAGGCGCACGCAAAAAACGATGCTTCAGGCTTAGGGTTTAGACGCAAGATTTTTGCATTAAACAATTGTTCCCGATGTGCCTGTTTTTGCATTTGCCTCCCGCATCGGCGAAAGACACATTGCCCCTTCCCATGCCCCAAGTACGTGCTGTTTTTGCCAGCCTAATGGCGTTCTGCTTGCCCGTAGCCGGTCTCCTCGCCCAGGCGGGAAAGGCCGATGCCAACGCGGGCAAAAGCGCCGTCAACGTGCGTTCGGTCCACTTCGATCCGGTCAAACTCGGCGGTCAGCAGAATCCTTGGATCCGGACGCAGGTCGAACTCCACGCGAATTTCAATCCGGATGCCAAGGCCGCTCCGGAGGCTGAAGCCGGCCCGAAGAAGCCCGTCAATAAGGGCTGGGTGGACAAGGTGAAGGTGACCCTGACCCTCATCTTCAAGCCGATCGGCACCACGACCGCCGAGGAGTTCGCTTATTATCGTTCCTCCGCGACGGTGCTGACCATGGAGGTGAACACCGATCGCTCCGTTTATTTCTACCTGCCGGGCGATATCATCAAGCGCGACCGCCTGAAGATGCAGCCCGACTACTACTACGTCCAAGTGGAGGTCGCCGGCAGCGAACAGCCTCTCTTCTCCGAGAACGGTCGCCCGGTCGCGGACATGGGCAATGCTTTGCACAAGTTTTTCCTCGATAAGAAGAACTTCGACCTAGCCCGCCCCCAGGCTGACCGTGCCGTCTCCGCCACTTCCGGCATGCTTCGCCCCCATTACCTCGTCCCCGCCGCTTTCTACGACAGCCTGCCCCAAGGTTCGCCGCAGCCGGAATTCATCCGGGAAGACTCCGGGTCGCGCTAATCCCTCCCCACTCTTTCCCGTATGAGCCAGAAGAAGGCCACCATCGTCAATCTCGCCGCGTCTAACGTCTCGGTCTCGCAGTTCTCCGCCGCCGCCGGCACGCTCGTCCTCGAGCAGTTCTACGTCGAAGAGATCGCCCCCGGCCTGACCGGCGACGAAGAGTGGTTGAACGCGGCTATCGCCGCGCTCGCCAACCTGGTCAACCAGCACGGACTCAAGGGCCGCGTCACCGTCATCGCCCCGGCTTTCCTGCTCCTCCAGAAGCCGCTCAAGGTCGCGCAGGTCGAGAAGGCCAAGCAGGCTCAGATCGTCGCCTTCGAGGCCCAGAACGCCATCCCCTATCCGCTCAACGAAGTCATCTGGGACAGCCAGCTCATGGCTTCCGACGGCGTCGAAGCCGAAGTCCTGCTCTTCGCCCTGCGTACCGAAGTCGCCACGCGTATCGCGAACTTGGTGACGTCGACCGGCCTCCGGCCCATGTCGATCCAGGCGGCGCCTCTCCTCGACAGCCAGGCCTTCCGCCTCGGCGGCGGTTCGGCCGCCGAAGAAGTCCTCATCGTCAACGTCGGCGCCCGCTCCACCACGCTCAGCTTCGTCGGTCCGAGCGGCGTCAACATCCAGACCGCCACGAACATGGGCGGCAACCTGCTCACGCAGGGCATCTCGGATAACACCGGCCAGCCTTTCGCCACCTCCGAGGCCATCAAGGTAGGTTACTTCTCCGGCGTCCTCCAGCTCGCCGAGTCCGACCCGCAGGTCGCCGTCCTGCAGGCCAACGCGCAGACCTTCATCCGTCGCCTGGCGCAGGACATCAATCGCCGCCTCATCAACGTCCGCCGCGGCGCCAACGGCCGTCAGCCGGCCCGCATCCTCATCACCGGCCGCGGTTCGCAGGTCCCCGGCCTCGCCGAACAGCTCTGCGAGACCCTCCGTCTCGGCGTCGAGCCTTTCGATCCTTCTTCCGTCATCACCCCGGGCGAAGGCATCACCGCCGACCAGCTCCAGCGCGCGAAGCATCAGATCACCGAGGTCATCGGCGAGGCCGCCCGCCTCGTGCTGCCTCAGCCCAGCGGCGTCAACCTCATCCCGCGCGACATCGCCGCCCAGCAGGCCTTCGACGCCCGCAAGCCGCGCCTGCTCGCCGCCGCCGCGCTCGCCGCCGCCGCTCCTTTCTGCGTCTGGCTGGCCCTTGCTTCCTCCGAAGGCTGGAACAAGCAGCAGATCGACGAAGTCCAGAAGCGCCAGACCGAGCTCGCCGGCCGCCGCTCCTCCATCGAAGAATCCCGGAAGCAGGCCGCTGACCTCGCCGCCAAGTGCAAGGAACTCGAGCACGTCATCCTCAACCGTTCCAACTGGCCGGCCTTCCTCGGCGACCTCCAGGCCCGCGTCGGGACCTGCAAGAACACCTGGATCGAGGACCTCCACGTGAAGTATGAGACGCTCCCGTCGGCTCCGGCCACGGACGGGCAGCCGCCGGCTCCCCCTGTCGTCGTCACCAAGGTCGTCCTTTCCGTCCGCTTCCTGTTCACCGAGGTGCCGCTCGATGAGAAGCGTTATCGCTCCGCCCCCGAGAAGGTGCACATCTCCCGGCTGGTCGAGGCCCTGCGCAAGTCGCCTTACGTGACCAATATCCCCGAGAACGAGATCAGCGTCACGGACCAGAACACCATCCGGACCCCGAAGGCCACCCTCTCCCTCGTCATCCAAAAGGAAAAGGCCCTCTAAGACCATGAACGCTTTCAAGAAGAATCTTGGTTTCAACCTCGGACTCATCGTCCTCGGCGGGGCTTTCCTCGCCGGGCTCGTCATGGCTTACCTCGCTTACAGCGGTGGCGTCGAGACCTCCGAGTCCCTGCGTCGCAGCACCAACATCGAGGCGGCCCTCTTGGGCGGCCACTCCTTCGGTCCCGGCGAACCGGCGGTTTCCCTCAACGACGACAACGTCAAGGCCGCCCAGGCCGACGTCGCCGAGCTCACCAAGCACCGTGACAACCTCCGGGCCGCGATCGCGGGCAATCCTGACCTGGCCATTTCCGGCCGGCCGACCGCCAATGGCACCGAGCTCAGCGCCTTGCTGCGCGAGTCGGTCGACGGCTGGCGCAAGCAGGCGGCCGACCAAGGCGTGAAGCTGGCGCCCAACGAGCCGACCACCTTCGGCTTCCACCGCTATTACCAGAATCCCGGCACCGGACCTAAGCGCGATTTCCAGAAGGTCGACCAGCAGCGCCAGATCATCGATTTCCTCGTCCGTCAGCTCATCGAATCCCGTCCGGCCAGCTCGCCGCTGCTGATCGAGTCCGTCGACCGCGAACCCATCGAGACGTTCGTCCTCATCCCGGAAGGCCGCCCTGGCGCCGGCACCTATGGTCCGGACAGCGAAGTCACCCGCAACGAAGTCGATGAGTTCAAGCCGGTCCGCACCCTCGCCCGCCCGGGCCTCGTCGATGCCCTGTCGTTCCGCGTCCGCTTCGTCGGACACACCGCGACCCTGCGCACCTTCGTCAACAAGATCCGCAACTCCGGCCGTCCGGTCGCGGTGACTTCCATCGACGTCGGTACCACGACCCCGGAGTTCGAGAAACTCATGGGTGCTCCCGCCGTGGCCGCCCCGGCCGCCGCTGCCGCCCCGGCCGCCGCCGGCGCCGCGACGCTCTCGTTCTTCGAACAGGCTCCCGCCGCTGCGGCCACTCCGGCCGCCGCCACCACCGCCTCTCCGGATGAGCGCCGTGTCACGGTCGTCCAGCGTAAGCTCTCGGCTTTCGTGGTCCAGATCGACTACCTCTCGCTCCCCGAGGAGAAGGCTCCCGCCGGCACCGAAGGCGAACCCAAGAAATAAAGCACTCCGGTCATGAATTCCCGCAAGGACATCCTTCTCGTCTCCCTCGGCGCGCTCTTGTTCGCCGCCGGTCTCGCCGTCTACCTCAATCCGGGACTGATCGCTCCGCCCGTGCCCGACGAGGACGGCAAGACCGCCATCCTCAACAATCTCCGCCAGGCTCCGCCCGCCGGAGGCGCCTACGCCGGCACCCCTCGCGCTTCGCTCGAAGATAACGTCAAGGACTGGCTGAGCCCCGAAGAAGACGAAGACAACTGGGACTACGATCTTTTCACCGCCATCGACGTGGCCTGGGATCCTGCGACCAAGGAATACGTCCCGCGCAGCCGCAAGGCGGACGTCCTGCCGCCGTTCGGCGTGGAACTCGTCTCCGTCGGCTACCCCACTTACACCTTCATGCTCAGTTCCTCCTCGCTGCCGCCGAGCCGCAAGGAAGAAGACCGTCTCTTCTCCCTGAAGAACGTTAAGACCAACCGTTACCTCGACGACTGTAAGTTGAATACCCCGATCCCCGACGCCCCTTATCTTACCCTGAAGTCCTACCGGGTCGAGAAGGGCAAAGACGCCGACGGGTTCCCTTACGTCCGCAACATCCTGACGGTCGATGACCGGCAATTTGGACAGATCGTCGAAATCGACGACGAGAAGCCCCTCGAGTTCAAGAAACGCGTCGACATCATCCTTCGCTCCACCGACGACCCCTCCTGGGCCCAGAACCTCCATCAGGTTGGGGATAAGTTTGAGCTCAACGGAGCCACCTTCGTGGTCAAAGGCATTGACTTGCCGACCAAGAGCGTGACTTTTGAGAAGACCATCGTCCTCAACCCCAAGAGGCCCAGTAAGAAGACTTTCGACCAGCAGACGCTGGTCGTCCCGGCGCCCCCGCCCCCCGTCCCTAAGACCAAGCCCGCCGCCCCTGCGTCGAGCGCTCCCACCACCAAATAATTTTCAAAGCCCCCCACTCATGAAAAAAATCCACCGTTCGCAGCTCGCTTGGGCCGCTTTCGCACTCGCGCTCGCCGCTGGCTCGCTCGTCGCCCAAGATGGCGATGCTTCCGCGCGCAAGCCGATGCTGCTCGCCGAGGCTCTCAAGGCTCGCGATGAAGGCAACCTCCAGACCGCCAAGGAGAAGTTCGAGGCGATCCTCGCGATCGACCCCAAGGACATGGGGGCCAACGAAGGCCTGACCTCCGTCAACGCGGCCCTCGCCGAGGCCGCCGCCGCCAAGCAGGCCGCCGACGCCAAGGCCGCCGCTCCGACGGCCGCCGCTCCGGCCCCCGCCGTTGCTCCGGCCGCGCCCAGCGCGCTCGACGAAGTCGCGACCGCCCACCAGAACCGATTCGACGAAGTCACCCGTGCCATCGATGCCGCCAAGGCCAAGATCGCCGCGGGCGACCTCAAGCGCGCCCAGGAAATCCTCGACGGTGCCAGCGGCGCCCTCGCCACGATTCCGACCGCCGCCGCCCAGAAGCTCCGCGACGCCATCTCCCTCGCCAAGCAGGACCTCGCCGTACGTCGCGATGCCGGCGGTGCTTCCGCCGCCCAGGACGAGGTCAAGCGCCTCGCCAAGGAAAACTCCGCCTCCCTCGCCAAGCAGGACGATGCCATCGACGCGGCTGAAAAGCTGCTCCGCAAGGGCACCGCAGATTCCGTCGACAAGGCCATCTCCGACCTCGATGCGGCCGACCGCGCCCTCGGCGCCGAAAGCCTTTCCAACAAGGATCTCAAGGAGCGCATCAAGGCGACCAAGGGCTCGGCCCTCGCCCGTCGCGCCCTCATCGCGATCGAAGCCCGCGACATGAATCGCGCCACCACCCTTGTCGCCGAATACGCCAAGCTCAAGGGCGAGGAAGATCCGGCCGTCCTACGTCTCCAGAAGGAGCTCGCCGCCAAGCGCGATAATCCGACTTACCGCAACATCGACGAACTCTCCCCGGGCGTCCGTAACAAGGACGAAAAGGTCAACGAGCTGCTCGTCAAGGGCCGCGCCCGCTACCTCTACGGCGACTACCAGGGAGCCCTCGACGCCTACCGCGAAGTCCTCCAGTACCAGCCCAACAACTCCGAATCCAAGGCCTATCAGGTCCGCATCCGCCAGATGTTGTCCGAGAACTCCGGCCAGTGGAACCGCGGGGTGACCAAGGGCAAGCTGCTCGAGCTCCTCGATGAGACCTGGAAGCTCCCCGAAGTCTTCAACCGCGAGAACACCAAGACCGACCTCGGCAACGGCAATGACCCGGTGACCGAGAAGATGAAGACGATCCGTCTGCCCGAAGGCTTCATCGCCCGCGACGAACCGCTGGACCGCGCGCTCACCAAGCTCTCGAGCCTCTCGCAGACCTACGACAAGGACCAGAAGGGCGTGAACATCGTGCCCGTCACCGACGGCGGCGAAAGCCCCACCGTCAACCTGCAGCTCCGCGACGTCACGGTCTTCCAGGCCCTCGACTACCTCTGCAAGCGCGTCGGCTACAGTTTCTCCGTCAGCCCCTCGGGTATCGTCGAAGTCCGCAAGGACGCCGGCGACAGCCTGCTCGACACCCAGTTCTTCGAACTGACCCAGGCCGCCGTCGTCAAGATGACCGGTCAGGGCCTCAACACCACCGCTCCCGGCGGCGGCGCCACCAATCCCTTCGGCGGCGCCACCGGCGCGGCTGGTCCGACCGACGGCAACCCGCAGGAAATGGCGATCAAGAGCTTCCTCATCCGCTCGGGCGTCCCGTTCGAGCCGCCGGCGACCCTCTCGTTCGACGGCACCCGTCTCATCGTCACGGGCAGCCCGAAGAACCTGGACCGCGTGAAGAACATCATCCGTCGCTACTCCGACATCAAGCAGGTCCACATCGAAGCCAAGTTCATCGAAGTCGAGCAGAAGGCGCTCAACGAACTCGGCGTCAACTGGTCGCTGACGCCCACGGTCGAGGGTAACGGTGGCGTCACCGCCGGCACCAACCTGCGCTCGATCAACCGTGTGTTCGCGCAGAATAACACGGCTCCGAAGAACCTCACCATCAACAGTCAGATCACGACCCAAGCGGGCGTCACCACCAACACCACCCAGACCTTCCCCAATGTCGCCCCGACCTTCCCGGGAGGCATGAATCTGGGCAGCATCGCGAACACCTACAGCGGCACCGTCAATATCCTCAGCCGCGAGACCCTCGCCCTGACCATCCGCGCGATCGAAGAAAGCGCCGGCAGCGACCTGATGTCGTCCCCGAGCCTGACCGTCCTCGACGGCAAGACGGCCGTCATCAAGGTGGCCCAGCTGCTCCGTTATCCGCAAGCCTACGGCGACATCCAGTCCAACGTCGGTAACGGCGGCGGCGGCGGCGGCGCCCAGTTCGGCGCAGCCAACACTTCCGTCGCGATCACGGCCGGTACCCCGCAGGACTTCACCGTCCAGGAAGTCGGCGTGACCCTCGAAGTCACCCCGACCGTCGCGGCCGATGACTCCATCGCCCTCAACCTCAAGCCGAAGGTGACCGAGTTCGAAGGTTTCGTGGAATACGGCGGCACCTCCGTCGCCTTGACCGGCGGCGTGACCGTCACCGTGCCTTCCGGCTTCTTCCAGCCGATCTTCAGCACCCGCGAAGTCACGACCGACGTCACCGTCTTCGACGGCGCCACCGTCGTCATCGGCGGTTTGACCCGCGAAGAAGTGAAGACCATCGACGACAAGGTCCCGGTCCTCGGTTCGCTGCCCCTCATCGGCGCCGCTTTCCGTTCGAGCGGCAAGAGTGTCTCCAAGCGGAGCCTCATGGTGTTCGTCACCGCGAACCTCGTCTCGCCGGGTGGCGCCACCCTGCGCAGCTCCCATCCGGGCATGCGCGCCGGGGCGACCTTCTCGAACCCCACGCTCATCTCCCCGGGCGGCGCCGTCTACCGCGAGCCGATCGAAGCCGCCACGCCGACCGAGCCCGCGCCGGTCGCCACCGAGCCGGCCAAGTAAGCCAGGCAGCGATGCCCGGTCCGACAGGCCCGCCGTTCGGCGGGCCTGCTTTTTTCTCGATGCGTTCCGCCGGCGGAGCGACACTGGTCGCATGCGCTGGCTGCTCATCGACGGATTCAACCTGGTCTTCCGCAGCCACTTCGCGATGGAGCGTTCCAACCTCCGCCGCCAGTCCGATCAGTTCCCCACGGGCGCCCTGCACGGCTGGATGAAGTCGCTGCTGGACCTGCGCGAAGGGGAGCAGCCGGACCGGTGCGCCGTCTTCTTCGACCTTGGCGGCTCGGACCGGCACCTGGAGGTCCTGCCGGAATACAAGGCCCAGCGCGACGAGACGCCGGAAGACATCGTGCTCCAGCTGCCGGAGATCAAACGGCTGACCGGGCTCCTCGGCTTCCAGGTCTTCGAGCGCCGCGGCGTCGAGGCCGATGACCTGATCGCGACCGCCGTCCGGATCCTCTCCGCCGCCGGCGACAGCTGCGTGATCGTCAGCGCCGACAAGGACTTCGGACAGTGCGTCGGCGGGCCGGTGATCCAGCTCGCCCCGCCGCCCACCGCGAACCCCGCCCTCGGCTGGCGGCGGCTCGACCCCGCCGCCGTGACCGAGAAGTTCGGCGTGCCGCCGGCGCGGATCGCCGACTACCTCGCGCTCGTGGGCGATACCTCGGACAACATCCCGGGCCTCAAGGGCGTCGGACCGAAGACCGCGGTGAAGTGGCTGACGGAATACGGCGACCTGGAGGGCGTGCTGGCAGCGGCCGACACCCTCCAACCGGAACGTTTCCGCGAGCAGGTGAAGGCCGAAGCCGAGCGTATCCGCGGCAACCTCCGCCTCGTCACCTTCCGGACGGACTTCGCTTTCGAACCCGGCGTGCCGGTCGCGGAGGACGTCGCCGCCGTCGAGGCCTTCCTCGCCGAGATGGAGATGCACTCGACCCTGCGCCGCTACCAGGCCAAGCACGGACGAGCGGCCTCGCCGTCGCCCGAGGCGCCGAAGGCCGAGCCTCCGGCCCTGAAGGCGAAAGCCAAGCCCGCGCCGGATGCCCAGCAGGGTGAGCTTTTCTAGCCAACAAAAAGGCCCGCCGGTGAGGGCGGGCCTGAGGGCGAAGGATAAGCGCGAGGCTTAGTTCTTCTTCTCGGCCTTCTTCTCGAGCTTCGGCGCTTCGACGGCGGCGGGGGCCGCGGCGGCCTGCTGCTGGGCGTTGGCGATGAGGCCCTGGACCTGGTTCACTTCTTCCTGATTGAGCAGGATGACGAACTTCGACTCGAGGACTTCGACTTCGTAATTATGGGTGATCGAATAGCCGACGCTGTCGGCCATCTCCTTGTTGCCCTTGTTGAGGAGCTCCAAGGTCTGGTCGAGCTGGGTCTGGATGCGGGTCTTGTCCTCTTCCTTCTCGGCGCGCTTCAGGAGCTCGGTGAGCTGGATGACGGCGTCGCGTCGGGCCTGGAGGACCTTGGCGAACTGGTCGAACTGGATGACGAGGTCGAGGCCGCGGATCTCGGCGGTCTGCAGGAGGCGACGGTCGCCGCGGACGACGAGCTGCTCTTCCTTGAAGTTCTTATCGGCCTTGGCCTTGGCGGCTTCTTCTTCCGAGACGACGGCGAAGAGGCGGAGGGCGGTGTTGATGAAGGTCGCCTGGCGATTGGCCACGGCCGAGACGCTGAAGCCCCAGACCTTGACGAAGATGCCGTCCTTCTCGTTGAAGTCCTTCGCTTCGGCTTCGGCGACCTTGATCAGCGCGTCGCGCTCGACGGTGGTCAGCGCGACCTGGATGCGCTGCTGGAGCTGCTGGATGCGGCCGAGGTGCTGGCCGAGGGTCTGGAGTTCCTGCTGGAAGCGGGCGAGGGATCCCTGGTTGGAGATCGTCAGGACGACGCGGGCCAGGTTCTGGCCGAGCGGGATGAGCTCGATGACCGGGCCCTTCGGGGTTTCGGCGGGAGCGGCGGGGGTTTCGGTGGCGGACATGTTAGGGTGGGGTGGGGTTAGGGGTAAGGGGAATTACTTCTTCTCGGCGGCCGTCGGGGCCTTGGCTTCGATGGCCTTCTTCTCTTCCTCGGTGATCTGGATGGAGAGACGGGCTTCGGAGGGCAGGGTGATGGCTTCGGCGTTGAAGTCGAAACCGCGGGCCTTCTTGAACTCTTCGAGGCTCTGGGAGAGGTCGTCCTGGATTTCCTTGATGGCCTTCTCGACCTTCTTCTTGTCGTCGTCCTTGGTCAGCTTGGGCTGGAGGTCGATGAGCTGCTGGAGCTGGGCCTTGGCGTCGGTGATGCGCTTGAGGGCGAGGCCGAAGGTCTCGACTTCGACCTGACCGGAGACGGTGTCGCGGATCTGGAACTTCTTCTCGCCGGTGGAGATGATGGTGTCCGGCTTGAAGTCCTTGGCGGCCGAGATCTTGGCGAATTCTTCGTTGGAGATCGGGGTGGCGATCACGGCCTTGGTCGCGACGAACTGGTAGGGGCGCTCGATGCTGAAGCCGTTATAGAGCTTGGTCATCGACTCGTTGTCGCCCTTGAGCTTGGCGGTCTTGGCCGCGATGTCGTGGCCGCGGGCTTCCTTCTCGGGGGTGGTGAGGGCGTTATCGAGGAAGATCTGCAGGCGCTTAAGCTCTTCGACCTGCTGGCCCAGGACCTGGATGTTCTTCTGGAAGTTGAGGCACTCGGCGATGTTCTTGCCGACCCAGACTTCGGCGAAGTAAGCCTTCGGCTCGGACTTGGCGCCACCGGAGAGCTTGACCTCAGGGGCCGGCGCGGCGGCCTTGGTGTCGGCCGGCTTCGCTTCCTGAGCATTCAGGGAGACGCAGAGAGCAGCCAGGAGGAGCGAGAACTTGTTCATGGGAGTGGGGAGGGAGGTTCGAACATAGGCAAAGCCTAGGCATGGACTACCAAAAAATCGTCTGGACCTCACTTTTTCGGAGGCAGGAGGGCCCGATCGATCACTTTGGTCAGGTCCACCCTTTCGGCTTCCTTTTGGAGGACCTCGTCCGCCAGCACCGCCCGGACCTTTGGATGGTCAATAAAACCACTTAAGTCATTATTGTTCAACAACTCACGAACTTTTTTATCTTCCCAGGCCTGGTAAAGAGTGGGGTGGGCGGCTAGGGCCCGGATTTCGGGTTGAGCCATCAGACGTCGGCGTGCTTCGGGCTCGGCCATGAGCTGGCGGGTCTGCCGAATCAGGGTCCGTTGCTCGTCGGGGATGGGCGACCAGTCTTTGAGGTCTCGGGTCAGGGGCGTCGCGGCGAGCTCGTCGCGCACGGCGACCGTCCAGTGGCTGGCCGGGGCCCCGGGGCGGGCGAGCAGATCGTAGACCGAAGCGACTGCGGCGATGATGCCGACCAGCAGCAGGAAGTAGAGGGTGCCCGTCCAACAGCCGACGAGGGCTCCGAGCACGGGGTTCTCGGCTTCGTCCTGGCCCTCGGGGGTCCGTCCCAGGCGCCAGAGCAAGGCATAGCTGAGCAGGCCGGTCATGCAGGCGAGGCCCACCACGCCGGTGATGCCGCGGAGCATCCAAGGGTAGGAGGTGCCTTGCAGCAGGGCGTGGCCGAGTTCGCCGCCGAAGAGCCAGCCGCTGAGCTGTCCGATGGTGAGGGCCGCGGGGCCGGCGAGCTGGCGGAGCGGTCCGCGACGATAGCCGCGCCAGGCTCCCCGGATCATGAGCGCGGCGAGGATCCCGGTCGCGATCCAGAGCGTCGGCGAGAAGGCGGCGAGTTCGGTCGGCATCAGCGTTCGCCGAGCACCTTGCGGATGGCGGGTTCGCGGGCTTCGATGCTCTCGGCGAGTTTGAACTGCACCAGCGCGCGGCGCAGGTTGTGGCCGGGGTAGCGGACCTTGAAATAGACGTCGCCGGCGAGGTGGTCGGCCAGGAAGCGAAGCCCCAGCTCAAGCGGGATCAGGTGGATGCAGTCGAACAGGTGGCGGTGGTCGGCCGGGCTCAGGAAGTCCTGCGCATGGGCCTGATAACCCCTGTAAAACATGGTGAAAAGATCGAGGTCGAAGACCACCGAACCCAGCTCGGGCGCGTCTTCTCCGGCCGGGTTGCACACCGAGCGCGTGGCGTCGCCGATGTCATAATGCACCAGCCCGGGCTGCACGGTATCGAGGTCGACGATGCACGTGCCGCGGCCGGTGGCCTCGTCGATCATGATGTTGCCGACCTTGGGGTCGCCGTGCGTCGTGCGCAGGGCGAGGTCGCCGCGGGCGCGGGCTTCTTCGAGCACCGCGCAGCGGGCGCGCCGGGCCTCGACGAAGCGCACGGCGCGTTTGGCTTCGACGGAGGCGTTCAGGCGCTCCTGTCCGCCGGGCGTGGCGAGGGCGGCGTCCATCTTCGCGAGGTAGCCCGGCGTGACGTGGAAGCCGGGCAGGGCGTAGCCGAGCTTCTCCGCGGGCAGGTCGCTGACCATGCGATGGAAGTGGCCGAGCACGATGCCCGCTTCGTGGGCGTGCTCCGGGTTGCGGACTTTCTCGTAGGCCTGCGCGCTGGCGATCTGCGAGATCGCTCGCCACAGGTCGCCGTCGGCGTCCGTCACCCAGTCTTCGCCCGACTTCGTCTGGATGATCTTGGGAAGCTGCCAGATGCGGTCCGCGCCTTCCGCTTCGTGCTCGAGCTTGGCGTGACAATGGTCGGTGAGCACGCGCATGTTCTGCATGATCACTTCCGGCTGCGGGAAGACCGCCTTGCGGATGCGCTGCACGATGAAGCGCTGTTCCGAGAAGGTCGTCCGGAAGATCGCGAGGTACGTGTCGTTGACGTTGCCCGAACCATAGGGTTCGACGGTCACGAGCCGTCCTTGGACGTCGAACTGGCGGGCGATCAGGGCGGCTCGCATGGGGCTAGACCCACCTTTGCCTTAATTTTCCCCGCTGGCGAGGGCATTTCCCCTGACGCCAAGGCTTGATTTCCGCCTCGGGCCGCCCATGTTCTTCCTTCCTCTGCGCCGCCACCTTAGCTCAGCTGGTAGAGCATCTCATTCGTAATGAGAATGTCGCCGGTTCAAATCCGGCAGGTGGCTCCAGCGCAGGGGGCTTTTTCGTCCGACCGTTTGCCCGTCCGGACTTTTCTTCCACCCTCCACGTCATGAGCCGAGCCGAACATCCGCCCCGCAGCCGGGATCTCTCTCGTCGCTACGATCGGAATTTCCGCGCCGACGACGCCTACCGGGCGACGCTGCCGGACATGCAGAACAAGGACGCCTCCCTGATCCAGGGAGCCAATGTCCCGATCCAGCACGTCGGTATCTCGGGCTTCCACCTGCCGATGCTCGTCGCCACCCGCGACGGCAAGCCGCTCCCGCTCGAGTGCACGATCACCGGCTCGGTGTCCCTCGCGGCCGACCGTAAGGGCATCAACATGTCCCGCATCATGCGGACCTTCTACGAGTTCAAGGACCGCGTGCTTTCGCACGAGCTCCTCGAAGAAGTCCTCATCCGCTACAAGAAGGACCTCGACTGCAGCCGCGCCCGCATCCTCGTCGAGTTCCGCTACCCGATCCTCCAGAAGTCCCTCCGTTCCGGACTCGAAGGCTGGCAGTATTACCGCGCGGTGCTTGAAGGCACGATCGACGACCTCGACCGCCTCCGTCGCTACGTCCACTTCGACTTCGTCTACTCTTCCGCCTGCCCGTGCTCGGCCGAGCTGACCGAGCACGCCCGCGAAGAGCGTAGCGCCTACGGCATCCCGCATTCGCAGCGTTCCAAGGCCCGCGTCGTCGCCGAGGTCTCTCCGGGTCGCGCCCTCTTCGTAGAGGACATGAAGGACCTCTGCCTCAAGGGCCTCCAGACGGAGACCCAGGTGATGGTCAAGCGCGAGGACGAGCAGGCCTTCGCCGAGCTCAACGGCGCTTACTCCAAGTTCGTCGAAGACGCCGCCCGCGTCGTCTACGAGCAGTTCGACGCCGACGCCCGCGTCCGCGACTTCGTCATCGCCTGCTCGCATCTGGAGTCCCTGCATTCCCATGACGCCGTCTCGGTGATCAACAAGGGCATGCCCGGCGGGCTTTCGGCGGATTTCAGCAACTTCAGAGACCTGGTCTGCTAGTCGGCTGACGGCTTGCCTGCTCAGGGTGGCCGTCTTACGGTCACTTTCACGAGGGGGTAGCTCAGTTGGATCAGAGCAGCAGCCTTCTAAGCTGCGGGTCGCGGGTTCGAGTCCCGCCCTCCTCACCACTTTTCGCCGTCATGTCCGCCGCCCCTTACCATCTCGCGGATCGCGAGGTCGGCGTCGGCGTCCTGAGCGCACTGGAAGTCGAAGCGGGTCTAGCCACCGGGCGCCTCTCCGCGGCGACCCTCTCTTGGCGCGAAGGCGAGGCCGCCTGGATGCCGCTGGGCGCGCGTCCGGAATTCGCGTCCGCGGTCGGGGCCTTCCGCACGCTCGTGCCTCCGCCGGCGCTCGCTTTCGACGCATCATCCGAGCCGTGGCCAGGTTGGGTGGCTTGGGCGCAGACCATGCGTGCGATTTGGCGCGCGCCGCGCAGCGTTTTCCGACCTACGACGGAAACTGCCGGCCTAGGGCGATCCGTCGAGTGGTTGGCCATCTCCGCATTCCTGGTCGCCCCGTTCCTTTACGCGCAGCTGGCTTACACGGGCGGAGTGGCGTCAGAAATCCTCCTCTGGTCGGCCTCGGATAATCCCGTTGTTCCGCCCACTCGGCTGGACCTCGGACGCTTCGCCGCGTTCCTCGTGGGATTCCCTCTCGTCATGCCCGCCGCGGCCTTCGGAGGCGCGTGCCTCATGCATGCCGTGCTCGTCATGTTCGGCGGAGGCAAGGCAGGCCTGCGCGTGACCTTCCGCCTCGTGGCCTACGTCGGAGGCGCGATGCTGATGCCGGCGATCGTCCCATGCGGCTGGTTGCTCTCGCCTTTGCTGACCGTCGCCTACTTGTCGGTGGCTCTGCCGACGGCCCACCGCGAATCCGCTTGGAAACCCATCCTGGCCTTGGCGGTCGCGGGCTTCGGCGCTGGCTGCGTGGCCGTGGCCTTCATGGCCCTGGCGATCTGGCCCTTCTTCCGGCCGATGGGCTGAGCGGGGCTAGGCTTGCGAGGGAGGTCGCTCCGCCTATCAAAGACCTATGCAGATTCACGTCGCCCGTCACCAACAGCAGCTCGGGGTCTTCGCCGCCGCGGACATCCTCGCCGGCTTGTCTTCCGGCCGCTTCCTTCCCTCCGACCTCGCCTGGCGCGAGGGCATGGCCGTGTGGACGCCCCTCGGCGACTGGGCCGAGTTCCGCGGCGCCGGCGTACCGCCTTCTCCTTCCGGTCTTGCGCAGCCTGCGGACGCCCCTGCCATGCCGTCCTGGGAGCGTGGTGCCTCGTTGGGCAACTTCATCGCGACCATCAAGGAGGTCGCCCTCGATCCGGTACGGACCTTCGCGAACCTGCGCGACGGTGGCTACGCCCGCCCGATCTCCTTTACCTATTGGTCGCTGCTGCCGGCCTGGCTCTGCGGCAGCCTGCTCTACGGCGCGCTCTTCGGCTTCATGGCGACGGTGGGCGCCGCCGCTTTGCCCCGCGCCGACGATCCTTTTTCGACTTGGATCGCCGGCGTCGGTCCGCTCGTGGCCGCCTTGGCGATCTCCGCTTTCCTGGGCGTATTCTTCCTTTTCGTGCCTCTCTTCAATTTCGTCGGCGCCGGCATCACCTACCTGCTGCTGCTGCCTTGGGGTCCCTCCGGCGGCTACGCGCAGACCTATCGCGCCAATGCTTACGCCTATGGGGCGTTCATGCCCTTCGCCTTCATCCCTTGCCTCAATTACGTCGCCATGCCGTGGCAGCTGGTGGCGGCCATCATCGCCCATTCGCAGGTCCACCGGATCGCTTGGTGGAAGGTCACGATCTCGCTCGTCGTGATCCCTTGCCTTTGCGTCTGCGGAATCTATGCGATGTTGTTCGCGGTCGTCGCCAAGAACTTCGCGGGCTGATTTTCCATGCAGATCCACGTCGCCCGCAATTCCGCCCAGCTCGGAGTCTTCTCCTCGGAAGAGGTCGGCGCCGGCCTCTCCTCCGGCCGCTTCCTCGCCTCCGACCTCGCTTGGCGCGACGGCATGGCCGCATGGACGCCGCTCGGCGACTGGCCGGAGTTCCGCGGTGCGGGCGTGACGTCTTCGCCGGGAGAGATTTCCGCGCCTGCGTCGGCCGCTTCGCCGATCCCTTGGGAGCAGGGCAAATCCCTGGGAGCTTTCTTCGCGACGATCAAGCATGTGGTCTCAAGCCCGTCTTCGCTCGCCTCCGGCCGATTCGCCTTCGGGGATTGGCTGACCTTCTGCTACGTCGGCATCCTGTTTTCCTTGCCGTTCCAGTTGTTCGCCCTGCTGGCCTACGGCGACAAGAACGTCCAGGTCGGCCAGTTCCTCGAGCGCCTGAATATCCCGGGGCTGAACGAGGTCGCCCAGCAGATGATCCAAGCTCCGCCCGCGCCGGTCGCCTTCACGCTCATCGGCGCGGTCATCGGCCTCGCCTTCGCGCCGCTCATCTACGCTTTCATGGGCGTCCTCCATTGGCTGGGTCAGCGTGTCTTCCGCTATCAGGTGCCGCTCGAGCGGACGGTGGCCATCTCCCTGCTGACGACTGCCGCGGTCGTCGTGCTGACGGCCCCGCTCCAGTTCCTCGGCTTCAGCCTCGTCACGCAGATGAGCGTCACCTTCGTGACCTTCGTGCCTGTGTGCGTGATCTATTTCCGCGCCCTCGGCGCCGCCACGGGCATCAATCCATGGGCCCAGTTCGGCATCTCCTGCTTCGTGTGGTCCGTGGTGTGCGGTTGTTGCTGCTTCCTTCCGGGCATCCTTCTCTGGGCTGCGGCGGTCACGCGCTGATCGGTGTTCCGGCTGATCCGCAGACCTGCCTATCCGGGCGAGCTCAACCACGAGCTCGTCTGGCCGGCCGTGTTCCTGTCCGGCGCGGTCTTCGCCTGGGGTTGGTTCCTGTCCGGGTTGCAGCTGCCGCAATGCTTCTTCATCCGCCTGACCGGGCTGCCTTGCCTGGGCTGCGGCGGCACGCGCTGCGCCCGCAATCTGGTGAACCTGGATTTCGGCCAGGCCTTCCTCTATCACCCCGGCTTCTTCTTGGTCGTCCTGCTGGCGTCCTTGTGGACGATCTACGCCGGACTCTTCTGGATTCGCCGAGATACGCTGCGGCTCCGCTTCTTCGTCGAGCCGACGCAGGTCCGCCGGTTCCGGGTGATGCTCATCCTCCTGCTTGCGGCCCACTGGGCCTGGCAGTGCTATTACCTGACGCGCTGAGATGATCCGCAACCTGCTCCGCTTCCTCGGCTGGGTCTGCCTGCTTGTCCTGCTCGCGTCGGGCATCCTCGCGCTGGTCTACTTCCTCTCGGAGCGTCCGCAGAAGGTCGCCATCGAGCAACGCGTGCTCGACGCCGTGGATACGGTGCGCGAGGACGGCACGACCCCGCGCAAGGTCGTCGATGTGCTGGATCGCTTCGCCGACCAGACCGTGGCCGTACGTGGCGACGTCGTCCTGGCGCCGCCGCCGGACTTGGCGGCCACCGCGCCCTACGGCGAGCCGACCGACCGATTCGGCCTGAAGCGCCTGCCGAATCGCGGCTACACGGTCGGTTACGATGACGGCCTACCGGCGCCGCGCTGGTCTTCCTATCGCGTCTTCCCCTTCAAGGACGTCCATCTCGAGCGGCCTTCCTCTTTCAAGTCCGACGTGCGCACCGCGGCACGTGTCACGACCTCGGAATACGTCCGTTCGGGCTTCGACCGCGGACATCTCGCGCCGAACTACGCGATCTCGGTCTGCTATGGCGAAGAGGCGCAGAAGGAGACTTTCCTCCTCAGCAATATCGTCCCGCAGCTGCACGCGCTCAACGCCGGCCTCTGGAAGGACATGGAGCAGCGCATCATGAAGCGGTATGTCGAGCGCTACGGCACCGTCTGGGTGCAGGTCGGGCCCGTCTTCGCCTCGCCCGCCGCGCAGAAGGTCGGCCGAGTCCCGGTGCCGACGTCTTTCTGGATGGTGATCTCCGATTACGACGAAGCCGTGGGCGGGATCCGCGCCATCGCCTATCTCGTCCCGCACGAGGAGAAGTGGCGCGATGCCGAGCTCACGCGCTATGTCGTCAGCATCCGCCGCGTGGAGGAGCTCACCGGCCTGGACTTCTTCCCGAAGCTGCCGCGGCCCGCGCAGGATCGTCTTGAATCAACGCCCGCGCCGCGCGCCTGGTGACGGCAGTTCGCGGCGGAGGTCCGCGGCGTGGATCAGGCAGACGCAGTCGGAACCGTCGGCCGTGGGCAGCCACATGATCGGCAGCTTGGGCCACGCCTGATGCATCGCCTTCTGCAAGCCCCCGACCTCGATGACGAGGATACCGTGCGGCTTCAGGGCTTCGCGCGCCTGGGTGAGCAGCTTGCGGATGACGTCGAGCCCGTCCTTGCCGGAGACCAGCGAGCCTTTCGGCTCCTTCTTGAATTCGGCGGGCAGGCGGCGGTAGATGCCTTCGGGTTCGTAAGGCGGGTTGCTGAGGATCAGGTCGAACTTCGGCCCCTTGGTGAGCGTCGTCATCGTGTCCGTCTCGTGCAGGGTGATCCGCTTGACGAGCCGGTGGTCGGCGACGTTCAAGGCCGCGACCTCGAGGGCCTGCGCCGAAAGGTCGGTGGCGTGCACATGGGCCTTCGGGAAGCGCTTGGCGAGCAGGATGGCGAGGCAGCCCGAGCCCGTGCAGACGTCGGCGACGTCGGTCACCTGCGCGACGGGGGGCAGCCACTGCGGGATGGCTTCGGGGATGAGCTCGACAAAATACGAGCGCGGGATGATCACGCGTTCGTCGACGCGGAAGCGGAGGCCGCCGAGCCACGTCTCGCCGACGAGGTAGCCGGTGGGCACGCGGTCAAAGACGCGGCGCTCGACGAGCGCGAGGAACGCGGCCTTCTCCTTGGCCGTCAGGGGGCGTTCGAAGCACGAGGGCAGCTGCTCCCAGGCCAGGCCCGTGGCGTGGCCCATGAGGGTGAGGGATTCCTCCTCGGCGTTGACGAAGCCTTGGCCGTGCGCGACGCCGGCCGACTTGAAGAGCCGGTTGGCATGGCGTAAACAATCACCGCCCGTTCTGAGGCGGGCGGTGGCGGCGGGAGTCGGGCGCGGCGGGGCGCTCATCGTCGGCGGCGAGGCCGCTCAGGTGAGCGGCGCGGCGGACCAGAGTTCCTTCGGGGTGCGTTCGAAGAAGTCCTCGAGGTACTTCGTCGTCGCTCCGCCCTGGCGGAAGGCCGGATCCTTCATGATCGCGCGGCAGACCGGGATCGTGGTGTGGATGCCGCGGATGATGTACTCGCCGAGGGCGCGGTGCATGCGGTCCAGGGCCTTCTGGCGGGTCGCGCCGACCGAGATCAGCTTGGCCACCATGGAGTCGTAGAGGGGCGGGATGACGTAGCCCGAGTAGCAGTGCGAGTCGACGCGGACGCCGTGGCCGCCGGGCGTGTAGTAGAGACCGATGGTGCCGGGGCTCGGGGCGAAGTTGCGGGCCGGGTCTTCGGCGTTGATGCGGCACTCGATGGCGTGGCCGGTCATCTTGATGTCCTTCTGGGAGAGCTCGAGTTTCTCGCCGCAGGCGATGAGGATCTGGCGGCGGACGAGGTCGATGTCCGTGACTTCTTCGGTGACGCCGTGCTCCACCTGGATGCGCGTGTTCATCTCCATGAAGTAGAACTTGCCGTGCTTATCGACGAGGAACTCGATCGTGCCGGCGTTCTGGTAGCCGATGGTCTCGGCGAGGCGGACGGAGACCTTGCCCATCTCCTCGCGGAGCTTCGGGGTCAGGAACGGGGAAGGGGACTCTTCGATCAGCTTCTGGTGGCGGCGCTGCACGGAGCAGTCGCGTTCGCCGAGGTGGATCACCTTGCCATGTTCGTCGCCTAGGAGCTGGAACTCGATGTGGCGCGGCTGTTCGATGTACTTCTCGATGTAGACGCGACCGTCGCCGAAGGCCTTCTCGGCTTCGGCGCGGGCGCTTTCGAATTCCTTGGGGAAAGCCGCGGCGTTGTGGACGATGCGCATGCCCTTGCCGCCGCCGCCGGCGACGGCCTTGACGATGACGGGGAAACCGATGCGCTGCGCTTCCTTGATGGCTTCCCGCTGGTTGTCGACGGGGCCGTCCGTGCCGGGCACGCAGGGCACCTTGGCGGCGGCGGCCGTCTGACGGGCCACGGCCTTGTCGCCCATCTTGCGGATGACGTCGGGGCTCGGGCCGATGAACTTGATGTTGGCGGCGGCGCACTTCTCGGCGAAGCCGGCGCGCTCGGAGAGGAAGCCGTAGCCGGGGTGGATGGCGTCGACGTTGGTGATCTCGGCGGCCGAGATGATGCGATCCTCGCGCAGGTAGGAATCCTTGCTCGGGCCGGGTCCGATGCAGACGGCCTCGTCGGCGAGCTGCACGTGCAGCGACTGCTCGTCGGCCTGGGAATAGACCGCGACGGTCTTGATGCCCAGCTCCCGGCACGCGCGGATGACGCGAAGGGCGATTTCGCCGCGATTGGCGATGAGGATCTTGTTCATGCTCGGAAGTCGGTGCTCAGCTGACCTTCACGCGGAAGAGCGGCTGGCCGAATTCGACCGAGGTGCCGTTGGCGACCAGGCACTCGACCACCGTGCCGGAGATTTCCGACTGGATCTCGTTCATCACCTTCATGGCTTCGATGATGCAGACGACGGAGTCGGCCTTGATCGGGGAGCCTACGGTGACGAAGGGCGGGTTCTCAGGGGAAGGGGTGGCGTAATAGGTGCCGACCATCGGGGAGGTGACCAGCTTGATGCTGGGGTCCGCGGCGGCGGGGGCGGCCGGGGCAGGCGCCGCGGCCGCAGGGGCCGGGGTCGCCGCTACGGGGGCGGGGGCGGCCGCCACAGGGGCGGCCGGGGCGGCAATCGGGGCGCGACCGGGGAGGTCACGCTTGATGCGCAGCTTGAAGTCCTGGTCCTGGATTTCGAACTCGGAAAGGTCCGACTTCTTCATCAAATCCACGACTTGTTTAATCTTAATTAGGTCCAAGGTAATGTCCTCCGTGAGGGGGTGCGCCTCTCTGATACAGGGTATCAGGGGGGCAAATCAACCCTCATTCCAGAATGCCGGTGGGTATCTTACCTAAGTCATTATCTTTGTTAGTCTTAACTAAATCTTTGAGCGTCGGAATAGCCTGAGTTTCGGGCTTCGCCAAGGGACCTTTCAGCTTGATTTTGGTGAGGCTGACCAAGGCCCGGTTCAAATTTATGATGTCGAGTGGGTTAAAACCTTGTTTCCGGGGCAAGGAAAAGTCCCCGACGAAGTTCAGGGTCATCCCCCGGAGGTCGACTTCCCCGGCCAGGTCCAGCCTGGCCTGGGGGCCGGTGATGGTCATGTCCGGGAAGAAGGCCCTCCCCCCGACGCAGCCGAATGTGCCGGTTGCCCGGTCCAGTTCGTAGGTGGTGGCCCCGACGCCGACGGCTTCGAGTACGCCCGAGATTCCCCCGAGCAGACGGACTTTCTTCAGCTCGGGGTCGTTTAAAGTGTAGGTGCCCAGTCCGCGGAGTTCGCGCGGTGCCGCGAGGTCGATCCGGCCTTTGAGGTCGAGGTCCAGTCGGCCCCGTCCTTCCGCTTCCTTCGTCGGCGCCACCGAAGCTTCGCCGAGGTCTTGCATGATCCGCCCGACCTGGGCCGGATCACAGTTCTTCAAAGAGAGCACGAAGTCCGGCGCTTGCAAGGGGTCGCCGTTCAGGCGCAGTTCGGCTTCGCCGTCGGCCAGACCGAGGCGGGCGTCGATCCGCATGCCGCCGGCTTGGCTCAGCGTCGTGACCTTCAGCCCGCGGCCGGCGATGCCCCACGCCTTGAAGGCGCCGTCGCTCTCGATCGTCGTCCGGATGTCGAGGCCTCGCTCGAGCGGCGTGAGTTCGAGCGCGAAGCGTCGGCCCGCCGGCAGCACGAGTCCTTGGAGCGCGTCGCCGAAACTCTTGCCGGCGCAACGCGCGGCGATCCACGGCTGGAGATCGCCGGCGGCTTTCACCACCGGGCCGGCCAGCACGCCGGGCTTCGACCAATCCCAGGTCGCACTGCCCTCGACTTCGCCGTCGGCGGCGCTCGTGCCGCCTTGCAGGCGGTGCAGGCCGATGAGCGTGTGCCGTTCGTCGGCATCGACGCTCACCTCCACGCGACGGAAGGGCGCGCCCATGAAGTCGAAGTTCCGCATCAGCACGCGTCCGCGGGTGCGGCTCGTCAGCGCGCCCCAATGTCCTTGGACTTCGATGAACGCATGAGGATTTTCCCGCACGAGGAAGGTGCGCCAAAGGTCGATCCACCAATTCCCGAGGACCCGATCGAGGCTGCCGGGCGCGAGTTCGCCGTGGAGCGTCAGGCGGAAGGCGCCGCCTTCGGCGACGGCGCAGTCCGCTTCGCCGACGACCGAGGCGAGACGCAGGTCGCGCAGTCGCAAGGGCTGTTCGACGCGGCCGGGCAGGAAGTCGAAACGGGTGCGCAGCGGCAGGTCGACGCCCGGGCTGATCGCCTCGGCGGAAAGTCCGAGTCCGCGGAAACCGGAGAGCCCCGCTTCGCCGCGGGCGCCGAGGAGACGTCCTTCGGGCGTGACGGTGACTTCGGCTTCGCGCAGGAGCAGGTCGCCCCGCAGGTCGATGCCGGCCGCGAGCAGGACCGGCGCGACCGCCGGGTGCGTCGAGATCTCCCGCCCGGAGATCAGGGCATGGTCGATGCGCAGCCGTCGGGTGCCGTCCGCAAGGCTCTCTAGCGAACCGCCCCCGACCGAGGCGGCGGTATGCGCACGGAAGCCGAGCGTCCAGGGTTGCTCCGCGGACCGACGCGCGGCCCGCAGGTTCATCTGCTGGCAGAGGATTTCGCCGATCCGGACATCAGTCAGCTCGGCGTCGGCGACGATCTCGCCGCGCAGGCCGGCGCCGCGTACGCGCAAGGCGGCGCGGGCGGCCGTCACGGTCGTGCCCTCCCGCCAGGCGGTGGTCTCGGCTTCGCCGGCGAGGCGCCAGTCCCGGAGAGCTCCGTCGGCCGCGAGCCGGGCCTCGGCGCCCAGCCGGAGGCCGCGTAGACTGATGCGACCGAGCTGTTCGCCGGTCTCTTCGCCCAGGAGGGCTTGCGCGGAGAGTTCCGCCGTGCCGTCGCTCCGGCCGGAACAACGGATTGTCACCGTCGCGCCGCCCGAGCCCTCTGCGGCGGCGAGCGCGGTGTCGAGCGCGCCGAGGAAGCCGGCAAGGCGGCGCGGGAGCGGTGCGGCTTCGGTCGTCGCCGGGCCGGCGCGCAGGAGGCCGGCGGGTAGTTCGCCGCTGACATGGCAGGTGATCTTGCCTGCGCGCACCTGCGCGATACGGAGGCTGACCCAGCGGCCTTCCTGGGCGACGTCGAGCGTAAGCTCGTCGATGAGGCTGCGTCGCCTTCCGTCCTGCGCGACGGAAGCCGGGCACCACAGGCGGCCACCGTTCAGGCGTAGGCGGGTCGGCACGATCTCGCCGGCGAGGAGACGGGCCGGATGCAGCGCGACCTCCGCGCGGGCGGCGGCGAAGATGTCGCCGGTGAGTCCGTCGAAGGCGACCGTGACGTCGTCGGCCGCGAGCGTGAGGTCAGGCAGGACCCACAGCGCGCGCGCGCGGAAGTCGACGCCTTGGGCGGCGAGCCGTTCGGTGACGGCTTCGGTGACGAAGTCCGGCAACCGCACGGGCCCGTCATGGTCGGCGAGCCAGGCCAGACCGAGCTGGGCCGGAAGCAGGAGCAATAGGCAGGTGTTCGTCAGCCCGCGCAGGAAGCGACGCAACGGTGAGCTGCCGGGCTGCGCTTTCATCTCCCGGCTTCGGTCAGCAGCGGAGCAAGGAGGGCGGCGAGCGTCGGTTCCAGGATGAAGTCGTCATCATCCGTCTCGTCGCGCAGGAGCAGCGAACGGTCGTTGAGCGGGGCGGAACAGAGGTAGGTCCGGATCGTCTCGCTCGCGGCGCCGGCGCCGGTCGCCGCTTGGTCCGTCACCCGCAGTTCGTAGCTCCAGCCGCCGGCGCCGACGTCGCGTCCGGGGAAGGCGGTCGCGCGGACTTCGGCGAGCCCCAGGGCGAGCCGGCGCGCGCTGGTCGGATCGAGCCGCCCGGTGCCGGCCCAGTTGCCGTCCGGCCCGAGGCGGGCCTCGCCGACCACTTTGCCGTCGGCGCGCGCGGTGAGGCGTAGTCCGCTGACACGCGCGCCTTGCGGCAGGGCGGCCACGGTGCGGCGACGCCACGCGGAGGGTTCGACGTTCTGGTGTCCGCCGTCGAGGAACGTGACGTCACAGGTCGCCGCCAGCGGCGAACCTTTGGCGTGGACGAGGCGGGTGCCCGCCCCGTTGTCGGGATCGTCGGTGAAGCCGAGTACGATGCGTTCCGCTCCGAATTCGAGTTCGACGGTCTGGCCCGTCGCGCCGGCGAGCGGCTCGCGGACGGCGGGCAAGGTCAGTCCGCCGTCGACGGCGGGCGCGCGGCGCGTGGCCCGCAGCTGGGAGAGTCCGGCGAGGAAGCGACCCACGAGCCGCGCATCGGCTTCGCGGCGCTTGGTGGCCGTGGAGCCGGGCGCGACCGGAATCTCCCAGCGCGCGTCTTCGCCGAGTCCGTCGAGCCGGTGCAGCGTGATGCTGCGGCCGCCGGCGGAGACCGTGAAGCCCGTCACGAGAGACGGATCGAAATCGGCGGGCCGCGTGTCGGCGAGCGTCGCGCGCGGAGCCATCCATTCCCGCAGCTCGCGCGCCTCGATCAGGAAGACGGCGGCGTTGTCTTCCAGCTTCGCGCAGAGGAGTTGCGGCTGGCCCGGCGCGGGGCGGCCGACGAGCAGCATCTGACGGCGGGCGTTGCCTTCGAGCGCCAGGCGCAGGGCGGGTGCGCCCAGGCCGGTCGCTTCTTCGGGGAGGTCGGCGAACTTGGCGACGCGCAGGTTGGCGAGCGCGGTCACGGCGCGGGCGGTGGCGTCGGGATCGGCCGGGGCGTCGTAAGGGGCTTCGAAGCGCCACTCGGGCAGCTGCACGCGTCGGCCGACGCGCGGGCGTGCTTCGGCGACGAGCGCCGTGACGGTCTCGACGTCCTTCTCGCGCTGCCGCACCGAGACCGCACGGGCCTCGAAGTCGGCGATCTCGAAGATACGGTCGACCCGGTAGCTCTCGGCGCTCACGCCCAAGGCCGCGGCCATCGCGTCCGGGAGCGGCACGATGCGCCGGCCGTCTTCGGTGAGCAGGAAGTGCCGGCGGGTCGAGGGTTGGACGCCGACCTTGACCTCGACGGCGGCGCCGGCGTCACCGGTGACCTTCACGGTCCAGCGCGCCGGATCGAGGCCGTAGTCCTTGAGGCTGGCGCCGTTGGCCGTCACCTCGGCGACGTCGAAGCCGCTTTCCGGACTGATGAAGCGGAGTTCGTCGATCAGTCGCTGCACGGACCAGACGTTGGCCGGCCACTCGAACGGTTCGAGCACGCGCCAACCGGCCGGTCTTTTCTCCAAAAGGACCCGGGTCGGGCCTTCGGCGAGGGCGATGCGCGCCGGGTTGGCGGGGAAGAGCTGGGTCTGACTGACCGCGGCCGTGGTCTGTCCGGACATGGCGCGCCACACGAGACCGAAGGCGATCAGGTTGGCGAGCAGGAGGACGACGGTGGTGCGGGAGATCCGCATGGGCACGTCAACTCCTGCGACGCCACACGGAAACCGCAAGCCCGACTGCGAGCACGCCGAGCGGAATGAGGGCGAAACGCAGGGCCAAGGCCCAGAAGTCGGCGGCGGTCGCGGTCAGCTGATGTTCGCCCCCGGTCCGGGCAGGCAGCGAGACGGCGCGTTCGCGGTCGCTGAGCCAGGCGGCGGCCTGCGTCAGGAACGCGCGGTTGCCGCCGCGGTCGAGGCGGCTGTTCGCCGCGATCTCGGAGGTGCCGACGACGACCAGTCGGCCGCCGGCGCCGCCGACGCCTTGCCGGATGCCGGTCGCGCGTTCCGCCGCGGCGACGACGCAGACCGGGCCGGGCTGGTCGCGCTCCGGGTCGAAGCGCAGCGGCCGACGGGCGGGGTCCGTCTCGCCCCAGGCGGCGTCCGACGAGAAGACGAGCTGCCACACGCCGAGCGTGCTGTCCGGCGCGCTGCCTTCGTCGAAGCGGGCGGGGCGGAGCCGGGCGGCGACCAGCGGGAGGTTCTGTTCGCGGAGCGGCTTGGTGAGCGGGTGTTCCTTCGCTTCGAGGCGGAGCAGGCCGATGTCTCCGTCGGTGGTGCGCCGCGCGGGATCCGGCTCCTGCAACTCCGCGTCGGGAGTGAAGATCGCCCACTCGGAGAGCACCGGCTCGAGGCCGTGGTCGCGTCCCGGGTCGAGCATGACGAGCACCCGGCCGTTACGTTCCTGCAGGTACTTGCGGAGACGGTCGTTTTCCGCGGCGGAGAAAGGCGTCACCGGACCCGGCACGAACACCATCGAGGCGTCGCGGGGGACTTCGCTCACCGTGGCGAGGTCGAGCGGCCGGACCTCGAAGTTGCGGTTGCGGAGCTGACGGGAGAGGAGCGACATCCCGCGCACGGGCGAGGCATCCTCGACGCCGAGTTCGCCGTGTCCCTTGGTCACGTAGCACACGGCGGGCTTGTCTTCGGTGACTTCGATCAGGGCGGAGGTCACCGCTTCTTCGCCGCGGAAGGCGCCCTCCTTGGTCACGAAGTCCCGGTAGCTGAGGTATTTCGCCCGCCCGCCGCAGGCGAGCACGAGCACGACCGTGGCGTCCGGCGCGCCGTGACGGCCGGCGAGTTCGGAGAGGAGGGGCGCGTTGCGACCGTCGCCGGCCTGCTCGACGGCGAGCCAGCTGCCGCCTTGGCGGCCGGTCTCGACGACGTAAGCGTCGAGCAGCTTGTTCAGGCGGGCGCGCAGGTAACGGGCTTCATCGGCCTGCTCGCTCGTCAGCACGACGGCGCGGACCCAGCCGCGGGCGCGGCCGGCGCCCACGGGGCTGCGTCGGCCCGCGGCGCGTACGGTCTCGACCGATTCCGGGGCGAGCGAGTGGCGGCGGTCGGCGGAGATGTCGCGGCGGAGGCGGAATTCGGGCAGCGAGGCCAGCGTGTTCACGGCCACCGCGAGGGCGATCGCCAGCAGCGCCTGCGTGAGGCGGTTCAGCCGGCGGATGGGCCGGACGGAGCCGAAGTCGTCGCGCGGGGGGCTCATGTCATTCCTGGCCCTCCACGGTGAGCACCGCCAAGCCGAGGCAGAGCAGGGTGCCGGTGCCGTACAGCACGAGCGGACGCGCGTCGAGGACGCCGTCGGTGAAATCCTGCAGGTGGCCGAACGTCCGCAGGTGCGCCGCCGGTTCGCGCAGCCAGCCGAGCCATTCCCAGCTTTCGATCGGCAACGTCTCGAGCGCGCCGCCCGCGGCCGTCAGCGCCAGCAGGCTGATGAAGGCGAGCAACGCCGCCAGCGCCGCGGAACGCGTCACGCAGCTGCAGAGGATCCCGATCGCGACATGCAGGAGGCCGCTCACCGCGATGAAGCAGAGGCCGCCCCATAGCGCGGAGGCTTCGCCGAGCGCGCGGGCGTTCGCGCCGTCCAGCCGCTGCGCGGCGAGGAACGGGAAGGCGGCGAAGGCCAGCCAGAACAGCGCCCAGACGATCCAGACCGCGAGGAACTTCGCCCAGACCACGGCGGCGGGGCTCGCCGGCGTGGTGAGCAGCGCCGCGAGCGTGCCCGAGCGGCGTTCCTCGGCGAACGTCCGCATCGTCAGCAGCGGCAGCACGCAGAGCAGCGGCAGCCAGAAGAACCAGAGCGTCGCCTCCACGGGCGACCGCGGGGCCGGCGCGCGCGCGGCGTCGACGAGCGCGAAGAAATGGATGCCGCCCATCAGCGCGAGGAAGAGGCCGGCGGCCGCCCAGGTGTTCCAGGAGAGCGCCGCGCTGCGCAGCTCGTGCGCAAGGAGCGTGCGGAAGTGTCGCATCAGGAGCGGCGGCCCTCCCCGGGGGCGCGGCGCGTGGCGGCGAGGAAGATGTCCTCGAGTCCGAACCGTTCTTCGGCGATCTCGCGCAGCGCGAGCCCCGCGCCGATGAGCGCGCCGGCGAGCGTCTCGCGCGCGGGCGAGCCGACGGGCAAGGTGACGCGGAAGGTGTTCCAGCCGTCGGCGGAAGCGGCGGCGACGACGGCGGCCGCGGGTTCGGCGGCGCGGCAGGCGGCGAGCAGCGTGGCCTCGTCGGCGCGCGTCACGACGGTGAATGCGGCCTCCGGCAGCAGTTCGCGGCGCAGGTCTTCGGTGCGGCCTTGGGCCACCAGCCGGCCGCGGTTGATGATGACGACCTTGTCGCAGACCTGTTCGACCTCATGCAGGATGTGGCTCGAGATGAGCACGGCCATCTTGCCGCGGAGCGAGCGGATCAGCTCGCGGATGCCGAGGATCTGGTGCGGGTCGAGCCCGATGGTCGGTTCGTCCAGGATGACGACGCGCGGCTCCGCAAGGAGGGCGTCCGCGATGCCGACGCGCTGGCGGAAACCTTTCGAGAGCTGGCCGATGAGCCGGCCCGACGCGCGGCGCGTGAGGTCGCAGTCTTCCATCACGCGGCGCACGCGTTCGGCGACCCGGTCCGGCGCGACGTCCTTGAGGCGCGCGCGCAGGGTGAGGTATTCCTCCACGCGGAGGTCCTCCGGCAGCGGATTATTCTCCGGCATGTACGCGAGGTGACGTTTCGCGCCGGCGGGATCGAGCGCGACGGAGACGCCCCAGATGGCCGCGCGGCCCGAGGTGCCGGACATCGTGCCGGCCAGGATGCGCATGGTGGTCGACTTGCCGGCGCCGTTCGGGCCGAGGAAGCCGACGATCTCGCCCGGCGCCACGGAGAAGCTCAGGTCCTCGACCGCGGTCAGGGAGCCATAGCGCTTGGTCAGCCTTTCTGCCACGACGGCGGCTTCCGGCAGAGGCGCGGCTTCGTTCATGGGTTGGGCTCCGGAGGGAAGGGTGACGGCCTCGTCGGCTCCGTGCCGACGGGTGTCCAGAAGACACGCCTAACGGCCTTTATTGGCAAGGTTATTAGGGGCTCGGCCGGAGCCGGAGGCCGCCGGACCGAAGCCTTACTTGCCGGCCGGGGCGACGGGAGCGATCAGCGAAGGCTCGGAGCGGACCAGCATCTCCTTGTCGGCTTTCCAGACGTGGTTGGCCCGAAGTTTCTTGTCCATCGCGTTGAGCCACTTGGTGGCTTCGGCGGTGTCACCCTTGGCGACGGCGACGTTGGCCAGGGTGAGCATGGCGAAACCGCGCAGGGTCTCGGCGGCGGAGACGTCATCGGCGACCTCGGCAAGGGCCTTGGTCGCGCCGGCGTCACCGGTTTCCAGACGGCACAGGGCAGAGTAAAGGCGGGCGCGGGCGGCGAGGGCGGAGACCGCCGGGGTGTTGCCGGCGAGGCTGGCCAGGCGACGGGCTTCGTCGTAGGCCTTGGCGGCGTCGGCGAACTTGCCGGCTCGCTTGAGATCATCGGCGACGTCGGTCAGGGCGACGGCGGCGAGAGGTTCACCGGCATGGCGACCAGCGAAGGCCCGGCGGGCGGCTTCGTCCTGGCAGGCGGTGAATTCTTCGCCGAGGGCTTCGCGCTGGCTTTCGTTCCAGAAGAAAAAGGCGAGGTAGCCGAGGATGCCGACCACGACGGCCACGGTGGCCTTGACGATCACGCCCTGGTTGCGCTCCCAGAAGAGCCAGAGACGGTCTTCGGCGTCCGCATTGACGAAATCCTCGTCGACGACCACGAGGTTGCGGTCATCGCCGGCCGGGGGCTGCTTGCTGGAACGGTCTTCGGGCATGGGGGGTCAACCCTTGGGAAAGGACCGTTTGTGTCAACCCCCGCCTCCCCCGCCTACGGGCTTGTCCCCGCCCCCGGGGAGGCAAGTATGGGGGACACATGAGCGCCGCCGCCGCCGTCCTTTCGCTCCTCCAAGCCGCCCAGCAGAAGGGCCAACTTTCCGCCGCCAGCCTCGCCAACGCCGGGGATTGGCTCCGCTCGGGGGCGCTTCCTGCCGAGGCCGTGGCCTCCCTCCGTGACCTCTGCGACCGCGGGGCCTGGGCCGAACTCGAAGACCGTTTCTATAAGGGGATCGCTTTCGGCACCGGGGGGATGCGCGGCCGGACGGTCGGCCGGGTCTCCGCCGCCAACGAGGTCGACGCCCAAGGGTTGCCGGTCCGCGCCGCGATCGGCTCGGCCTGCCTCAATGACGTCAATGTCCTCCGGGCCGTCATCGGCCTCTGGAAGCATGTCTCGGCCGCCCAGCCCGGCGCCCGCCTGGTCGTCGCCCATGACGTCCGCCACTTCTCCCGTCATTTCGCCGAGCTGATCGCCGGCGCCTGGACGGAGCTCGGTGGCGAGGCCTACCTCTTCGCCGGCGCCCGCTCGACTCCGCAGCTCAGCTTCACGGTCCGGCACCTCGGCGCCCATGCCGGCGTCGTCATCACGGCCAGCCACAATCCGGCGCACGACAACGGCTTCAAGTGCTGCCTCGGTGACGGCGGCCAGGTGCTGCCTCCGCATGACGCCGCCATCGTCGCCGAAGTCGGCAAGCTCGGGCCGGCCGACGTCGCGCCTTATCTCGAGAAGGACCTCGCCCGCGTGCTCACGGTCCCGGCCACGGCCGAGGACGCCTACCTCGCCCGCCTCGCCGGCGTGGTGCTCGATCCGGAGATCATCGCGCGGCACACGCCCAAGGTCGTCTTCACCAACGTGCACGGGACGGGCGACGTCATGGTCGTGCCCGCCCTGCGTCGCGTCGGCATCGACCCGCATCTGGTGGAGGAGCAGCGCGAGCACGACGGCCGCTTCCCGACCGTCGCCTCCCCGAATCCGGAGAACGCCAGCACCTTCGCCCTCGCGCTGAAGCTCGCCACGGAGATCGACGCCGACCTCATCCTCGCGACCGACCCCGACTCCGACCGCGTCGGCGTGGCTTGCCCGCTGCCCGCCGGCGGGCATCGCCTGCTCAACGGCAACGAGGTCGCCGCCCTGCTGACCGAGTTCCGGATCTCGTCCCTCAAGGACGCCGGCATCCTGCCCGAAGGCGGCTCGCCGAACGCCGCGGTGGTCAAGTCTCTCGTGACCACGCCGCTCGTCGCCGCCATCTGCGCCCGCCACGGCGTGCGCTGCGTCGAGACGCTGGTCGGCTTCAAATGGATCGCCCGCAAGCTCGAGAACTGGCACCGCCGCCTCGTCGAAGGCGCCGGCCCCGACGCCCCCGCGCTCCCCCTCCGTCGCCGCGCTCCGCTCGCGCTGCGTCACTCGACCCTCTTCCTGCTCGGCGCCGAGGAGAGCTACGGTTACCTCGCCGATGACGCGGTCCGCGACAAGGACGCCAACGCGACGGTGGTCATGCTCTGCGAGTTCGCCGCTTTGCTGCGCTCCCGCGGCCGCACGCTGCTCGACGCGCTCGACGTGCTCCATCTGAGCTACGGCGCCCATCACGAGGACCTGCTGAACCTCGCGTTCGAAGGCGCCGAGGGCGCCGTGTGCATCCGTCGTATCGTCGCCTCCTGGCGCAAGTCACCGCCCGCCGTCATCGACGGCTCCAAGGTCCTCCGCGTCATCGATTACGAGCGCGACAAGGTGCTCGACGCCGAGGGCGATCGCGTGCCGCCCGAGGAGTTCATCCTCGCCGAGCTGGCCGACGGCCGCCGCCTCGCGGTCCGCGCTTCCGGCACCGAGCCGAAGGCGAAGTTCTATTCCTTCGCCAAGGCCGAAGTCGCCGACGCCGACGACCTGCCGGCCGCCCGCGAACGCGCCCGTCGCTCGGCCCTCGCTCTCCGCGCCTGGCTCGAAGCCGACGCCAAGGTGCGCGCGAAATAATCTCATGAAGACCACGTTCCTCCTGCCCCTCCTGCTCCTCGCCGGCTGCGCCAGCCCGGTCGGCGACCGTTCCTTCGCGCCCGAGAAGACGCCGGCCGCGGCCGCCTTGTCCGGTCAGCCCGCCGCCGAAGGCTCGCTGAAGGAACGCGTCCGCGAGGCCAACGAGAAGAACGACGACCGTCTGCTCAAGCGCGACTGGCGCGCGGCCAAGCCGGCCGTGGGCCCGCAGCCGTAAGGCTTATCTGGCCTTGGGCTTCAGCGGCAGCTTGAGGCCCATCTGCGCGTCGAGGTAGGCCGCAAGCTGCTCGACGAGCGCCGCCGCGAACTTGCGTCGGCTGGCGTCGTTGTCGCGCACGCCCTTCGAGTTGCTCTCGATCTGCAGGCCTGCGAAGCCGGTGCCGGGCGCGGTGTGGGTCCGTACGTTGTAGCCGCCGTTGAAATAAGGTTCGCCGGGGACGGGCTTGCCGAGGCTCGGCGTGGCCGGGAACCCGGCCTGCTCCATCAGCGCGCCGAAACTCTTCGGGCCGCGCAGGAGCGCGGGGTAGGCCGCCGGGTCCTTCAGCGCGAATAATTGCAGCGTGCCTTTCCTGATGAACTCCGGCCTGGCCAATTCGGCGTCCGGCAGGCCGAACTCCCGGCGATCGTGCGCATAGCCCAGCTCGAGGCGGGCGTCGGCGTGGCCATGTCCGTGCAGGTCGACGTAGAAGCCTCGGCCATGCTTCGCGACGACCGCCTGCTGGGCGGTCCGGATGAAGCCTTGGAAGTCGTTCCAGGACTGTTCGGTCAGCGGGTTCCCCGCCGCGCCTTCGACGATCTCGCGGTTGCAGTCGATCTTGCGACGCGAGACGCGGCAGATGACCACATGCGGGTGCTGTCCGGTGCGAGCGACGAACTCGTCGTCGATGGCGCGGGCTAGTTCCTGGGTGTTGGTGTCGAAAGCGAAGGTGCCCTTCTCGCGGTCCGGAAGTTCGGCGGGCTTGTCGCGTCCGCCGTGCGGAGCCGACAGGACGAAGGGCAGGCTGCCGGCGATATATTCGACGTACTGATTGCGACCGAAATAGGTCTGGCCGGGTGCCGGCGTCTCAGCGGCCCGCAGGATCGCGGAGGCTGCCAGCAGGCAGGCGCAGAGGAGGCGGGGCATGACGTATCCAACACGCTCTGACGGCCCGGGTCAAGCGGACGGCCTCAGCGGACGGCGCCGCCGGCGAGCAAGGCGCGGACCGCGGCTTCTTCAGGCACGTCGTCCGCGGTGCTGGCCGCGCCGACGCCTTCCTGCAGGACGAAGCGCAGCTTGCCGCCGCGGACTTTCTTGTCGCGACGCATCGCGGCGAGCATCGGATCGAGCTTGAGCGGCGCCCGCAGGGCGGTCGGCAGGGCGTGGGATTTCAATACGGCCTCGACCTGTTCGGCCTGGGCGGCGGTGCAGTGCCTCAGCTCGGCGGAAAGGCGGGCGGCCATCACGAGGCCGATGGCGACCGCTTCGCCGTGCAGGTAGGCGCCGTAACCGGCGGTCGCTTCGATCGCGTGGCCGAAGGTGTGGCCGAGATTCAGGAGCGCGCGTCCGCCCTGGGCGCTGGTCTCCCGTTCGTCGCCGGCGACGACGGCGGCCTTGATCTCGACGCAGCGGCGGATGACGCGCGGCAGGAGCGGATGGTTCCAGGCGAGCGGTGAATTCTGTTCGAGCAGTCCGAAGAGGTCGGCGTCGGCGATGATGCCGTGCTTGATGACCTCGGCCATGCCGGCGGCGAACTCGCGCGGCGGCAGGGTAGCCAGCAGGTCGGTGTCGGCGAAGACCGCCGTGGGCTGGTGGAAGTTGCCGACGAGGTTCTTGCCGGCGGAAAGGTTGATGCCCGTCTTGCCGCCGACGGAGCTGTCGACCATCGCGAGCAGGGTGGTCGGGAGCTGGTAGAAATCGACGCCGCGCTGATACGAGGCGGCCGCGAAGCCGGCGAGGTCGCCCACGACGCCGCCGCCGAGCGCGAAGACCGCGCCGTCGCGGGCCACGCCGTTGGCGGCGAGGAAATCCCAGACGCGGGCCAGTTCGGCGGCCGACTTGGCCGTCTCGCCGTCCGCGGCGGTGGCCAGCACGGGCATCAGGCGCGCGAGTTCGGCGGCGAAACCCGACTGCGCGGCGGCGACGCCGGGCGACGTGATCGCGACGCACTTCTGGCCGGCGGCCAGACGACGTTCGGCGGCGGCCAAGGCTTCGCGGCGCATCCCGGCCCCGATGCGGACGGGGTAGGAGCGCGAGCCTAGTTCGACGGTGACGGTCTCGGCCGACATGAGGTCACGCTGGGGCGAGGGGCCCCCGCTGGCAAGACAACCTCACTCGGCCAGGCCGACGACCGAGCGGGCGTAAGCGCGCGCGTCGAAGGGCTGGAGGTCGGCCGGCTGCTCGCCGACGCCGATGAAGCGGACCGGCACGCCGAGCTCGCGGACCACCGCGACGAGCGCGCCGCCGCGGGCGGTGCCGTCGAGCTTGGTCACGATCAGGCCGGTGAGGCCGACGGCTTCGTGGAAGATGCGGGCCTGTTCGATGGAGTTGGCGCCGAGCGAGCCGTCGAGGACGAGCCACTTCTCGTGCGGCGCGCCGGCGTGGGCCTTCGTCGTGACGCGGACGACCTTGCGCAGCTCTTCGAGGAGGTGCGCCTTGGTGTGCAGCCGGCCGGCGGTGTCGAGGATGACGAGGTCCGCGCCGCGCGCGACGCCCGCCTTGACGGCATCGAAGGCCACCGCGGCAGGGTCCGCGCCGGCGGCGCCGCCGACGACTTCGACGCCGAGCCGGCCGGCCCAGGCGGAAAGCTGTTCTCCGGCCGCAGCCCGGAAGGTGTCACACGCGCCGAGCAGGCAGGTCTTGCCTTCCTCGCGCCAGCGCCAGGCGAGCTTCGCGGCGGTGGTCGTCTTGCCGGCCCCGTTGACGCCGAGGAGCATGATCACGTGCGGCTTCGTAAGGGCGGGCGCCGCGGCGGTCTCGCCGCCCAGCGCGCGCACGATGCTTTCGGCCGCGGCTTCGGCGGGCGAGGTCTTGCGGAGCGCGGCTTCGGTCTTCCAAGCGGCGCGGGCCGCTTCGACGACCTCGTCGGCGGTGGCGGGGCCGAAGTCGGCGGCGATCAGCCGCTCGCGCAGCTGCTCGGCGGACGCGGCGTCCATCGGTCGCGCCAAGAGATTGGCGACGGCCTCGGCCGTGCGGCTCAGGCCGGACTTCAGTCGCTCGAAGAAGCCCGCCATGGTTCAGCCGCCCTCGGCCTTACGCGGGTCGCGCCCGAGTTCTTCCTTGTAGCTGTCGAGGATGCCGTTCACGAAGCGCTTGGACTCCTCGGTCGAGAACTCCTTGGCGATGTCGACGGCCTCGTTGATGCTCACGACCGGCGGGATGTCCGTGCGGCGCATGAGTTCGAAGATGGCGACGCGCAGGATGGCGAGGTCGACGCGGGCGATGCGGCCGAAGGCCCAGTTCTTGGCGTACTTGCCGATGATCTCGTCGATGAGGGCGAGGTCGCGGATGACGCCCTGGATGAGTTCCTCGGCGAAGGCGTAGTATTCGCGCGGCTGCGGGCGCTCGGAGAAGAAGTCGAAGAGGGCCGTGACCATGTCGGCGTGGCGCTGGACTTCCCACGAGCAGAGGAACTGCATCGCGACGACGCGGCTGTCGTGGCGGCGGTTGCGCTTGGCGGGCGGCGCGGCGGGGTCCGGGACGACCGGCTCTTCCGGGGCGACGATGGCGATCTCGACGCCGGCGGGGACGTTATGGCGGCGGAACGCGTCGACGGTCTTCTGGTTGGAGCCGATGATCTCGATCAGGCGACGATGGCTGCGGATCTCCTCGCGGAGCGCCGTGCGCGGTTCCTCGACCTGGGAGGGCAGCGGGAAGGGGCCGGAGATGCGGGCGCCGGAGCCGACGACGCTGGCGATGATGTCGGCCGCGGTCTGGTCCGCCATGCGGTAGTCGACGCCTTTGATCCGGATGCGGATCTTGGCGCGCGCGGAGGCGGAAATGGGCGAGTCGTTGTCCATCGGTCAGTTCTGGGCGAAAGGTTCCTGGCCGCCGCGCTTGCGTTCCTCTTCCTCGACCTGGTCCAGACGGGCGCCGAGCGAGATGCGGTGGCGGGCCATCGTCAGGGCGGCGTGGGCGAACTCGGTGCCCCGGTCCAGCGAGCCCTGGCAGCGGGCGACGGCCTGCTCGCGGGTGTTCGTCACGACGATGCCGTTGATCATCGGGACTTCGGAGCGGATGGCCGCGTCCTGGAGGGCCTGGGCCGTCGAGTGGGCGATGATCTCGTGGTGCGGGGTGTCGCCGGCGACGACGACGCCCAAGGCGATGACGCAGTCGTAATCGCCGGTCATGGCCGACATGTAGGCCGCGAAGGGAATCTCCCCGGAGCCGGGGACGGCGACCTCGACGATCGAGTCGGCGGGTACGCCGGCGGTCCGCAGTCCTTTGACGACGTTCTTCTTCAGGGCCTGGACCAGCTCGCCGTTGTAGCCCGCGGTGACGAGGGCGAAGCGGAGTTCGGCGCCATCGATGGCGTCAGGGGTGGGCTTGTCTAGGCTCATGGCAGAAGAACGGATTGCCGATGGAGTCGCTTAAGAACCCGCCTGCAAGCGGAAACGGCCGAAAACCCTTAGAACGGAACCTGCTCGACGATCTCCAGGCCGTAACCGCCGAGGCCCACGACCTTGCGCGGGTTGTTCGTGATGAGGCGGATGCGGCGGAGGCCGAGGTGCGAGAGGATCTGGGCGCCGATGCCGTAGTCGCGCGCATCCATCTGGCCGAGACGCACGCCGTCCTGGTCGGCCTGCATGCCGCCGTAAGGCTGGGCGACGTGGACGATGACGCCGCGGCCGGCCTTGGCGACGGCTTCGAAGCTGGAGGCGAGCGAGGCGCCCGCGCCGAAGGCGCTGCCACGGAAGAGGTCGCCGAGCATGTTCTCGCGCTGGACGCGCACGAGCGTGGGCGTCTCGTCCGGCTGGCCGAGGGTGAAGACGAGGTGTTGGCGGCCGTCCGGCAACGAGCGGTAGACGCGCAGGGTGAACTCGCCCCACGCGGACTTGAAGGGGCTTTCCGCGACGAGCTCGACGAGGCGTTCGCGGCGGTGACGGAACTCGATGAGCTGCGCGATCGAGATCATGTGCAGCCCGAACTTGCGCTTGAGTTCGACGAGCTCAGGCAGGCGGGCCATCGAGCCGTCCTCGTTGAGGATCTCGCAGATGACGCCGCTCGGGTGCAGGCCGGCGAGCGAGGCGAGGTCGACCGCGGCTTCGGTATGGCCGGCGCGCTGGAGCACGCCGCCGGGACGGGCGAGGAGCGGGAAGATGTGGCCGGGCTGCACGAGCGCCTCGGGCTTGGCATGCGGGTCGGCGAGGATCGCGATGGTCTTCGCGCGGTCGTAAGCGGAGATGCCGGTGGAGATTCCTTCGGCGGCGTCGACGGACACCGCGAAGGCGGTGCGCTGCGACTCGCGGTTCTCGGGCACCATCTGAGAGATGCCCAGGCGACGCAGCTGATGCTCGACGGTCGGCACGCAGATGAGTCCGCGCGCATGGCGGATCATCATGTTGACCGTCTCAGGGGTGGCCTTGGAAGCCGCCATGACGAGGTCGCCCTCGTTCTCGCGGTTCTCGTCGTCGGTCACGATGACGAGCTTCCCGGCGGCGATGTCCGCCAGGGCTTCCTCGATGGTGTCGAAGGGCTCGTTCATGAAAGTGGGAGGTCCGAACTTGGTCGTAACCTCCCACGGTGCAAGCGGGGAGATGAGTCCCCGCCGGCGAAAACGAACCGGATGGCTTATTTGGCGGCCTTAGCCTTGCCCTTGCCTTTGGCGGCACCCTTGCCCTTGGCGGCGGGCGCGGCGGGCTTCGGCGCGGCGGCCATGGCTTCGGCGATCTGCGCGCTGGCTTCCTTCCAGGAGGCCTTGGGCTCGGCCTTGGCGCTCCAGATCACGAGATTACGGAAAGTGGCCGACTGTCCGCCGCAGGTGAAGCCCGGGTTGGCTTTCTCGGCCTTGAAGAGTTCGTCGCGCCCGAAGCCGCTGATCTTGCCGTCGATCGTCGCGACCATCGTGTCGCCGACCATCTCGAGCACGACGCGGTGCCAGGTGCCGGCTTCGAACGCCTGCGCCTGGTTCAGGAAGATGACGGACTTGTCCGGACCATCGTGGTCATGGTCGTCCTTCTGGATGCGCAGGGAGGTCGGCGTGATGAGGACGCGGGCGACGTGTTCCTTGGCGTCATTGATGCTCAGGGAGACGGACTTGGCGCCATCGAGGCGGAACTCGAAGGCGGCGACGAAGTCCTGGAGCTTCATGTTCACGCGGCCGGCGGCGCCATGCATGTCGGCAGGGAGTTCTTCGACGCGGATGCCGTCGGCGGTTCGCTCCCACTTGCCTTTGGCGATCTTCCACTGGGCGGCGGTCGCTTCCTTGGTCAGGGCGTCGGCGACGAGCTCCTTGTCCGGCTGCGCGAGCAGGGTGGCCGGGGCTTCGGCGGCGCTGAGCGGGGAGAAGAAGGCGAGCAGGGCGAGGAGACGGAGCGACATGGGAGGAGGGGTGTGAGGATATAACCGCGGAAACGGACGAGGGTTCCGATTATTCGTAGGTCAGTTGTGCGGATAGGACGCCGTCCTCGTCGGAGACGAAGCGGACCCAGTAGGCGTTCAGCCAGGATTCGAAGGCATGCGTGACTTCCGCGCCGGCCGCGACCTCGATGGTGCGATAAGCAGAGGTGCGTCCGTCGCCGGCGACGTCGAGCAGCACCGACACCCGCACGGGCTTGGCGCCGTGATTCGTCAGTTTGAGGGTCTTCTTGTCGTACCCGGTCATGAGATAGGGGTCGGAGGGCGTGCCTTTCTGGACGGCGGTATTCTTCCAGGGGCCGCCGTGGCCGCGCGGCTTGCCGAGCTTCCAGAGGTCGTCGGCGGCGCCGACCCACACGGCGGCCTGGCCGTCGTCGGAGCGGATGACGTGGCGGTCGTCCTTCGCGGCCTCGGGTGAGACGCCGCTGAGCACGAGCAAGCCGCGGTAGGAGCAGTAGTCATGCACGGCGGCGTCGCTCGTCGCGATCGGACGCATGCGGATGGCGCCCTTGGCGTTGAGCGCCGGGAGTTCGTAGAACGTGCCGTGCGCCTGGAGCATGTCGCGCTCCGTGCAGACCTCGCGGGCCTTGCGCAGCGCGCTGCGGGCGAGCAGGCCGTCGTGGGCCGGGGAAGCCGAACGCGGCAGGCGCCAGCGGACGCCGCTTTCCTCGAAGATGACCGAGGCCGCGTCGGCGGTGACGATGCCCGATGGGATGGGCGTGTTCTTCGCGACGAAGGCGGCGACCTTCTGGTCGGCCATCTTCGTCAGCTTGAGGTCGGCGGAGAGTTCGTAGGCGTCGCCGGCCATGGTCTTGTCGGGCGTGAGATCCGCGGCCAGGACCGCGAGCGTGCGGAGGTTGCCGCCGCGCGTGAGCAGGAACGCGCCCTGCGAAGAGGCGTCGCCGGCTTTGCTGAGACCCTTGAACAACCCGTCGCGGTCGACGCTGCGGCCGTCGTCCGCGGCGTATTGGAAGGTGACGCCCGCCTTCGCGACGTCGCGGTCGGCCTTGGCGCGGATCCAGGCGCCGGTGACGTCGGCGGGAATCTCGACCCACTGCGTCGCTTCGTCGGCCTTGAGCGCGACTTCGCGCCAGGCCTTCCACTGTCCGTCGCCGAGGGCATCGACCTCCAGCGTGAAGGTCGTGGCCGCCGAGCCGTCGTGTTGCACCAGCACCGCGCGCTTCGCGAAGCCCGCGAGCAGGAAGGGGTCGGAGGCGACGCCGGCTTTCACCGGCTCATCGACCCAGACGCTGCCGCGGCCGATGGCCGGGCCGAGCTTGTCCGGCGTGTCGAGCGAAGTGAACCAGAGGTTGGACTGCGACTGGCCGGGGCCGGCGAGGGCGCCCTTGGCCGGACGTTTGTTGAGGAACTCGGACTTGGCGGTGTCGTCGCAGCCGAAGACGAGGCGACCCTGCCAGGGCGTGAAGTCGCCGATGACCTTGAGGTAGGCGGAGCGCGGCGCGATGCCGGCGGACCGCTTGGACGAGAAGTTCGCGGGGAATTTCCAGAAGAGTCCGTGCATGGTCATCAGGCGGGAGCCTGCCTCGCCGATGTCGCGGATGCGCGGCCATTCGGTATTCCAGCCGTGCGCGCCGTCGTAAGAATGGCTGCCTTTGGGTAGGCGATAGCTCGTCCACTTGCCGTCTTCCATGACCATCAGGATCACCGAGCGGAAATCCCAGCCGACGGTCCAGATCGGGTCCTTGGCCGGATCAGCGTTGCCGGTCAGGCCGCCGGGTCCGGTGACTTCGGTGAACTGGTTGCGCCGGATGAGCGTCCAGTTGCCTTCGCCGTTGAAGGAGCCGAGCGCGCCGCTCGTGATCGTCGGGTCGACGAGCGCCTTGGCGCTCTGCTCGCCGTTGTTCGCGAGGATGACCTGGCCTTGGCCGGAGTAGAGTCCCTTGCCGTGATAACCGGGCAGCGTCGACGTGATCGTCGCGGGGCTGACCTCCGCGGTCTGGCCGGGTTTGGGCTTGTTCTTGATCTCCTTGATGAGGCCTTT
>JBDKIN010000203.1:0-10070 GCA_039797095.1 Verrucomicrobiota bacterium
CTCAGGAGTTTCTTCGGCCAGCCAGGTTATGAGTCCGTCCAAGCGGACCTCGAGGCGCGCCTCGCCAAGTTGCGCGTCGACCTGAAGGTGCCGGAGGTCGAGGATGAATACGCCTCGGGCTTGAAGAAGCGTGCCGGCGCCAACCAAGGGCCGGCGAAGAACGCCGGCAAAGGCAAGGGCAAAGGCAAGTTGCCTGCGCCGGCGGCCAAGTAGGCCTCAGCGCCAGTTGGCGCGAATGACCCGTTCCCATTCGTCGGCCATCAGTTGGTGGCCGGCGGCGGTCGGGTGGACGCCGTCCCAGATCCAGTAGGACGAAGGGGCGCGGCTTTGGGCGTCGTCGAAGACCTTCTGGAAGTCGACGAGCGTCGCGCCGTGCTTGGCGGCCAGGCGTCGCACGACCGGGACGAGGAGGGCGAGGCGTTCGCGACGGCCGGGGGACTTGTCGATGGCCGGCCCGGCGGCGCCAAGGAAAGGCTCGCAGAGCACGAGACGTAGCTTCGGGTTGACCGCGCGCGCTGCGGTCAGGAGTTCGTCGTAGGTCTTTTCGAAGACTTCCGGAGTCACTCCTTTGCTGCTGTCGTTGACGCCGATCAGCACGCTCAGCACGTCGGGCTTGAGCTCGAGCGTGTCCTTGGGCCAGCGCTTCGCGAGGTCGAGGACCGTGTTGCCGGAGACGCCACGGTTGAGGAAGGTCGCGTTCTGCTCCGGGGCGCCGGCGCCGAGCCGGGCGGCGAGGAGGAAGACGAAGCCGTGGCCGTGGACATGGTTGAGGTCGGCGCTACGTCCGCGGTTGCCGTCCGTGATCGAGTCGCCTTGGAAGAGGATGAGCGGGGAGGTCGGGAGGCCCGGTAGCGGCTCGCCGGCGAAGGCCTGCCCGACGAAAAGCAGCGCGAGGAAGGCGCGCCTCATTTCTTCTTCGTCTTGGCGTTCTTCTTGCCCTGGTTGGCGTCGGCGGCCGGATCGTAGGCCGGATTGTTCGTCGGCAGCTGCGCGTCGACCGACTTCAGCCAGACGTCGAGGCGGGTGCGCAGGGTCTTCGCCAGCGCGGGCTGGGCGGCGGCGAGGTCCTTCGTCTCGCCGACGTCATGGGCGAGGTCGTAGAGTTCGTCGCGACCGTCTTCGTAGAAGTGGACCAGGCGGAAGTCGCCGCTGCGGACCGCGCTGTAGGGCGTGGCGCCGCCGGGGTGGTAGTGCGGATAATGCCAGAAGATCTCCGCGCGGTCGGGCTTGGCGCCGGACTTCAGGAGCGGGGCGAGGCTGATGCCGTCGACGAGGGATTGGAGCGGCTTCACGCCCGCGAGTTCGAGAACCGTCGGGTAGAGGTCGATCGTCATCGCCGGGGTGGCGTCGACCGTGCCGGCCTTGGTCACGCCGGGCGCGTGGATGATGAGGGGGACGCGCACGCCGCCTTCGTAGGCCGAACCTTTCCCGACGCGGAAAGGGGAGTTGTCGGTGACCGGCAACAAGCCGCCGTTGTCGGCCGTGAAGACGATGATGGTGTTCTCGTCGAGTTTAAGGCGCTTCAGCGCGGCGCGGATCGTGCCGAGGGAGTCGTCGACGCTCTCGACGAGGGCGGCGTAGGTGGCGTTCTTCTGCTTCAGGTCGGTCAGTCTCGAGGCCTTCGCCTGATACTTGGCGATCACGTCGGGCTTGCCGCCGAGCGGCGTGTGCACGGCGTAGTGGGGCAGGTAGAGGAAGAAAGGCTTCTCCTTGTTGGCTTCGATGAACTTCACCGCCTCGGCCGCCTCGCGGTCCGTGAGGAACTCGCCTTGCGGTCCTTCGGTCAGCGTGGGGATCTTGTAGGGCGCGTGATAGCTGGGCGGCTGGCCCCGCGCGTAGCCGCCGACGTTGAGGTCGAAGCCGTGCTTTTCCGGGTAGTAGGCTTCATCGCCTTCCTTGAGTCCCGGAGTCAGGTGCCACTTGCCGATGCTCGCGGTAGCATAGCCAGCGGCTTTGAATTGTTCGGCCAGGGTGATTTCCTCGAAGGGCAGGAACTTCTGCCAGTCCGGGATTTTGAGTTTCGCCTTGGGACGGTCGTGGCCGGCGATCCAGTCCGTGAGGTGCAGTCGGGCGGGGTATTTGCCGGTCAGCAGGGCGGCGCGGGTAGGGGAGCAGACCGTGCAGGCCGAGTAGCTGTTCGCGAAACGGACACCATCCTTGGCCAGCTGGTCAACATGAGGCGTCTCGTAGAATCTGCTGCCGTAGCAGGAAAGGTCGGTCTGACCCATGTCGTCTACGAGAATGACGATGACATTGGGCGCGGTGGCGGCCGTCAGCAGGGTCGTGAGGCAGAGGAGGAGGGGGGTGATTAAGCGTTGAAACACGCCATATTCCTCGTTTTCGCCTCGCTGCTGGCAAGCGATTAGTGGATTGCCTCCTCGGCTTCCGTCCGTTGAATCTGCTTATGTCCCCTAAAAAGCTGATTATCGCCCTTTGGGCCGTCGTCGCGGCCGTGGCCCTCGCGATCGTGTTCGCGCCTTCGACTGACGGATACCGCGAGTATGCCGCGACCCAGGTCGCGCCTACGGTGAAGGCCAATCCGACCGTCGTCGACGTGCCGTTCTCAAGCGAGAAGTCTTCGACGGTTTCCGCCGTGGCGACTACGCCTGCCCCTACTCCGGCGATCTCCCTCGGCGGCGTCTCCGCTTTGCTGGCTGACGCTTCGTTCGCGCCGGTTCCGGCGACCGCTCCTTCCTCCCCGATGGCGGCGAATACGCAACCGGCCGCCCCGGCTCAGGCTTCGGTCGGGACCTCTCAGGAAGCCAAGCTTCCTGAGAACCCCGGCCAGTGGCGTCGCGCTTCGACCGTCTCCAAGGCTGAGATCGAGGCCGCGGTGAAGCGCGATGCGATGACCCCGGAGACCGCCGTGGCCTTCCGTTCCGCCTGCGAGCATGACAGTTCCCTGCATTTCGACGCCAACGGCAAGCCTCTCTATGCCTGCGCGATGCAAATCCAGGTCGGTCCGGATACCACCACCTATACGTCGACCCCTTCCTATCCGCTGGAGGACACCTTCCGCTTGCACAGTCGCCCCACCGCCACGCGCAAGATCTATCTCGATTTCGACGGTCACGATACGATTGGCACGCAGTGGAATAACGGCCGCGCCGCCACCCTGACGACCCCTCCCTTCAGCCGCGACTCCAACCCTGAGTTCAACGACGCCGAGCGCGCGATCGTGCAGGAGTCATTCCGTCGTATCGCCGAGCATTTTGCCGCTTGGAACGTGGACGTCACGACCGAGGACCCCGGCGTCGAAGGCCTGCGTAAGACCGGCCCCGGCGATCTTGCTTACGGCATCCGCGTCGTCATCGGTCCTAAGGCTTTCACCATTTCCGCCGCCGGTGTCGCTTACCTCAATTCTTTCTCGGATAACATCGATACTCCGTGCTTCACGTTCGCCGAATCCAGCTGGAGCGCCGCGCTCATCGCCGGCGTCACCTCGCATGAGGTCGGCCATACCGTGAGCCTCGTCCACCAAGGGCAGGAGCCCGGAGACGGCGAGTATTTCGGCGGCCATGGCAGCGGCGCGCTTTCGTGGTCTCCGATCATGGGCAACGGCCTCCGCCCGGTGAACCAGTGGGCTAAGGGAGAGTATCAGGACGCCTCCAGCCAGCAGGACAACCTCGCCGCCATCGCCAACACCAATTCCGGCGTGCCGCCGCTCGCGGACGATCACGGCGACACCATCGAGACCGCCACGTTCGCCCCTGGTCTCTCGGCGACCGTCGGAGGCGTCATCGGCTCGAGCGACGACGTCGACTTGATCCGGATCAACGCCGGACGCGGCAGTCTCCGCATCACGCCGAAGGTCGCCCTCGTGGCGCCCAATCTGCGCCTGCGAATCAGGGTCTTGGATGCCGCCGGTACGGTGCTGGGTACCTACCTCGGTTCCGGCACGGCCGGCAACATGGCCCCCGCCCCGATCACCTTGACGCTTGCGACGGAAGGCCAGCACTTCATCGAATTGGACGGAGTCGGGAACGGTCCGGACGGCACCCCCGATGGCGATGGCTTGACCGAAGGCTACACGGATTACGGCTCGATCGGCTACTACAGCCTGACGGCCTCCTGGCCGGATCCCGTGAACAAGCCTCCTGTCGCGGACGCTTCACTGACCTCCAACACCACCTATAACTACCAGACTCAGCCGGGCGCGGCGGTCAACTTCAACGGGACCCTTTCGAGCGACCCTGACGGAGCCATCATGAGCTACCTCTGGAACTTCAAGGACGTGAAGACGGCCACCGCCACCGGCGCCACGGCAAGCTATCGTTACAAGGCCCCCGGCACTTACTATCCGACGCTGACGGTGATTGATGACCGCGGTGCTTCGGCTACCACGACCGTCACGGTCACCGTCAACGGTCCCCAGCGCGCCCCGAGCTGCTCCCTCGGCCTGATCGCGGGATCGTTCATCCGCCTTAATTCGGTCAGCGACGCCGCCACGGCGACCATCCTTGTCCAGGATCAGTATGGTAATCCCGTCCGGCGCGCCCTCGTCCATGTCTCGACCTCCGGTTTGGTGAAAATGCGGCGTACCGTCCTCCGGACGGATGACCTCGGTCAGGTGAACGTCGTGACCCAGGGATTCCGTCGTGGCGCCCGTGGCTCGGTGGTCTTCGCCGTGTCGAAGGTCGAATCCCCCGGCCGTCCTTACGTGAACGTCTCGGTGGCGCCGGTCACGGCCGTGGCCCCCACGGTGACGATCACCCGCTGAGGGTTTCCCGTATGAACCGAAAAGGCGGCCTTCAGGCCGCCTTTTTTTGTGTCCGCGCGTTGCTCCGCTCAGGCCAGCACGCCTTGGACGACGTGGGCTTCTTCGACACCGGTGAGCTTCACGTTGAGTCCGCGGAACTTATAGGTGAACCGCGCATGATCGATGCCCAGGCAGTGGAGGATGGTCGCATGCAGATCCCGGAGGTGGACGCCGTCCTTGGCGATATTGTAGGCGAAGTCGTCGGTCGCTCCGTATTCGAAGCCGGGCTTGATGCCGCCGCCGGCGAGGAACACCGAGAAGCACCGTCCATGGTGGTCGCGTCCGCTGGCCGGATTGCCGAAGCCGCCTTGGGTGAAGGCCGTGCGTCCGAACTCGGTGGCGAAGATCACCAAGGTGTCCTCGAGCAGCCCGCGCGCCTTGAGGTCTTTGATGAGGGCGGCGGTGGGTTGGTCGATGTCCCGACACTGGTTGGGCAGCTGACGGGATAGCGCGACGTGCTGATCCCAGCCGCGGTGGAACAGCTGTACGAAGCGCACGTCGCGTTCAAGCAGTCGACGGGCGAGCAGGCAGTTGGCGGCGTAGGAGCCGGGTCGGGTCACCTCAGGCCCGTAAGCGGCCAGGGTGGCTTTGGATTCCTGGGAGATGTCGGCCAGTTCAGGGACCGAAGTCTGCATACGGAAGGCCATCTCATACGCCTTGATGCGGGTGATCGTCTCCGGGTCGCCCAGCTCGCGCGCCCTCTCTTCATTGAGCGTCGCCAGGTCATCGAGCAGCTCACGACGTTGGGCGCCATCCACGGACGGAGGGTTCTGGAGATAGAGCACCGGATTGGCGCCCGGCCGCAGGCCGACCCCTTGGTGGTTGGAGGGCAGGAAACCGCTGCCCCAGAGCCGGGAGAAGACCGGCTGGCCGGGATTCTTGCCGGTCCCTTGCGAGACCATCGCGATGAACGCCGGCAGGTTGGCGTTCTCGGTGCCGAGCCCATAGCTGGCCCAGGCGCCCATGCTGGCATAGCCAGGCTGCTGGTTGCCGGTATTCAGGAACGTGATCGCCGGGTCATGGTTGATGGCCTCGGTGTTCAGGGTCTTGATGATGCAGATATCGTCCGCGATGCTCTGGATGTGCGGGATGAGGTTGCTGATCCAGGTCCCATGCTTTCCGCAGGCCTTGCCATCCATGAGCGGGGGGCGAACCGGGTAGCCCTTCTGTCCGGAAGTCATGCCGGTGAGCCGCTGCGTTCCTTTGATCGAAGGAGGCAGGTCCTTGCCCGCGAACTCGTGCAGGGCAGGTTTGTCGTCGAAAAGGTCGACGTGCGACATGCCTCCGGACTGGAAGAGGCAGAGCACCCGCTTCGCCTTGGGGGCGAAGTGCGGAATGCCCGCCAGTCCGCCTTCGCGGGTCTTCGTGCCGGCGGCCAGCAGCTCAGGAAAGAGCATCGAGCCAAGGGCCAGCCCGCCGACCCCGCGGGCGGATTGACCGATGAAGGTGCGGCGCGTGAGATGGTTCAGGAAATCGTCTTGAGGATTCATGGGCTCAGTTCCGGGTCACGGTTTCGCTGAGATTGAGGAGCAAGGTGGCTATTTGCATCCAAGCGGCGTGCTCCGTCGCCGGGATCGTCTCATCGCGCGTGGATTCGCCGGGGCTCAGCACTTTCAGGGCCCGACCGTGGTCCGCGGCGTAGCGGGTCCGCTCGCGGGCGAGGGCCTTGCCGACCAGCGCCAGTTCCTTTGCGGACGGCGGTCGGGAGACGGCCTCGAGGAAAGCCCAGCGGATACGGGCGGAGTCGTCGTCGCCGTGACGGATGATGCGTTGGGCGAAACCTCGGGCGGCCTCGACGAACTGGACGTCGTTCAAGGTCACGAGCGCCTGGAGCGGGGTCGTGGTGTTGCTGCGGCTGATGGTGCAGACCTCCCGGTTGGGCGCGTCGAACGTGACCATATTGGCCGGCGGGGCCGTGCGTTTCCAGTAAGTATACATCGACCGACGGTAAAGTTTCTCGCCGTGATCCTGGACGAACACCTGGGAGGTCGCGGGGGAGCTGCCGTAGTGGCTGACTTCGCGCCACAGGTCGAAGGGCGAGTAAGGGTTTACGCTCGGTCCGCCGAGCTGGGGAACGATCAGTCCGCCGAGCTGCAGGGCTTGGTCGCGGATGAGTTCGGCCTGGAGGCGGAAGCGCGGACCGCGCGAGAGGAGGCGGTTGGCCGGGTCTTTCTCCAGAAGCTCAGCCGAGGTGCGTGACGTCTGGCGGTAGGTCGACGAAGTCACGATCTGCCTGATGAGTCCCTTGAGGTCCCATCCTGAATCGACGAAATCGACCGCGAGGGTGTCGAGCAGCTCGGGGTGGCTGGGCCACTCGCCCTGGAAGCCGAAGTCCGCGGCGGTCGTCACGATGCCGGCACCGAAGAGGAGTTTCCAGACGCGGTTGACGGCGACCCGGGCGGTGAGCGGGTTTTCCTTCATGATGAGCCACTCCGCGAGTCCGAGCCGATTGGCGGGAGCTCCGGCGGGCAGGGCCGGGAGCTTGGCGGGCGTGCCGGCTTCGACCTTCACGGTGGGCTGGGAGTAGTCGCCGCGGTTCAGGATGAACGTCTCGCGCGGTTTGGCAGACAGGTTCATCACCATCGTCGACTGGGGTTCGGTGAGGACCCGGAGTCGCTCCCGGGCGTTGGCCAGGTCGGTGCGCGCGGCCGCCATTTCATCGGAGTGATTGGCACAATAGGCCCACAGGGCCTGCCGCTGCCCGGCGGTGCGTTCCGCGGGGTTGGTCGCCAGGATGCGCAGGACGGATTCCGGCAGGTCAGTACCGTCGTCATGTCCGGTGAAGGCGAAGAGCTCGCCCTCGCTGGGAGCTCCGCCCAGCTTGTTCCCGAAATAGATCTGCGTGGTGAGGTAGGGTTGGTCTTTCGCGGTGATCGGCGTGGCGAACGTCAACGTGAGGTGATGCGTACCGGTGGCCGCCGGCGGCGACCAGCCTCGGTTGAGCACGTCGAAGGCGCGGACGTCCTTGGCCGGATAGTCCTCGGTCCAGGCGTCGGCGGTGATGCGGCTGAATTTCAGGAGGCGATGGATGTTCACCTGGTCGCCGGCGATCCGGTCGGCGGTGACGTCGACGGCGGTGAGCACGAAACGTCCGGCCAATGCATCCATGGGCTTGGGCGCGGCCGGCGACGACTTGGCGGCCTTCGCGGCCTTGGTGGGCTTCGGGGCGGCGAGGGTGTCTGGAAAGACGAAGCGAAGTCCGGCGATAGGCTCCTCCGCCTGGGGGGTTTCGCCGAGGATGTCGTAGGCGGCCTTGGTGATGCCTCTGAACTTATTCCCTTCGGCGGAGAAGCCTCCGCCGCTGTTGGGCGTGGAGACCTTGAGCAGGTTGACCGGGATGAGTTTGAGGCCGAGCTTACGGTCGGCTTCCTGCTTTTTCTGGGTGCGTTCCCATAGGGCCAGGACCTTCGGGTCCGGCTCCTGCAGCCGTCGTTCGAGCGCGGTGATACGTTCGCGCAGGGCGGGGAGCTCATCCGTCTTGAGCACGGTCTTGCGTAGCGCCGAAGGGAGCGAGTTCACGCCGGCGTTGCCATCGGTCGGTCGGTCGTCGAGGGTGTTGAAGTAAGCGAAGATGCGGAAGTAGTCCTTCTGGCTGATCGGATCGAACTTGTGGTCGTGACACTGCGCGCAAGCAAGGGTGAGACCCAGGACGGACTCGCCGAGCGTCTTCACCCGGTCGGCGTTGTAGTTGACGAGGTTCTCGGCGGGGATGGTGCCTCCCTCATGGGTATTCATGTTATTACGCTGGAATCCGGTGGCGATGAGCTTGCCGTCGTCGGTGTCCGGCATGAGGTCGCCGGCGATCTGTTCCGCGAGGAAACGGTCGTACGGCTTGTTGTCGTTGAAAGTCTGGATGACCCAGTCGCGCCAGAGCCAGAGATGACGGCCGCCATCGATGGAGTAGCCATTGGTGTCGGAGTAGCGGGCGGCATCGAGCCAATCGAGCCCCATGCGTTCGCCAAAGTGCGGACTGGCCAGCAGGCGGTCGACGAGTCGTCCGTAAGCGTCAGGCTGCCTGTCCTGGACGAAGGCTTCGACTTCGGCGGCGCTGGGGGGCAGTCCGGTCAGGTCCAGTGTCACGCGACGGATGAGCGTATGACGGTCGGCTTCGGGCGAAGGGCGCAGGCCGGCTTCCGCCAGCTGCCTGGAGACCCAGTAATCGACGGCGGGCAGCTTGTTCCCGACCGGCAGCGCGGTCCGCTTCGGGGCCACGAAAGCCCAGTGCTCCTCGTATTCGGCGCCTTGTTCGATCCACGCCTTGATCTTGGACTTGTCCGTCGCCGTGAGCGCGAGGTGGGATTTTGGCGGAGGCATCACCTCGTCTTCGTCGGTCGAAAGGATGCGTTCCCAGATGACGCTCTTGGTCAGGTCGCCGGGGACGACGGGCGTACCGTTCTTGTGCTCGCGCTTGGCCTCCTCGGAGAGGTCCAGGCGGAGCTTGGCTTTGCGGGCTTTCTCGTCCGAGCCGTGGCAACTGAAGCAGTTTTCGGACAGAATCGGTCGGATATCCCGGTTGAACTGGATCTTCTCGGCTTGGACGGCCAGCGCGACGTTCAGGCCGAGCAGGAGGGCGAGTTGCAGGGGGCGACGCATCTGGTCTTAAGACAACGCCCTACGGAAGGGGTTTCAATCCGTATCGGTGCCGTCGGCCACTGGTATTCGTCTCAGCTTTGGGCTGGAGCGGGCAGGGGCTACGGATAGGTTCGGATGACCCCATGGACTCCGCACCCTTGCCTTCTTCCCGTCGTGAATTCCTCGGCTCCGCCGCCTTCATGCTGGCCGGCCTGACCGCCACCGCGCGTCTCGCCGCGGCCGATGCCCCGAAGGCTTCGCCGGTCAAGCGCCCGCCCAATCCTTACGTGTACAAGTTCAATATCGGCAAGATCGAGGCCTTCTCGATCAGCGACGGACATATGCTCTTCCGTCAGGGGCTCGAACTCATGTGGCCGGAGTCCGATCGCCCGACGATGAAGGCGGCGTTGGAGTTCAATCGGGAGCGCTTGGACGCCCTGCCGCTCTACGTGAACATCATGGGCCTGCGAATCGGCGACGAAGTCGCCCTGATCGACGCCGGCTTCGGCGAGCGTCACCCCAACCCGAACTTCGGCTGGCTGGCCGAAGGTCTGCGTCAGCTGGGCATCAGGCCCGAGCAGGTGACCGCCGGTTTCCTCAGCCATTCGCATTCCGACCACCTCGACGGCTTCGTCGACGACGGCAAGCCGGCGTTCCCGAACGCCAAGATCTACCTCCTGCAGGAGGAGTATGATTTCTGGCGCGGTCCGAACCCGGATTTCTCCAAGTCGAAGCGCGA
>JBDKIN010000204.1:0-9727 GCA_039797095.1 Verrucomicrobiota bacterium
GGGCGGATGGCGACGAGGTAGTGCAGGTCGATGTCGCGGACCACCACGTAGACGTCCGGCGCCACGGCGGGGTCGATGGTGTCCTTGCCCATCAAGGCGATGAACATCACCTTCTGCGCGCGTTCCATCATGAGCACGTAGTGCGAGTGATGGAGGATCCCGAGTCCGTCGGTCTGGTCGAACCAGGTCCGGATGGTCACGTGGAAAGTCTTGTCAGGCTGGAGTCCGTCGGCGGGCATGGGGGAGAGAGATGCGGTGAAACGGGGGCGGGGCAAGCGAACGCATCACTTCCTGCGCAGGGTCGCGGCGAGGCGGTCGAGTTCGGCCCAGGTCTCTACGGCGGGCTTCAGGCCGAGGTCCCGGCGGGCGGCGGAGACGTCATACCAATGGTCCTTGGCGAGTTCGACGGCGACGAAGCGGGTCATGGGCGGTTCGCCCTTGAGGCGGAAAAGCGTCCAGACGCCTTCCAGCAGCGCGCCGAGCCAGTAGGCCGCATGTTGGCTGATCCGGCGCGTGACGGGCTTTTCGCCCGCGCCGACGAGCAGTCGGTTGATGAACTCCCAGAGCTTCACGGGTTCGCCTTGCGAGAGGAAGTAGGCCTTGCCGTTGGCGCGTCCGGCGAGGAGCGCGTCCAGCGCGCCGAGGTGCGCGTCGGCCGCGGTGTCGACGTGCGTGACGTCGACCTGGTTCTGGCCGTCGCCGACGATGCGGAGCTTGCCGGCGCGGGCGCGGGCGAGGATCCGGGGGAAAATATGCGGATCGCCCGGGCCCCAGATCAGGTGCGGGCGGAGCGCGCAGACCTTGAGTCGTTCCGAAGCGGCCTTGAGCGCGACTTCCTCGGCGATGGCCTTGGTCTCCGCGTAGGCGCAGAGCCAGTTGTCGCCATAGGGCAGGGATTCGTCGGCGCCACGGAAGGCCTCGCCGTTGAAGACGACGCTCGGGGTGCTCGTGTGCACGAGGGCGCGGACGCCATGCGCTTTGCAGGCGTCGACGACGTGCGAAGTGCCGTCGATGTTGATGCGCAGGTATTCTTCCCAAGGGCCCCAGACGCCGGCCTTGGCGGCCACATGGAAGACGTAGTCGCAGCCTTTCACGGCGGCGTCGACCGTCGCGCGTTCGCCGATGTCGCCGCGGATGAATTCGATCCGGCTGGCGAGTTCGCCGGTCAGCGGCGTGCGGCCGAGGATGCGGACGCGGTAGCCACGGGCGAGGCAGCGTCGCACGACCGCCTGGCCGAGGAAGCCGGCGCCACCGGTGACGAGGACGAGAGGGGTGTTCATCGGGCGAGGCGCGCGGTCCACTCTTTCGCGAGCTGGAGGCGGTGGATTTTGGCGTTGTGACGGACGTCCACCGGCAGGGCTCGTTGGAACACGATGTGCTTCACGCGGGCGGCCTGCGGGTTGACGCGCGCGAGGTCGCGCAGTTCGGCGATGAAGCGCTCACGGGCGGCATCGTCCGCCGGGAAGGCGCCGGCGCGCGGTTCGACCACGAGCGCGGGAATCTGCCGGGGGGCGTCGCCGATGCCGATGAGCGCGCAGCGGAAAACCTGCGGGTGTTGGCGGAAGGCCGGCTCGATTGATTCCGTGGGCAGGTCGCCGTCAGGCGTGCGCACCTTTTCCACGCGTCGTCCCAAGAAGAACAGCCGGCCCGGAGCGTCGAGCCTGCCCAGGTCGCCCATACGATGCCAGACGCGGGCGCCGTCGACGATCTTCGCCGCGCGGGTCGCCTCGGGCAGGCCGTCGTATTCGCGGGTCACGCTCGGGCCCGTCGCGATGATCTCGCCGATCTCGCCGACGGCGCAAGCGGTCGCGTCGGCCAGCATGGCGATGGGGTCGTCCGTCTCGCGGATCACGCGGATCTCGACCCCGCTGACCGGCCGCCCGACGCAGGTGCCGTGTCCGTGGAGCGCGGCTTGGCGGGCTTCCCCGAGGAGTTCGTCGGCGGTAACCGTGGTCACAGGGAGGCACTCCGTCGCGCCGTACGGGGTGTGGGTGATGCAGTTCGGCGCGATGACGCGCAGCTTGGCGAGAAGTTCGCCTGAGACGGGCGCGCCCGCGATCAGCAGGCGGCGCAGGTCGGGCAGTTTCAGGCCGCGGGCTTCGCAATAGTCGGCGATCTTACCCCAGATGGCGGGTGACCCGAAGGAGCAGGTGACCTTTTCCGCGCGGAGCGCCGCCACGAGCGGGGCGGGATCAGCGGCGAGGGGCTTGGATGGGTCGAGCAGGGGCGTGACCGTCGTCGTCCCGAGGGCCGGATTGAAGAGGGCGAAGAGCGGCAGCATCGCCATGTCCGTCTCGCCCGGGCGGATGTCGTAGGTGGCGCGAACCAGCTCGATCTGCGCGTCGAACATCCCGTGCGTGTAGCGGACGCCCTTGGGGGCGCCGGTGGAGCCGGACGTGAACAGGATCGCCGCGAGCGTGTCGGGGCTGACCTCGGCCAGCGGACGAGGAACCGTCGAGATAGTGTCGAGGGCTCGGCGCCAGGCGGAGCCGCCGACGGTCACGCGGGTGCGTAGCGTGCCGAACGCCGCGAAGGGCAGGCGGCTTAGCAGCGTGGCCGCGCGGACACCGACGAGCGCGGTCGGGCGGGAGCGACGGACGCAGTCCAGGAAGGCGGACCAACCCATGCCGGGGTCGATCGCGACCGGGACGGCGCCCAGTTTCAGCAGGGCGAACATCCCGACGATCAGGTCGTGCCCGGGTCGGACCGCCAGAAGCACCCGCGTGCCTGCCGCAATGCCGGCCTGGGCGAAGTGCGTAGCGGCGGCGTCGCTCTCTTGGTCGAGTTGCCGGAAGGTGCGGGTCGCATGCTTGGCTTCGACGGACGGATGGACCGCGACCGGCGACTTGGTGGCCGGGTCATCTGGACGGTCGGTAGCCGCGATCCGGAGATGGCGGGCGACATTGCTTCCAGGGACGTTCATGGCCTGCAAACGAAGAAGCCCCGAAACCGGGGCTTCTGCAAGGGCTAGTTGCCGGCTTAGTAGTCGGTCAGGGTCACCGCGCCCCAGAAGAGCGTGATGCGGTCGCCGGAGGTGGCGCGGCGGCCGGTGAACTCGCTCATGTTGGCGCCGACGGTGGCCTTGTCGGAAGGAGCGTAGGAGTGGGATTCGACGGTCACGAGACCGAGGAAGTTATGGGAGGGCTCCAGCGAGACATTCTTACCGTGGTAAGGCGTGTCGTAAGTCGTGCAACCGACCATGGCGGCGGAAGCGATTAAGGTAGCAAGGGCGAGCTGCTTCATAATGGGGTGAGTGCGGATGATTGGCAGGGGGTCGGGGGCTGACAAGTCAGAACCATTCACGATGCGGCCCAACTCCGCCAGAGGGTGACCAGTTCGGGGCCACGGAAGAACCAGATCGCCCCGGCCACGGCCATACTGGGCACGAAAGGCACGACTCCGGCGTATTCTTCCCCCTTTATCTTGGTTTGGATGAGGCCCGGGAGGACGGTGATGACCCCGACGACCGACCCCCCGAAAAGGCAGAAAACCGCCCCTTGCCAACCGCAGAACGCCCCGACTCCGGCGCAAAGAATGATATCGGCCTCGCCCATGGCCTCGCGGCCGGCCAAGACGGTCCCGATCGTCCGGATCCACCAGACCAGGGCGGTACCGGCGGCGACCCCCAGCAGCGCGTCCATCAGCGCCCGGAAACGGTTCACGGCCTCGATGGCGTGGGCGGTCTCGCCGTGGATCGAGGGCACGAGCATGGCGGCGACCAGGCCGGTGCCGACCAAGGCGAAGTTCGGGGCGTCAGGCACCGTCATGTCGTCGAGGTCGCAACCCGAAAGGACCACGAGCAGGGGAAGGAAGACGCAGGCGACGGCGGCCTTGCCTGGCGGGAGGAAGGACCAAGCGGCCACGAAGAGCAGGGCGGTGATCAGTTCGACGAGCGGATAACGGACGGAGATGCGGGCTCCGCAGCATTTCGCACGACCCCGGAGCGTGAGCCAGCCGAAGAGCGGGATGTTATACCAGAAAGGAATCGGCTGCCCGCAGGCGCAACGTGAACCCGGGGTCACGATCGACTCGCCTTTGGGCAGACGATGGATGCAGACGTTGAGGAAGCTGCCGACGCAGGCGCCGAACGCGCCGGCGGTCAGCGCGGCGAACCCGGGATGCAGCTGGGCGAAGTTCCGGAGGTCGGCGAGCGTCATGGTCAGAGGGGGGGTTCGCCGAGCGCGGCGCGCATCGGGACGTCAGGCGGCAGCATGCCGTTCCAGAGTCGGAAGGCGAGCGCTCCCTGCCAGCGGAGCATCGAACGTCCGTCGCAAGCCGCGACGCCGCGTTCACGGGCGTCCCGGAGCAGGCGGGAGGGTTCGGCGCCGTAGGTCGTATCGAAGACGAACTGGCCGACGGCAAGGAGCTCGGCCGGGAACGGCGAGGCGTCCGTCGGCTTGAGGCCGAGCGTCGTGCCGTTGACGATCACCGCGTCGGGCGCGGCCTTGATCTCCGCGAGCCCCGCGGCCCGCACGCGCGGGTCGCCGAGCGTGGCGGCCAGGTCGGCGGCCTTGGCGACGTCGCGATTATGGAGGCTGAGCGAAGCGCAGCCATCGTCGAGGCAGGCCGCGGCGACGGCGCGGGCGGCGCCACCGGAGCCGAGCAGGATCACCGGGCGGCCCCGGGTCGTGCCGCCGGTATGTTCGCGCAGCGCTTCCAGGAAGCCTTGGCCGTCCGTGGTGTGGCCGGCCCAGCCGGTCGGCGTGCGCACGAGCGTGTTCACCGATTCGGCCCGCCGGGCCTCCGGGGAGAGCGTTACGACGAGCGTCAGCGCCTGGATCTTATGCGGGACGGTCAGGTTCACGCCGGCGAAGCCTTTGGCATGCAGGACCGTCAGCGCTTCCGGCAGTTCTTCGGCGGTGATGTGCAGGCGATGGTAGCGCACGCCCGCGAGGCGCGGGTGCGTCGGGAGCAGCATCGCCAGCGCGGCGTTGTGCATCGCCGGGCTGAGCGAGTGCGCGATCGGATCGCCGAGCACGCCGAGCTGACCAGGAGCGAAGTCAGCCGATCGCAGGGCGGCCAGCGAGAGGGTGTCAGGCGCGCTCATCATTCTGCTCCAGGGCGTGGACGAAGGTGAGGAAGAGGCGGCTGCTGCGGTCGTCGCCTTGCGCTTCGAACTGCGAGACGAGGTTGCGGCAGCAGCGGGCGAGCGTCTGGTGCGTGGTCACGGGCCGGAGGAACGCCTCATCGGCGGGCAGCTGGTTGTCGAGGAGGAGGAGCTGCACTTCTGCGCGGGTGCGGAAGGCGCCGCCTTCGTAGCAGTCGAGATAGAGCGGTTCGCGTCCGCGGAAGATGCCGACCATGAAGCGGCCGGGCAGGCCGACCGGTTCGACGGGCAGACCCAGGCGGCGGGCGACGAGCAGGAAGATCAGGCAGAGCGAAATCGGGATGCCGCGGCGGCTGCGGATCACCTGCGAGAGCAGGGAGGAGGCCGGGATGGCGAAGCTCTCCTGGGCGCCGCGGTAGCCTTCTTCCCCGAAGATCACGCGGCAGAGCAGGCGGCACTTTCCGCGGACGTCGAGCGGTTCGGCGATGAGCTCGCGCGTCCTTTCGGCCAGGCGGTCGAGTTCGGCGGAGTAGGCGTCGTCGGCTAGCGAGGGGTCGGTGGCGCGTTCGAGCAGGAGGCAGGCTGCTTCGAGGTCGCAGTGCGCGTCCCGGATGTGCGCGAGGAAGGAGTGGGCGGCCGCTTCCGGGGTGCGAAGGTCGGTGAGCAGCAGGCGGGCGTGGGCGGCCAGGGTCTCGTCCTTGGTCAGGCCTTCCAGCCAGAGCACGCCCGGCAGGCCCGCCGCCTTCAGCTTGGCGAGCACGGCTTGGCGGACGACCGGTGAAGGGTCGTCGAGGAGGCGCTCCAAGGTCGCCAGCTCCGCGTCGTGCGTCATGGCGGTCTTCTACCTTCGGCTCCATGCTTTGGGCAACAAGGGAGTCCGGCCGCCAAGGTCTTTTCTCGGTTGACGAACCCCGTGTCAGGCCAGCGACAACTCGTCGCCCCGGGGGACGCATTGTCGCTCGGCTGTCTCTCCGGGTCCTCGGTACAGGCCCTTTTCCGCCCTTTAGTCGCGCCGACGAGTTGGAACGGACGGTGCATATCCGATGGCATGTCTACTCCCTACGGCAACCTGACCGAAAAGACCTCCGAAGCCCTCCAGCAGGCGCAGAGCGAGGCGATGCAGCGTCGCAACCCGGCGCTCGAACCCGCGCACCTCCTGCACGGCCTGCTCACGCAGGAAGGCGGCGTGACTTCCTCGCTCTTCCGTCGCGCGGGCAAGGATGAGGCCGCCCTCGCCACCGCCGTCGCCGGCCAGCTCGCCCGCCTGCCCAAGCTCGCGCAGGCCGCGGGCCAGCCCGGGCTTTCTTCCGAGACCCACGCGCTCCTGCTCAAGGCCAAGGACGAAGCCGAGACGATGAAGGACGATTTCGTGTCGGCCGAACACGTGCTGCTCGCGCTGGCCGAGACGCCTTCGCTTCGTCCGGCGTTCGCCGCGGTCGGGTTCGACCGTAAGGCGATCCTCGCCGCGCTGCAGGCTGTGCGCGGTTCGCAGCGCGTGACCTCGGCCAACCCCGAGGCCACTTACGAGGCCCTCTCCAAGTATGGCCAGGACCTCACCGCCCGGGCCCGTACGGGCAAGATGGATCCCGTCATCGGCCGCGATGAGGAGATCCGCCGGGTCATCCGCATCCTTTCCCGCCGCACCAAGAACAACCCCGTGCTCATCGGCGAACCCGGCGTCGGCAAGACCGCCGTCGTCGAAGGCCTCGCCCAGCGCATCGTCAACGGCGACGTCCCGGAAAGCCTGCGCGACAAGACCGTGTTCTCCCTGGACATGGGCTCGCTCATCGCCGGCGCGAAGTATCGCGGCGAATTCGAAGAACGCCTCAAGGCCGTGCTCAACGAGGTGAAGTCCGCCGAGGGGGGCATCCTGCTCTTCATCGACGAGATGCACACGCTCGTAGGGGCTGGCAAGGCCGACGGCGCGATGGACGCCGCCAATCTCCTCAAGCCCATGCTGGCCCGCGGCGAGCTCCACTGCATCGGCGCCACGACGCTCAAGGAGTTCCGCGAGCACGTGGAGAAGGATCCCGCGCTCGAACGCCGCTTCCAGCAGGTCCTGGTCGATCCGCCCAGCGTGCCCGATACGGTCTCGATCCTCCGCGGCCTCAAGGAACGCTTCGAGGTCCACCACGGCGTGCGCATCGAGGACGCCGCGCTCGTCGAGGCGGCCACGCTGTCCGACCGCTACATCACCGCGCGCTTCCTGCCCGACAAGGCCATCGACCTCATCGACGAGGCCTGCGCCCAGATCCGCACCGAGATCGACAGCGTCCCGCAGGAGCTCGACGCCCTTAACCGCCGCGTGCTCCAGCTCGAGGTCGAGGAATCCGCTTTGAAGAACGAGAAGGACGAAGCCTCCAAGGCCCGCCTTGCCGTGCTCCGCAAGGAACTCGGCGCCGCCCGCGAGGAGCAGACCGCCTTCCGCGCCCGCTGGGTCGCCGACAAGGAGGCCGTGACCAAGGTCCGGTCTTCCCGGGCTCAGCTCGAGGACGCCAAGGCCGCGATGGCCAAGGCCGAGCGTGCCGGCAAGCTGGAGGAAGTCGCCAAGCTCCGCTATGGCAGCATCCCTGAGCTCGAGAAGGAGGTCGCCAAGCTCGAAGGCACCGCGAAATCGGCCACGGGTCTCTTCCGTGAGACCGTCACGCCCGAAGAGGTCGCCGAGGTCGTGGCCCGCTGGACCGGCGTGCCCGTGAGCAAACTGCTCGAAGGTGAGCGCCAGAAGATCCTGCGTCTGCCGGACAATCTCAAGGCCCGCGTCGTCGGCCAGGACGAGGCCGTGCGCGTCGTCGCCGAAGCCGTCCAGCGCTCCCGCGCCGGCGTCCAGGACCCGCGCCGTCCCGTCGGCTCGTTCCTCTTCCTCGGCCCCACCGGCGTCGGCAAGACCGAGCTCGCCAAGGCGCTCGCGACCGAACTCTTCGACAGCGAGAAGTCGATGATCCGCATCGATATGTCCGAGTACATGGAGAAGCATGCCGTCTCGCGTCTCGTCGGCGCGCCTCCCGGCTACGTCGGCCACGAGGAAGGCGGCCAGCTCACCGAGGCCCTCCGCCGTCACCCTTACGCCGTCGTCCTCCTGGACGAGGTCGAGAAGGCGCACCCCGAGGTCTTCAATATCCTGCTCCAGGTCCTGGACGACGGCCGCCTGACCGATTCGCAGGGCCGCACCGTGGATTGCCGCAACGCGATCTTCATCATGACCTCGAACATCGGCAGCCGGCATATCGCCGAGCACGCCGGCTTCGGTCTCACGGACAGCGTCCGCGAATCCGTCATGGCGGACCTCCGCGCCCACTTCCGCCCGGAGTTCCTGAATCGCATCGACGACATCGCGCTCTTCAGTCCGCTCGGACCCGAGCAGGTCGCCGCCATCGCGGCCATCATGCTGCGCGGCCTCAACGACCGTCTCGCCACCAAGCGCATCCGCCTCGAATTCGATAAGGCCGCCCTGGCCCTGATCGCCGAGAAGGGCTTCGACCCCGTCTACGGAGCGCGCCCCCTGCGTCGCTACCTGCAGCGCGAGGTCGAGACCTCGCTCGCCAAGGCCATGCTCGCCGGCGAGATCCCCGACGGCAGCCTCGTCCGCGTCAAGCGGACCAAGGACGCCCTCGGGTTCGAGGTCAAGGCGGGCGGGTTTTCGGATTGAAGGAAACCGCCCGCCGAGGGAGTCTGGCGGCCATGACCGCTACGCGCATCCGCTGCGGGGTGGCCGGCACGGGTTCGCTCGGCCAGCACCACGCCCGCATCTACTCGACCCTGCCCGGCGCCGAACTGGCCGGCATCTTCGAGCCGAACGACGCCCGCGCGGCGGAGATCTGCGCCAAGCATGGTTGCCGCCGCTTCGCCACCCTCGACGAGATGGCGGCCCATTGCGACGCCGTCAGCGTGGTCGTCCCGACGAACCACCATGTCGCCGTGGCGCTCCCGTTGCTGGCCAAGGGCGTGCACCTGCTCATCGAGAAGCCGATCTGCGTGACCCTCGAGGAGGCCGCCCAGATCCTGGACGCCGCCGCCAAGGCCGATCGTCTCGTCCAGGTCGGACATATCGAACATTACAACCCGGTGATGTCCTACCTCGAGAAGGCCGTCACCGACGCCCGCTACATCACCGCCGAGCGCCTGGCGCCGTTCACGCCGCGCGGCACCGAGGTCGGGGTCGTCCTGGATCTGATGATCCATGACATCGGCATCGTCCTGCAGCTGGCCAACTCCCCGGTCGAACGCATCGACGCCGTCGGGGTCTCGGTCGTGACCAGGACCGAGGACATCGCCAACGCCCGGATCGCGTTCAAGAACGGCTGCGTGGCCAACCTCAGCGCCAGCCGCGTCTCTCTGAAGAAGAACCGCGAGATCCGCGTCTTCCAGACCGGCGGCTACCTCTCCATCGACTTCATGGGCCAGAAGGGCCACACTGTGCGCGTCGACCCGGCCGCCGAGGGCGGCTTCGCCAAGGAGGAGATCCCGATCGAGAAGGGCGAGCCCCTCGCCATCGAGCTGGCCTCGTTCACCGCGTGCGTCCGCGAGCGCAAGAGCCCGAAGGTCAGCGGCGAACTCGGCCGAACCGCCTTGGCCGTCGCCATCCAGATCACCGAACAGATCCGCGCCGGCATGGCGCGCAAATGAGCGCGTTCCCGGCCATCCCGGCGAGCTTCGACCGGCCCCGCGGGGGCGAGGTCGACG
>JBDKIN010000205.1:0-29425 GCA_039797095.1 Verrucomicrobiota bacterium
GCGCTCATGCACATGGCCATGCACGCGTTCTTCAAGGCCACGCTGTTCCTCGGCGCCGGCTCCGTCATCCACGGCTGCCACCACGAGCAGGACATGCTCAAGATGGGCGGCCTGCTGAAGAAGATGCCGCTCACCGCCGCGACCTTCATCGCCGCGACGCTCTCGAACTGCGCCGTGCCCTTCCTCGCCGGCTGGTACTCCAAGGACGCCATCATCGAGGCCGCCTGGCATGACGGCCACCTCGCGATCTTCGCGTTCCTGTCCCTCGCCGCGCTCGCGACCTGCCTCTACAGCGGCCGCATGATCCGCCTCGTCTTCCTCGGCGAAGCCAACTCCGAAGAAGCCTCCCACGCGCACGAGTCGCCGTGGACGATGACCCTGCCCCTCGTGGTGCTCGGCCTCGTCTACTCCGTCGCCGGCGGCTTCCTCGCCTCGTCCCTCCTGCCCGCCGGTTCGCTCCAGCCGATCAAGCCCGCCCTCGACGCGATCGCCTTCCATCTCACCGCGCCTTCGACGATCGTCGGCCTCCTCTCGCTCGTCCTCGGCTTCCTCGGCGCGCTGAAGTTCTACGGCTCCGTCCGCGGCGCCGACGCCCTCCAGGTCGTCTCACCCCGCACCTATCATCTCCTCGAACACCGCTGGATGGACGGCGTCTACCGCTGGTACGTCGACGCCGTGCAGCGTCGCCTCGCCGAGTTCATCGCCTTCCTCGACCTCCTGCTGATCAACGGCGTCGCCGTGCGCTGGATCGGCGGCGGCGTCCCCGCGGTGCTGGGCTACCTCACCGGCCGTTCCTTCCACCGCGGCCAGACGCGCGCCTACGCGCTCTGGATCGTGATCGGTTCCCTCTTCCTGGCCTGGTTCCTCATCGCCCGCTGATTTCATGGACACTTTCCCTGCCTCGCTCCTCGCGCTCGCCGTCACGGCCCCGATCCTCGTCGGCCTGATCCTGCTCGCCGGCCGCGACCTCCCCCGCAGCTTCACCTCGGGCTTCGCCTTCGGCGGCTTCGCCATCCCGGCCGTGCTCGCTCCTTGGCTGCTCGTCCTCTGGACCGACCCGGCCACCGCGCCTCAGCAGTTCCAGTCCGTCGGCTTCTGGGGCTTCGGCTTCGCGCTCAACGGCCTCGGCGCGCCGCTCCTCGCGATGACCTCGCTCGTCGGCTTCGCCGCGGGCGTGAAGGCCCTCAATCAGGAAGTCGAAGGACGTAACACGTACCTCGGCCTGATCCTGTTCATGCTCGGCGGCACGCTCGGCGTGTTCGGCACCAACCACCTCGTCGGCTGCTACTTCTTCCACGAGTTCGCGCTCATCCCGACGTTCATCCTCACGCTCTTCTGGGGCGGCGAAGGCCGTCGTCCGGCCGCCATGCAGATGGCGATCTTCCTCACGGCCGGCGCCATGGCTTCCCTCGCGGGCATCCTCATCGCCGTCGACGCCGCCGGCGTCGAGTACGGCGCGGCCACGTTCGAGAACGTCGCCCTCGGCCTGCAGAACGCAAAGCACATCCCGGCCGCCGTCGGCGCCTTGGTGCTCTTCGGCCTCGGCACGCTCGCCTCGCTCTTCCCGTTCCATTCCTGGGCCGCTCCTGGCTACTCCGCCGCGCCGACCCCGGTCTCGATGCTCCACGCCGGCGCCCTCAAGAAGTTCGGCCTCTATGGCATCATCCTCCTCGGCCTGAGCAGCCTCGACATCGCCGGCGGCTCGCTCGGCACCTGGTTCCTCTGGTTCGCCGTGGCGAACGTCCTGCTCGTCGGCCTCATCTGCCTCGCGCAGCGCGACCTCAAGCAGCTGCTCTCCTGGAGCTCCGTCGCGCACATGGGTCCGATCTTCCTCGGCATCTGGGTCTGCGGCGTGACCGGCCAGGCCGACGGCCTCGACGCCGCCGCCTTCCTGATGGTCGCGCACGGCCTCTCCTGCGCCGCGCTCTTCCTCCTCGCCAACGCCGTGCGCGCCCGCGCCGGCACCTACCGTCTCGACGAACTCGGCGGCCTCGCCGCGCGCACGCCGGTCCTGGCCGCGTTCTTCGTCGCCGCGACCATGGCGTCGATCGGCCTCCCCGGCTTCGGCAACTTCTGGGGCGAAGTCGGCGTCTTCCTCGCCCTGCGCGCCCAGCCCCTGTGGCTGCAGGCCATCGTCGCCTCCACCGTCGTGATCTCGGCCGTCTACGCCCTCCGTGCCGTCGCCGCCACGTTCTTCGGCCCCGCCTCCGAAGCGCTCGAGAAGCGCTGGGCCGTCGCTCCCTTCGGCGACCTCGGCTGGGCCGAGCGCGCCGCCGCCGGCGTCCTCCTCGCCGCCTCGCTGACCATCGGCTTCGTGCCTTCGATCGTGACGAAGTCCGTCAACCCGGTCGCCGCCGGCGTCACGACCTACTCGCAGCACAACACCCAGGCGCCGGCCAAGGCCGCCAAGCCCGCCGCCGCCGCTCCTGCCCAACGCTAAGCTTTTCGCCCGATGATTTCCTTCCTCGCCGCCGTCGACCCGGCCTTTAAGGCCCTGGCCCCCCGCTCGGCCGACTGGCTCTCCATCCTGCCCGAGATCGCCGTCGCCGGCCTCTCCCTGCTCTGCCTCCTGCAGGCGATGCTGCTGCCGAAGTCGCTGCGCGCCCTCATCCCCGTCACCGCCCGCACCGGCCTGATCCTCGTGGCGCTGATGAGCGTCGTCGCCGGTCCGTGGACCCAGGCGGCCGACGTCGAATCGTTCGCCGGCCTGCTCCGTCAGAACCTCCCGACCGACGGCGTGCGCGCCGTCTTCCTGCTCTCGGCCTTGCTGACGAGCTTCCTCGCCGAACGCTTCCTGCGCGAACGCGACGCCGCCGTGGCCGACTACCACCACGTGCTGCTCGTCGTGACCGCCGCGTTCATGCTGCTCGTCCAGTCGAACCACTTCGTCACGTTCTTCCTCGCGCTCGAGACGGCCGCGGTCGGCCTCTACGTCCTCGTGGGCTACCTGCGCCGCAGCGCCGCCTCGCTCGAGGCCGGCGTGAAGTACCTCGTCGCCGGCGGGCTCAGCTCCGCCCTGCTCCTGATGGGCATCGTCCTCGTGTACGGGGCGCTCGGCGCGGTCCCCGGCGTGACCGACTCGCTCAACTTCACGCAGATCGGCAAGGCCCTCGCCGCCCAGTCCGCCGCGGGCGCGGTCTCGCCGCTCACCCTCGCGGGCGTGGCCCTCATCCTCGGCGGCGTCGCCTTCAAGCTCGGCGCCTTCCCCTTCCACGCCTGGATCCCGGACGTCTACCAGGGCGCTCCGACCCCGACGACCGCGTTCCTCGGTACGGCCTCCAAGGCCGCCGGCGCGTTCACGCTGCTCATCCTCGCCACCGGTCCGTTCGCGCCGCTGGCCGTCAAGGTCGCCCCGCTGCTCGCGGTCGGCGCCGTGCTCACCCTGCTCGTCGGCAACCTCGGCGCGCTGGCCACGACCGACGTGAAGCGCACGCTCGCGCTCTCGGGCGTCTCGCACGCCGGCTTCATCCTCGCCGCGGTCACCGCCGCGCTCGTCCTCCCGGGCGTCGACGCCTTCGGCTACGACGTCGAGCAGGTCGTCGTCCTCTACCTCCTCGCCTACGTCGTCGGCACGTTCCTCACCGCCCAGGCGCTCGTCGCCCTGCCGGCCCTCGAAGATCACCGCCGTCCGCAGCTCGCCCTCCGCGGCCTGCTGCGTCGCTCCCCGCTGCTCGGCGCCGCCCTCGGCTTCGGCATCGGCTCGCTCGCGGGCATCCCTCCCTCCGTCGGCTTCATCGCGAAACTGCTGGTCCTCGCCCTGCTCGTGGCCGCGAAGCTCTGGTGGGTCCTCGGCGCCGCCCTCATCGGCGTCGCGATCAGCATCCATTACTACTTCTCCATCCTGCGCGAGGCGGTCGTCCGCCCGACGGAGGACGACGAAGAACTGGCCCCGCTCGAACTGCCCCTCGGCACGCGCGCCCTCGTGTTCGTGCTCGCCGCGGCTTCGCTGCTCGGCGGCCTGTTCATGCTCGCCGGCCGCTAACGCCCCTTCCCGCGTCCGCGCGGGTGGTGGCGGCGGTGCGCGGCGGACAACGCCGTCCGGTCGACCGACGTATAGATCTGCGTCGTGGCGATGTCGGCATGGCCGAGCATCTCCTGGATCGAACGCAGGTCGGCGCCGCCTTCCAGGAGGTGCGTCGCGAAGGCGTGTCGCAACAGGTGCGGCTTGACCGGGACGGACACGCCGGCGCGTTGCGCCGCCTGCTTCACGCCCAGCCAGAAGGTCTTGCGGGAGATCGCGACGCCGCGGGCGCTGAGGAAGAGCGCGCTGCCCGTCTTGGGCCGCACGAGCTTGGGCCGGCCGGCCTTGAGATAGGCCTGCAAGGCGAGGAGCGCCGTCTCCCCGACGGGCACGACGCGGTCCTTGGAACCCTTGCCGGTCACGCGCACGAGGGCCGACTCCGCATCGACGGCCTGGATCTCGAGCGAACAGAGTTCGGAGATGCGTAGGCCGGAGCCATACATCATCTCCAACATCGCGCGGTCACGCAGGCCCTGCGGCGTGGCGGTATCGGGCGCCGAGACCACCTTGGCGGCCTCCTCCGCGCTGATCATGCCGGGCAGTTTGCGACGGAGCTTCGGACCGCGGGCGAGTTCGGTGAAGTCGTCGCGGCGGAGGCCACTGCGGACGAGGTGGGCGGAGAAGGAACGGACCGCCGAGAGCCGGCGGGCGAGCGAGGCGGCGGCGTGGCCCTTGCGGTCGAGGGCGCGTGTCCAGGAATCGACGTCGGCTAGCGTGACCTCCGTCCAGTTCGTCCGGCCGGCCCGGCCGCAATGGGCCGCGAAGCGGACGAGGTCGGATTCGTAGGCCTCGGTCGTGAGCTTCGCCGCGCCGCGTTCCAGCGCGAGGTGCGCCAGGAAGGCGTCCACCGGCTCCCGGAGGTCGGGCGGCACCGTCTCACGGCGGACTCGGGGCGGCTTCGGCATGCGTCATCAGTATTGCCCCGCCCCTCGGGGAGTCCATAAGGATTGAGCATGTCCAGCCAGCGTGAGCGCGCCATGAAGCCGACCGACCTCCGGGGGATCCTCCGGTATGTCCCGATGTTCCGCGACCACGTGTTCGTCATCGCGGTCGACGGCTCGATCGTGTCCCACGAGAACTTCGCGAACATCGTCACCGACATCGCGGTCCTGCGCAGCCTCTCCATCAAGGTCGTGCTCGTGCACGGCATCGGCCAGCAGCTCGTCGGCCTCGCCGGCGAACACAACATCGCGCTCTCCGACATCCAGGGCGAAGGCCCCACCGACGTCTCGACCATGTCGCTCGCGCGCGAGGCCTCGGCGCTCGTCTCGCAGTCCGTCCTCGAGAACCTCTCCCAGGCCGGCCTGCGCTGCGCCATCACCAACGCCGTCCGCTCGACCAAGATCGGCCGCCTCAAGGGCGTGGACCACCTCTACACCGGCAAGGTCGAGAAGGTCGACGCCGCGATCCTGAAGTCCATGCTCTCGCAGGACATCCTCCCGCTCGTCACGCCGATCGTGTGCGACCGCGAAGGCCAGTCCCTGCGCGTCAACAGCGACCACCTCGCCATGGAGCTCGCGGTCGCCCTCGGCGCCTCGAAGCTGATCTACCTCACGCCCTTCAGCGGCCTCCAGGTGGACGGCGTCGTGCAGCTCAACCTGCCGGAGGACGACCTCAAGCGCCTGCTCGCGGACAAGCACGCGAAGCTCGACCCGCGCATCCGCAGCAAGGCCGTGCAGGCCGCCAAGGCCCTCGACAACGACGTCCCGCGCGCCCACATCCTCGACGGCCGCGTCTTCGGCTGCCTCCTCACCGAGATCTTCGACAAGGTCGGCCTCGGCACGATGGTGCACGCCAACGACTACGACCGCATCCGCCAGGCGAAGAAGAAAGACGCCCAGGCCCTCTACAACCTCGCCAAGCACGGCGCGAAGACCGACGCCCTCGTGGCGCGCACGCGCCAGCAGATCGAGCAGTCCTTCGCCGACTTCTACGTCTACGAGATCGACGACAGCATCATCGGCTGCGCCGCCCTCCGCCCCTACCCGGGCGGCAAGAACATGGAGCTCGGCGCGGTCTACGTGCAGCCGTTCTACCACGGCCGCGGCGTCGGCAGCAAACTCGTCGAATTCGCGAAGCGTCAGGCCAAGAAACTCGGCGCCAAGAAACTCATCGCGCTCACCACGCAGACGCAGGGCTTCTTCCAGTCGGCCTGCGGCTTCGTGCCGGGCGCGCTGACGGACCTGCCGGCCGAACGTCGCAAGTCCCTCAAGGCGAGCGGCCGCAATTCGCAGGTGCTGTCGTTCACGCTCAGCCGCCTGAACGACTCCGTCCGCTGAGGCTTACTTCGTCGCGAAGAAGCCGCGCTGCTTCTCGCTGATCGGTAGGCCGAGCTTCTCCATCAGGAGCAGGAAGTCCTCCCAGACGGTCCGCTTGGCGGAGGCGCTGGGCGTATGCAGGAGATAGTTGGGATGGAACGTCGGCAGCAGCGGCACGCCGCCGAGGTCGAACCACTGGCCGCGGGCCTGCGTGATCGTCGGCGTGCGGCCGTGCAGCGCTTCGAAGGCCTGCGCGCCCAGCGCGACGACGGCACGCGGGGCGACGACGTCGATCTGCGCGCGGAGGTACGGCAGGTTGAAGGCGAGCTCGCGCGCGGTCGGCGGGCGCTTGCCGTATTGGGTCGGGGGCTCCGGGCGCCACACCATGACAGGCACGAAATAACAGTCGTCCGGACTGATCGCCGCAGCGGAGAGGATCTTCTGGAGCAGCTCACCCGCCTCGCCGGCGAAAGCCTGGCCGGCTTCCATCTCCACGATGGTGGGCGCTTCGCCGACGAACACGACCTTGGCGTCGAGCGAGCCGTGACCGAGGAGCGGGCGCTGCGGGGCGACCAGATGCTTCTTCGTCTCGGCGCACGCGTCGATGAGCTGACGCAGGGCCTGCATCCGCTGGGCCTTCGGGCCGGCGGCGAGGGTGAAGATCGGGGCGTCGGGGATCGGCGCGGCAGACACGGCGACGGCCGGCTTGGGCGCGGCGGACACCGGGGGCACCGGTCGGGCGGGCGCAGGCGTCGGGGTCACGGCCGGACGGATGGTAGCCGGGGCAGCCGAAGGCTTGGCAGGCGCAGAGGACGACGGCGCGGCCGGCGTGCCGGCCAGGGCCTTCAAGGCGGTCAGGGAGTCGGCCGTGATGCTGACACGGCGGACCCCGGCGGCCTTCTGGCGCTTGAGCTCCTCCAGGAGGATATCCAAAGCCTCTGCGGGATCGTCGATCACGGGAGGGAGAGGGATTGGAGGGCGCGGGCGAGGGTCAAATCTTTCTCGGTGATCTGATTCCCCGCGTCGTGGGTACAGAGGCGGAGGGTCACCTGATTCCAGATATTATGGATTTCCGGGTGGTGGCCCTGCTGTTCGGCGATGGCCCCCGCCTGATTGATGAAGGCCAAGGCCGCCTTGAAATCCTTAAACCTATACGCCTTCAACAACTTAGAACCTTCAAACTGCCAACCAGCCAAACCAGGCAAGGCCGCTTGGATCTGTTCGGGAGTGAGGGCGGAGCTCATGAAAAGACCCTCTTTCAGGCGGTTAGGGGAGTCAACGCAGGTCTAAGTAAAGACCCCCATTGTGAATAAACTTGCCGAAGCCCCGCTAAAGTGACTCATTAGCGGTCAGGTTTGTCTCGGAAAATAACCAAAGTAAGAGACAAGCCCCGCAATAATCCGGTGAGTTGACGGTCGTTAAGACGGCAAATCGAAATCCGAAGGTCGGAAACGGGCAATGCGGTGTAGGTAAACCAAGCAAAACAAAAGATAATATGGAAAACAAACTGTTCGTGGGCAACTTGCCCTGGGCCGCAACCGAATCCGACATCCGCGCTCACTTCTCCCAGGCTGGCGAAGTGACCTCCGTGGAAGTCATGATGGACAAGTTCACGGGTCGTCCTCGTGGCTTCGCCTTCGTGACCATGGCCAGCGCTCAGGCTGCCCAGGATGCGATCGCTAAGACCGAAAACATCGACTTCATGGGTCGCCCCCTGAAGGTCAACGTCGCTCGTCCTCGCGAAGAGCGCCCGTCCTTCGGCGGTGACCGTCCCCGCTCCGGCGGCTTCGGTGGTGGCGAACGTCGCGGCGGCTTCGGCGGCGGCGACCGTGGCGGCTTCGGCGGCGGCGGCTCTCGCGGCGGCTTCGGCGGCGGCTCTCGTGGCGGCTTCGGCGGCGGCGAACGTCGCTCCGGCGGCTTCGGCGGCGGCGATCGCGGCGGCTACTAATCCTCGGATTAAAACCTCCTACCAAGGGCGCCTTTCGGCGCCCTTTTTTTCTGCCCGGATGAAACGGGCCAATCCGCTTGTCCCGGACGGCCGCCGAAGGTTTAATCCGCAACAGATGCCCCGCCCTGCCGCTCTGCTGTTGCTCGCCGTGATCTCCGTCGGCGGACTCCTGGCGTGGCGTTGGCTCAGACCAGGAGACCTGCGGCTCTCCGTCGATCCGCGCAGCCGCGAGGTCGCGGTCATCTACCCGCAGGAAGCCGCTGAGCGACGTTGCGCGGACGCCGTCCTCCGGGCGCTCGCGGAGCTGACCGAACCGACCCGCCGCGAAGGCCTGCGCGCCCGCCTCACCGAGCTACGGGCCACCCGCCCGGAGCGCATCGAAGTGGGTTTCGTACCCGCGGGCACGGCGGAAGCGCGCCTGCCCTTGAGCCAACCGCCCGAAGGCGGACAATGCCTGCCAGGATTGGCCCGTGCGCAGCTCGCCGCCCTACCCCACGGCTACCTCGTCGTGCACACCGCCGAAATCGGCGCATTGCTAGAGACCGCCGGCCGGCGACGCTGGCTCGGGCGAGCGCTCGTCGAGGCCGGACAGACGGCCGAGAGCGCCACGATCGCCGTCGGCGAAAGGGATGATGGCGCCTTCCTCGTCGCGACGGTCGCCTTCGCTTACCGCACCGGCGACGAAGCCGAAGCCGCGCTCAAGCTACTGACCGAACGACAGGGCGATTTCGACGCGCTCGGCTTCGCCGCCCGTCCGGGCGCTGACCGGCTGACGCGTCAGACCAGACTGCTCGTGGTCCGCTTCGATATCGAGACGGACCTCGTCCTGCAGGCGCTGGGCCGGCGTTGAGGCTCAGGCCTTCTCCAACGTGCCGTCGGCCTTGAGGCGGCGATAGTAACAACCCGAGCGCGCCTTGCCGTTCTCCTTCGTGTGACACGCGCCCTGGCCCGCGGGGCGGACCTTGTAGAGGATCGAGTTCTGCTCGCAGTTGACGCGCACCTCGAGGAGCTCGAGGAAGTCGCCCGAGGTCAGGCCCTTGATCCAAAGTTCGTTGCGCGACGTGCTCCAGAACGTGGCCTTCTTTTCACGCAGAGCGGTCTGGAGGGCCAGCTCGTTGGCGTAGCCGAGGATCAGCACCTCGCCCGTGACGGCGTCTTGGGCGACGGCCGGAATGACATCGGCCTGTCCGGAAGCGATTTTACGCAGTTTCTTGAAATCCAGCCGGAGGGCTTGGCCTTCTTCGAGTTCTTGGTCGGACATAGTTCCGTTTTGAAGAGGTTCGGAGGCTCATTCAAGGCTGGAAACCCCTGCTGTTTATGCCTTACGCATAAGGCTTATGTCGCTCAATCATTCCGCCGACCTTTCCCGCGCCGCCACCGAAGCCCGCGGCCTCGCCATGGACGCCGTGGCCGCCTGTCATTCCGGCCACCTCGGCCTGCCCCTCGGCGCCGCCGAAATCGGCTCCGTGCTCTACGGCAACTTCCTCCGTCACGACCCCGCCGCGCCCTCCTGGATCAACCGTGACCGCTTCGTGCTGTCCGCCGGCCACGGCTCGATGTTCGTCTACGCCTGGATCCACCTCGCCGGCTTCGACCTCCCGCTCCAGGAAGTGAAGAACTTCCGCAAGCTCCACTCCAAGACCCCGGGTCACCCCGAGTTCGGCGAGACCGTCGGCGTCGAAGCCACCACCGGCCCGCTCGGCCAGGGCACCGGCAACATCGTCGGCATGGCCGTCGCCGCCAAGATGGCCGCCGCCCACTTCAACACCGCCGAACATAAGATCTTCGACCACCTGGTGGTCGGCCTCGCCGGCGACGGTTGCCTCCAGGAAGGCATCTCGCAGGAAGCCGCTTCCTTCGCCGGCCGCTTCGGCCTCGATAACCTCATCATGCTCTACGACTCCAATGACGTCACCCTCGACGCCATGGCCTCGAAGACGCAGAACGAGGACACCGCCAAGCGCTACGAAGCCGCCAACTGGGAAGTCTTCCACGTCGCCCAGGGCAACGAACTCGCCCCGATCGCCGAAGCCCTCGACAAGGCCCGCGCGAGCAAGAACGGCAAGCCGAAGCTGATCATCTGCAAGACCGTCATCGGCAAGGGCATCGCCGAAGTCCAGGGCACCTCGAAGGGCCACGGCGAAGCCGGCGTGAAGTTCGTCGACGCCTCCCGCAAGGCCCTCGGCCTCCCGGAAGAGAAGTTCTTCGTCTCCCCTGAGACCCGCGCCTTCTTCGCCGCCCGCAAGGTCCAGCAGGCCGCCGCGCACGCCGCCTGGCAGCAGACCTTCGCCGCTTGGTCCAAGGCCAACCCGGAAAAGGCCGCCCTCCTCGCCAAGGCCCAGAAGGGCGACCACGGCGACGTCCAGTCCCTCCTCGCCGCCATCCCGGAGTTCGGCAAGAACTCGCTCGCGACCCGCGTCTCCGGCGAGAACTGCATCAACGCCGTCGCCAAGGCTTCGCCGCTCGTGCTCTCCGGTTCGGCCGACCTCCACGGCTCGACCAAGAACTACATCAAGGACGCCGGCGACTTCGACCTCGCGACCCCGGCCGGCCGCAATCTCTACTTCGGCATCCGTGAGCACGTGATGGGCGCCATCCTCAACGGCATGGCCTACCACGGCGTCTTCAAGGGCTCCGGCGCGACGTTCCTGACGTTCTCCGACTACCTCCGCCCGTCGATCCGCGTCGCCGCCCTCGCCAAGCTCCAGGTGTTCTACATCTTCACGCACGACTCCGTCGGCGTCGGTGAAGACGGCCCGACGCACCAGCCGGTCGAGACCGTCAGCGCCCTGCGCTGCATCCCGAACCTCGACGTGCTCCGCCCGGGCGACGCCGAAGAGACCGCCGCCGCCTTCGCCCACGCCGTCGCCCGCAAGGACGGACCCGTCGCGCTGATCCTCTCCCGCCAGAACGTCCCTTCCCTCGACGCCATCCCGGTCGCCACGCGCCGCCAGGGCACGCTCAAGGGCGGCTACGTCCTCCGCAAGGAAACCGCTCCCCTCACCCACATCATCATCGGCACGGGCAGCGAACTCTCCCTCGCCCTCGCCGCCGGTGAAGAACTCGGCGCCGGCGTCCGCGTGGTCTCGATGCCTTCGATGGAAGTCTTCGCGCGCCAGCCGAAGGCCTACCAGGAAGAAGTCCTGCCGGCCTCCTGCACGAAGCGCGTCAGCATCGAAGCGGGCGTGACCCTCTCGTGGGGCCGCTACGTCGGCACCGCCGGCAAGGCCCTCGGCACCGACACCTTCGGCCTCTCCGCTCCGGGCGACGTGGTCATGAAGGAACTCGGCATCACGAAGGAAGCCGTCGTCGCCGCCGCCAAGGCGCTCTGAGCGAACGGCTGGTCCTCGCCCCGAAGACCGGCGCCGCCAGGCCGCCGGTCTTCCTGTTTTACGAGGTCACTTGACCTCGCGGAGCTGCGTGAGCGGCAGGCGGAACAGATCGCCCTGCTCAGAACCGAGAAGCAGGTTCGCGGCATCCGCCCACGCGCAGCCTTCGAGCTGGAAAGAGAGCACCGGCGGCGAGAGCGGCGCATAGAGCGCGCGGCCGCGGAAGAAGTCTTCTCCCGTCGCCGGCAGGTCGAAGACCCAGACGTTGCGATAGGTCAGCACCGCGAGGCGCGTGCGGTCGGGCGAAAGGCAGGCGTCCGTGACCATCCCGCCGATATCGAAGCGGCCCAGCTTGGTCAGCGTGGCGCGCTCACCGGTCGCCGGGAGATCCGCCCGCCAGAGGTCCGTGAAGGTGTCACGACGGTGCTTGGTGAGGAGATAGAGCTTCCCGCGCAGCAGGAACATGGCCTCGCAGTCGTGCGCGAGCTCCGGGTCCGGGAAAGCCGTCTGGTCGGGCCAGGCGAAGGTGACCTTACGCGCGTCGGCCACTTCCGTCGTGCCGGCGACGGGCTCCCGGAAAAGGTAGAGGGCCAGTTCCTTGCGGCGTGAGACGTTGTTACCGACGTCGCCCACGACCATCTGCCCGCGCTCGTCGCCGGCGATGGCCTCCCAGTCGACGTTCGTGGCGCCACGCAGCAGCGGCCCGTCCCAGTAGCCACCCGGGCCGACGACCCTCGATCCGTCGGCCCGCACGGGCGTGATCCGCGGCTTGGCGCCGGAATCGGAAAGCGTCCAGAAGACCCCGGGCTGCGTCGGACTCGGCCAGAGCGCCGAACACTCCGGGACGAGCTTGGGGTCCAACTTGCCGCTCGCGCGGAGGGCGATCGCTTCGCCGGCGGGCGGCTCGCGACGCTGCACGACCGGCTCGGCGCCGGCGGCGGACGCCGTCCAGGCGAGGCCGGCGAGGAGCAGCATCGTGCGCATCCGCCCACCCTAGGACGCGCGAGGGCCTTGGCAATCCATCGCCGCCGCTTTTGCTGTCGAAATCAGGTCACGACCGACCATCGTCCCGGCATGGCCCGGAAATCATCGCGCTCGCTCTGGACGGACAAGCTCCGCGGCGTCGCGTCGACCCCGGCGGGCGCCGCGGCGCCCCGCGCCCGCAAGGCCGCGTCCACGGCCGCGGTCCGCGGTTGCCGCGCGGTGATCCTCGGCATCGACCCTTCCCTGCGCGGCACCGGCCTGGCGGTCATCGACGCTCGCACGGAACCCATGCGCCTGCTCGCGAGCGTCACCGTGAAGCTCGGACCGAAGCTCGCGCCCTACGAATGCCTCGGCCGCATCGCCGACGCCGTCGAAGCGTTGGCGCGCGAACACGAAGTCACGCAGGCGGCCATCGAAGAGACCATCTACGTGCAGAACTTCCGCACCGCCCAGGCGATGGGCGCCTCGCGCGGCGCCGCCCTCAGCGTGCTGGCCCGGCTCGGCGTGAAGGTCGGCGAATACGCCCCCAAGCGCATCAAGCTCGCCGTCAGCGGCCACGGCGCGGCGAGCAAGGAGCAGGTCGGACGCATGGTGCGCTCGGTGCTCGGGCTCTCGGCGGAGCTCGCCTTGGACGAATCGGACGCCGCGGCGGCGGCGCTCTGCCACGCCTTCACCGCGCGCGGCTGACTCAGAGCTCCTCGCTGACCGCGAACTCGTCGTGACGGCCGCGGGCCTGGCTCCAGCGGGCCATGAGCTCCTCGACGGGCACCGGGCGCACCTTCTGGCGCAGGTTGTAGGCGCCGGCTTCGAGGCACGCCTTGAGCTGCCCCCAGACCGCGGCGTAAGACCGTGAGAAGCGGAGTGACTCGTCGCGCAGGAGGCTCGAGACGTGGCAGCAACCGCCGACCTCGGTGACGATGAAGCGGCCGGCCTTGAGGTCTTCCATCGAAGCGGCGCGCAGGTCGAAGCGGGCGAAATGCAGGCCCGGAAAACGCTTGGCGAACTGGGTCACGGCGGCGTCGAGCTCGACGGTCGTGAGGTCGGCGCGATGACGGCAGCGGGCCCCGTGTCCATAGCTGCCCGTGAGGTTCAGGGTCACCTTCTGGCCCGCCGGGATCACGCGGTTGAGGTCGCGCGCGTGGCAGCGCAGGAAGAGGTTCGCGCGGGAGACGGCGACTTCGTCGAGCCAGATCAGTTCCTCGAGCGTCTGCTCGCCGTCGCCGCGCACGGTGACGTCATGCTTGTGCACCAGGGCCATGATGCGTCCGTCGTCCTTGCCGGGGTTACGCCGCCAGACGACTTCGAACTCGAAGCCGGGGATGAACTTCTGGAGCAGGAAATCCTCCTGCGCCCCACGGACGAGGCGTTCGAGCTGCTCCTGGGTATGCACGAAACGCAGTCCGGCACCGTCCTCGGCGACCTCAGGCTTGAAGACGACCGGGAAGCCGTGGCAGGCCGCGAACGCGGCGGCTTCCTTGATCCGTTCTTCCCGGGTATCTTCGAGCGAAAGCGCGAGCGTCGGACAGCAGCGTGAGTCCCGCTGGAACGGACGGAGGAGCAGCGACTTGGAATCGCCGATGAAGCCGCCGATGCGGCCGAGGGCGGGATTGGCCGATGCGAAGGCAGTCAGGCGGCGATGGCGGAGGCTCAGGAGCACGATGCCCAGGCGCACCGGCAGGTAGAGCAGCCAGCCCGGCCAGAGAGAGGGCTGCATGAGGCCGCGCACCTTCATCACGATCTCGCGGCGGCCGCGCCAGGTCATGGCGGGGACGATCCAGTGGGTGACGATCCAGATGAGGGCGAAGAGCCCGATCACGATCCAAGCCGCGTACTGCTTGTAGCGCGGGAACTGCTCCATGAAGGGCGGCCCGAGCGTGCTGCCGAGGAGCATCAGCACCGGCGTCCAGACGAGCGCCGCGGTGAAGAGCAGCATCGAAAGGCGCGGCAGGCCGAGGCGCAGGATACCTGCGGTCACGAAGGTCGGCACGCGACTGGCGGGGATGAAACGCGAGCTCACGATCACGAGCATGCCGCGCGGCGAACTGAACCAGCCGGCCATGCGGTCGATCTCGTGCTCCTTGACGAGCCATTTGAGCGGCGCGCGACGGAGCGCGTCGCGACCGAGCCAACGGCCCAGCGAATAGAGCACCATGTCGCCGACGAAGATGCCCACCGTGCAGGCGAGCGCCGCCCACCAGAAGCCGATGATACCCTCGGCCGCGAGCAGGCCGGCGGCGAGGCAGGTCGGATCCTCGGCCACGAAGGTACAGAGGATGATGATGAGGATCAGGATCCAGAAACGGGCGCCGTCGGACACCACGAGGTCCGGATAAGGCTCGGTCGCCGCGACAGGGGCCGCGCGACCGACCGCCTTGCCGGCCTCGGCGGCGGCGATGAATTCCGCGACCTGCGGAGCCGCGGCATCGGCGATCTCTTCGCCATGGCCGCCTTCGAGTTCCAGCAGGCGGGCCTGGGGCATCAGCTTGACGGAGTAGCGGGCGGCGTCGACCGGGGCGATCCAGTCGGACTTGCCGTGGACGAGCAGCGCGGGTCCGTCCCAAGCCCGCAGCATCGACTTGGCGTCGGACAGGTCGCTGTCGAAGAACACGGCGGAGTAACCGCGGTTATACGGCAGGCGATCGGCCAGCCCGAAGTGGGGCGCGGCGACGTCGAACAGCACGAAGGGGATATGGTGGAAGAAGTAGACGAACTTGTTGGCGACCGCGTTGCCGAGGAGCGTGTATTCCTGGGCGCCGGGCGCGGAGACGAACGTCAGCGAAGCCACGCGACCGGGATGACGGTGGGCGAGCGTCAACGCGACCGCCCCGCCCATCCCTTCGCCGACCAGATGGAAACGTCCTTTCCCGAAACGGGTTTCCAATGCCAGGAGCAGGTCGGCGGCGAGGGCGTCGTCGCCCATCGAGGCGCGCGAGCGATGGTAGGCGGTCGGCCAGCGCACCGCATAGACCGGGCCGAGGCCGGCGGACTGGCCGTCAAGGAAGGTCCGGCGCCAGTCCTGCTCCCCACGGGCCGGCAGGCTCGGCAACACGACGACCGGAAGAGCGCCGGGTGCGCCGACGGGACCGACCTGGGCGAGCTCGATGGCTTGGGCCAGCTCGGGCTTGGGCAGGCGGTCCGCCGAGGTGACCCAGCGGGAGACCAGGACCAGGAAGACGTAAGCGGCCAGCACGATCCACTTCACCGGGACGCGCCCGAGGTTGCGCTTGCGATCGGCGAGGGTGGACATCCGAACCCCATCAAAGGTCGTCCGCCCGAAGGGGCAAGAAGGGAAGGTCAATCGGGCCGACGATTGCCCCATTTATGGCTTCCGTAAGTCGGCCAAGCCCTCTTGTCTTGGGTCACGTGCAAGCTACCGGAAAGGAACTCCCAGGCCTCAGGGTCACCGTCGACAAGGTGTCCCACCACCGGGATGCGAACTTCCCCCCGGAAACCCCGCACGCCTTCGTCTACTTCCTGACCATCAGCAACCTCTCCCAGGAGACGGTCAAGCTGCTCGGCCGGAAATGGATCATCCGTTCGCCGGACGGCGAGATCGAGATCTTCGAGGGCGACGGCATCGTGGGCGAGACCCCCACCCTCCCCCCGGGCGAGCAGTTCTCTTACAACAGCTACCACCTGGCCGGCGGCCCGCGGACGGCCGAAGGCTCCTTCCATGGCACGACCTCGACCGGCGAACGCGTCTTCACGCGGATCCCGGTCTTCGCGATGACGCCCCCGCCCGACCCTTCCTGATGCGACTTACCGACCTCAACTCCGGCCGTGAAATCGGCGCCAACTGCATGCTCGCCGAATTCGGCGGCCTGCGGCTGGTGTTCGACTGCGGCCTCCACCCCAAGCTCGACGGCCGTAAGGCGCTCCCGCAGATCGACAAGATCCAGGGTTCGGTCGACGGCGTGATCCTCACGCACTGCCACCTCGACCACCTCGGCTCGCTCCCGCTCCTGCTCAAGCAGCACCCGTCGGCCCGCGTCTACGCCTCGGGCGCCACGACGCTCTTCGTCCGCCGCCTGCTGAGCAACTCCATCCAGGTGATGAAGCGCCAGCGCGAAGAGACCGGCAACCAGGACTACCCGCTCTACGTCGAGACCGACGTCGAACGCGTCGAGCACGCCCTCGCGGCGGTGCCCCTGGCCAACCCGCGCATCATCGGGCGCGGCGGCGAAGAAGTCGCCCTCTCCTTCCACCTCGCGGGCCACGTGGCCGGCGCGGTCGGCTGCCTCGTCGAACACCGCAAGCAGAAGCATTTCTTCACCGGAGACGTCCATTTCCAGGCCCAGCGCACGGTCGCCGGCGCCAATTTCCCGCGCACGCCGGTCGACACCCTCGTGATGGAATGCACGCGCGGAGCCACGGCGACGGCGCCGTCGTTCAACCGCGGCAAGGAAGAACAGCGCCTCATCAAGGCGATCAACGAAGTCTGCGACGAAGGCGGCTCGGTGCTCCTCCCGGCCTTCGCCTTCGGCCGCATGCAGGAAATCCTGCTGCTGCTCCAGGAAGCGGCCGACGCGGGCAACCTGGCCGACGTGCCGATCTTCTGCTCCGGCCTCGGTCTCGACCTCTGCGACTACCTCGACGAAGCCAGCCGCAAGACCAAGCAGGTGAAGTTCAGCCGCCAGGTCCTGCGCGACCTCGGCATCCTGCCCCTCTCGCGCAAGTACGTGCAGCCGGGCAAGAACATGCCCGAACGCGGCATCTATCTCCTCTCGAGCGGCATGCTCGTCGAGAAGACGCCCGCCTGGCGCGTCGCCGCGAACATGATCGACCATGAGGAGAACGCGGTGTTCTTCGTCGGTTATTGCGATCCGGAGACCCCGGGCGGCGAACTCATCGGCATGAACCCCGGCGGCGAATTCAAGTTCAAGACCCTCGACCACACCGCGACCCTGCGCGCCAAGGTCGAACGCTTCCACCTCAGCGGCCACGCCGACCGTGAGGAGCTCATCGACTTCGCGAAATCCGTCTCGCCGAAGGACATCGTCCTGACGCACGGCGATCCGCCCGCGCGGGCGTGGATGAAGGAGACCCTCGCGGCCGCCCTGCCCGGCACCCGCGTGCACGACCCCGAACCGGGCGTCCCGCTCGCGCTGTGACCCTGCTGCCGCAGTCCGTCGAAGACTGGCGCGAGTTCACGCTCACGCGTGGTCCGCGCATGGCGGCCGAGGCATTCCTGCTCAAGCTGGCCGAGATAGGTCCGGCAGAACAACGGGCGGCCCTGTGCGGCCTGCCCGACACGCGCACGCTGACGCGCCGCTTCGAAGAAGCCTGGCCGCTGCGCGAGTCGGCCCTCGGCGGCGTGCCGTTCCTGACGAAGGACCTTTATTTCCGGCAGCACGAACCGACCTTCGCGGGCTCGACGTTCCTCCCGCAGGAAATCGGCGCCGCGCGCGCGACGTCTTCGCTCCCCGCCGCTTTCGAAAATGACGCCGGCGCCATCGAATGCGGCCGCACGCAGCTCAATGAATTCGCCTTCGGGCTGAGCGGCGAGAATCCGCACTACGGCGATTGCCCGCATCCGACGCGCCCCGACCTGCTCGCGGGCGGCTCCAGCTCCGGCTCGGCCTTCGCCGTCGCCCGCGGCCTCGTGCCGTTCGCGCTCGCCACCGACACGGCCGGCTCGATCCGCGTCCCTTGCGGCACCTGCGGCGTCTGGGGCCTGCGCCTCTCGCCCGACGTCGCGCCCGTCGGCGACATCTTCCCGCTCTCGCCGGGCTACGACGCCCAAGGCTGGATCGCCCGCTCGGCCGGCGACCTCCGTCAGGTCTCGGCCGCCGTGCTCGGCGAAGCCCCGCCGGCGGGTGCCGGCCTCTGGGTCGGCGACCTCGGCTTGGGCATCCCCGCGGACGACCTCGCGGCCATGCGCGACGTCGCGCTCAAGGCCGGCGCCCAGGAGGACGACGTCGCCGCCGCCACCTTGCTGCGTATCGCCTGCGCCGACGCCGCCGACGTCTATCCGGTCCTCGGCGGCCACGCCGCCGCGCGGGTCCATGCGGGCTGGCTCGAACGCCGGCGCGCGGAATACGATCCGGTCGTCTGGGCGCGCCTCGATGCCGGTCGCCGGCGTACCTACGACGAACTGCGTACGGCCGAAGCGGCACGCGCCCGCATCTCCGACGCCTTCCGCACGATCTTCCGCCGCCATCATTTCATCGCGCTGCCGGCGACCTTCGGCGGCGCGGTGAGCAAGGCCGCCACGGACGACGCCCACCGCCGACGCCTCCTCGCGCTCAACGCGCCGGCTTCGCTCGCGGGCCTGCCCGTCGTGGCCGCGCCCGCGCGGCTGCCCGACGGCCGGACCGCCGGGGTGCAGTTCCTCTTCCCCGACATGGCGAACTTCGGCTGGGACTCCGTCCTGGGCCGGCTCGCCTGATCAGAGACGCTTGCGGCGCATGTGCGCCGAAGGCTGGCCCAGCGCTTCGCGGTACTTCGCGACCGTGCGGCGGGCGATCTGGACGCCGCGCTTACGCAGCTCGGCGGTGATGGCCTCGTCGGCCAGCGGCTCGGCGGGGTTCTCGCGGGCGAGGATGTCGGCGATCATCTCCTGCACGCCTTCCTGGGCGACGGTGCCGCCATCGGAGGTCGCGACGCCGGACGTGAAGAACCAGCGGAATTCGCGAAGGCCATGCGGCGTGAGCATCCACTTGTTGGCCGCGGCGCGGCCGACGGTCGTCTCGTGCACGCCCATCTCCTTGGCGACGTCGGTCATCGTCAGCGGACGCAGCCGCGCGGGGCCGTGTTCGAAGAATTCGGCCTGACGTTCGAGGATGATGTGCGCGAGCTTCTCGATGGTGCGCTGACGTTCTTCGATGGCGCCGATGAGGAACTTGCCCTGGCGCATGCGCTCGAGGATGTAAGCGCGCTCCTTCTCCCCGAGGGCCTGGCCGGCGAGCATGTCCTTGTAAGCAGGCGCGAGGCGGAGCTTCGGCACGTGGCGGTCGTCCATGATGACCTTCCACTTGCCGTCCGGACCCATCTCGACGGTGGCGTCCGGCGTGACGACGCGGTTGTCGTCGCGGGCGAAACGGCGGGCCGGGACGGTCTCGAGCTTGGCGAGTTCGGCAAGGGCTTCGCGGATGTCGTCGAGTTCGACGTCGAGGATGCGCGCGCACTCCTCGAGGCGGCGGCCCATCATGGGCTCCCAGCAGTCGCTGATGAGCCGGGCCGCGGTGGACAGGCCCCGGCCGCGCTGGCGGAGCTGGGCGAGGAAACACTCGCGGAGGTCACGGGCGCCGATGCCGGGCGGATCGAAGGCCATCAGCAGCGTATGGGCCGTCATCACGGCCTCGTAGGGCTGGCCGGAACGGAGCGCGAGGGTCGAGAGGTCTTCCTCCACGAAGCCACGTTCGTCGAGCGAGGCGATGAGGAGCTTCAGCGCCTCCTGCACCGCGGGATCGTCGCTGGCCGTCCGGGCCTGGTCGGCGAGATGCTCCGAGAGCGAGGCTTCGCCGGTGGCCGATTCGAGCATGTGCCGGCGGCGCTCCTCGTCTTCCTGGGTGTAGCCCTGGGAACGGATCTCTTCGTAATAACTCTCGTCCCAGTCCTCCTTCATGCGCTTGAGCGCGTCGAAATCGTCGTCGCCGAGGGAAAGTTCGCGGGGGCCGTCGTCCTCCGGCTCCTCGGAGGGCATCGGGGCGTCCAGGCTCTCATTGGAGACCGGTTCGACCTCCTCCAGCAGCGGGTTGGCCGCCAATTCGGAGGAAATCTCACGCAGGAGCTCGGCCGCAGGCACCTGGAGGATGCGGAGCGACTGGCGAAGCTGCGGCGTCAGGACGAGGCCTTGGACCTGCTTCTGCGATTGATTGATGCCTTGGTTGCCCATCGAGCGAGGGCCATGAAAAAGAGGTCCGGGCCGATTTGCAAAGGGTATTGAAGGCCCAATCGCCTTGCGACCCCCGCGGCGGCGACCATTGTCCCGCTCGCCGACCTCCGGCTCCGCACCATGCGTAGTTTTCACCTCCAATCCGGCGAAGAAATGCCCGCGGCCATCCCCGAGGCTGAGATCGCCCGACGGCTCGCGGCCGGCGAACTGACGCCCGACCTGCCCTGCCGTCTGGCCGGAGAAGACGTCTGGCGGACCGTCGGCGACTTCTTTCCTTCCGGCGCGGCACTCAGGATCCGGACCGCCAAGCCCCTGGCCAGCGCGGCCGAACAGATCAGCGCCGCCAACCGCATCGACGATCCCACCCGCCGTCGGCTGCTGGCCTACGGACTGGCCGACGCCGTGAACATCGACGGCTTCACGCAATCGCAGGCCGTGACGGCCATCGTGCGCAAGGAAGCGGAGACACGGAGCGCCTGGCGCGCCCATCGTCTGATCCAGGTCGGCGCCTTCCTCAGCCTGCTGGCACTCGGAAGCGTGGCCGGCGCCACGACCAACCCGCTCAGCCTGCGCATCGAAAAGTCCGTGGCGCTCCTGCAACGCCAGCACGGCGACGTCAAAGCGAGCCTCTCCGTCCTGCGCAGCACCTTGCACGACCGCGCCTACGTGCGCGAGCGCGACCGCCAGGGCAGCGGCGCGAAGGCGAAGCCCGCGAAGAAGTGACTTCGCTCAGCGCGCGCGCGGCGTCCAGCAGTCCGGCTCGGAACAGCGGCCCAGGCTCGCCGGCGTCAGGCGCGTGACCTTGCCGGTCACGCTGTCCACGATCGCCAGCCAATCGCCCTGGGCGGCCACGAGGTGACGTCCGTCGGCGCACCACGAAGCGTGCGCGAGGGCGGCCGGGCTGGCGGTCTCGATCGGACGGACGCTGCCCGCGGCGAGGTCGATGACGCCGAGACGCAGGCTGCCCGACTGATAGGTGAAGACGAGCTGGTCAGGGAAGACCGGGTTCCAGCGCGGCTCGGTGCTGTAGCTGAAACCGGTGGCGACGGGCTGCAGGGCGCCGCCGGAAGCATTCGCGAGATAGATGCCGGGGCGTCCCGTCGGGCCGCCGGTGAGGGCGAAACGCGCGCCGTCGGGCGACCAGGCCGGATCGGTGTTCACCCACTGCTTGTTCGGAGCCTTGATGACGCGGACCGGCGACTGGCCCTGCGGACCGGCCACGAAGATGTCCATCGTCTCCTTGTTGGAGGAAGCGAACGCGATGCGACCGTCGGGACCGCTGCTGGCCGCGCCGAGGGCGCCGCGCACGTTCGTGATGACCTTGGCGGCTTCGCCGAGGCCGTTGGTCGAGAAGATCTCAGGGAAGTTGGAGCGGAAGGAGGAGATGAAGAAGACGCGCTTGCCGTCGGCCGACCAGCGCGGCCCGTAAGAGGTGTTACGGTAGTTCGTCAGGCGCATCGTCTTGGAGCGCGCAAGATTGGTGACGTAGATCTCCGCGTGGCCGGTGAAGCGCGAGACGAAGGTGACCTTCGTGTCGGCGTAGAGCGGCTTGAGCTGCCAGCGGCGACCGAGGCCGACGATCGCGGCGTCGGCGACCTTGAGCGCGAGCTGGTCTTCGTCGCGGGCTTCGACGTTCGTCGTGAAGGCGTAGGCGGCGTTGTCGCAGGCGACGACGGCGGTGTTCGCGGTACGTCCGATGCGCAGCTTCACGGAAGAAGTCGGCGAGACCTGGATCGCGCCGTGGGCGGAAAGCGCGAACTGGACGAGGCTGCCGAGCGCGGGATCGTCGGAGACGACGGCGACGGAGACGACGCCCTTGGCCGCGAGCGCCGCGATGTCGTCGTTGACGACGACTTTCTGCCCGAAGAGCGGCACGGTGAGGAAGACGGCGAGGAGGGCGAGGAAACGCATCGAGGAAGGGGATTAGGAGGTTAGCAGTTTGACCTAGGTTGGGTGGGGAGTTCAATCCCGCTGATGTCGCTCGATAAGGAATCCGTCCAGAAGGCCCTCGGCCAGATCCGCTACCCTGGTTACAGCCGGGACATCGTGTCGTTCGGCCTGGTCAAAGGCATCGAGGTGACCCTCGACGGCAAGGTCAGCGTCGGCTTGGCCGTGACCAGCGCCGACCCCGAGGTCCCGAAGAAGCTCTACGCCGAGATCGACGCCGCGCTCAAGGCCCTCGGCGCCCGCCAGCCCGAGATCGCCATCACCGTCACCGTCCCGAAGGGCGCCCCCGCGGCGGCCGCGCCCGCCGCCCCCACCAAGCTGCCGGCCGACGCCGGCGTGGGTCAGGTTAAGCACATCATCGCCGTCGCCAGTGGCAAAGGCGGGGTCGGCAAGTCCACCTTCGCCGTCAATCTGGCCTGCGCCCTCGCCCGCGACCTCGCCGAGCGGGGCCGCCCGGGCCGGGTCGGCCTGATGGATTGCGACATCTACGGCCCTTCGGTCCCCCTGATGATCGGGGTCAACGCCCGCCCCCTCCTCGACGGCGATACCCTCATCCCGCTGGAGAACTTCGGCGTGAAGGTGATGTCGATGGGCCTCCTCATCGACGCCGACGCCCCGGTGGTCTGGCGCGGTCCGATGATCATGAAGACCATCTCGCAGTTCGCCACCAACGTGCGCTGGGGTGAACTCGACGTCCTGCTCATCGACCTCCCTCCGGGCACCGGTGACGCCCAGCTCTCCATCGCCCAGTCGATGGCCCTGAGCGGCGCGATCATCGTGACGACCCCGCAGACCGCGGCGGTCTCCGTGGCGCTGCGTGGCGCGGCGATGTTCGCCAAAGTCGGTGTGCCCATCCTCGGGGTGGCGGAGAACATGAGCTTCCTCGAAGCCGCGGACGGCTCCCGCCAGTATCTCTTCGGTCAGGGTGGCGGCCTCAAGGTCGCCACGGCCCTCGATTCGATCCTGCTGGGCGAAGTCCCGCTCGACCCGGCCATCCGCCAGGGCGGCGACCACGGTATCCCCGTGGTGATCAGCCATCCGGACGGTAATCCGGCCCGCGTCTTCCGCTCGATCGGCCTGACGGTCCTCAACGGCTTGGAAAAAGCTTCGTAAAGTCACCCGTTCGCCTCCGGCTTGCCACGCAGCCGGATTTCCCCCTAGATTCATCGCAAGCATGAGAGAAGAGCCGTCCAAGACGCCGCCCGCCGCCGACCTGGCCGCGCGTTCTTCTCTTTACGCGGAGTTCCTCGCGGAGCGTGAGGAGATCCTCCGTCACAAGTGGATCGAGTCCGAGAAGGCCGGTTGCGACATCGGTTTCGAACGCGCCCTGCTCGACTGGACCCGTCACCACCGCGCGCGCTGGCGTCAGCTGCGTCGCGGCGGCAAGCCCGCCTGAGGCCGCCCCTCTTCCCCGCCAAACAGCAGGGCCGGCTCGCATCGCTGCGGCCGGCCCTGCTGGCTTAGGGGAACAGGAAGCTTAGCCCTTGATCTCCTTGTGCAGCGTGTGGCGGCGCATGGAGGGGTTGTACTTCTTGAGCTCCACCTTCTCCTGGGAAAGCTTCTTGTTACGGGTGGTCATGTAACGGGAAGGGCGCTTACCCTCCTTACGGGCTTCGGTGCATTCAATGATGACGATTTCGCGGGGCATGGTCTGAGTCGGTTGGAAGGTTGAGGTTTGAGAACGGGTCAGGTCGGAGCAAGCCCGAAAAAGAGCCGGGCGGCCTTTTGAGCCGCCCGGATCGGACCGAAGGTGGGGTTAATCAGCCCCAGAGACGCTTCTTATGGCGATTTTCCTTCGAGCGCTTGCGGCGCTTGTGCTTGTTCATCTTCAGACGACGCTTCTTCTTGAGGCTTCCCATGGGTGATAGTGAATCGCAACTTGGCGACCCGATGGCCGACAGTAAAGCCGAAACTAAGCCGAAATAACGGTCTCCGTCACCCATGCCCCGGGCCCCCAGACCCGCCTGGCGTCCGCACGCAGGCCCGCTTGGTCGAAACCGTCGTCGACCCAGGCGAAACAGGCGCTGCCGCTGCCGGTCATCTGCCACTCCAACCCGGTCACACGGCGGAAAGAGGCCAGGCCGGCAGGCAGGGCGACATACTTGGCGAAGACGGGGTCCGCGAGGTCGTTGCCCAGCTTCACGGGATCCGCGGTAGGCCGGGCGAGCCAGGCTGCGAGCTCGGCTTCGGCCTGCGCGACCGGACGATACTTCCCCGCCTTGGCGAGCAGACCATAGGCCTCGGGCGTCGGCACGCCGAAGGGCGGCTTGGCGAGCACGACCTTACGCCCGGCCAAAGCGGCGCGGGCGGCGGGCGGCAGGATCTCCAGCCGCTCTCCCCTGCCCCGCATGACCGCGGCCTGGCCACGCACGAAGAAAGGACAGTCGGAACCGACTTCCGCCGCAAGCGCTTCGAGCCCCTCGGGGCCGAGGGGGTCGCCCGACGCGCGATCGAGCAGACGCAACGCCGCGGCGGCGTCGGCGCTCCCGCCACCGAGACCGGCGCCATGCGGCACGCGCTTGGTGAGATGGAAATGTCCAGTCGGCGCGGCGGGACGGCGGCGCGCATAAGCGACCGCGGCCTTGAGCACGAGGTTCGTACCGTCGACGGGCAACGCGGCGTCATCGCACGTGAGACCGAGCGGGCGGCCGACGTCGAGCGTGAGGGTGTCGGCGAGCGCGATCGGCGCCACGAGGCTGACGAGTTCATGGAAGCCGTCCGCCCTCCGGCCGGTGATGGCCAGCGACAGGTTCAGCTTCGCTTGGGCGGCTTCGACGAGCACGCGGCACCTTGCTCCGACGGGCCCGCGGAGGCGAGGCGAATCAGCGGCTCAGGCCCGCGGGTGCGACTTACGATGCACCTCGCGCAGCTTGGCCACGCTGAGGTGCGTGTAGATCTGCGTGGTCGAAAGCGAGGCGTGACCGAGCTGCTCCTGCACGAGGCGGAGGTCAGCGCCGTTGGAGAGCAGGTGCGTCGCGCAGGCGTGGCGCAGCTTGTGCGGCGTGAGGTCCGCCGGCAGGCCGGCGACCGCGAGCTTGCGTTTCAGCATCAGCTGGACCGCGCGCGGATTGAGCCGTCCGCCGCGGGCGGCGAGCAACAATGGTTCGCCGCGGGCGGGGGTACCGCGCAAGGCGAGGTAGGCCTTCACCGCGGTCACGGCCGCGTCGCCGACGGGCACGACGCGCTCCTTGGAGCCCTTGCCCATCAGACGCACGAGGCCGGAGCCGAGGTCGAGGTCGCCGCCGTCGATGCCACAGAGTTCGGACACGCGGAGGCCGCCGCCGTAAAGCAGTTCGAGGACCGCCAGGTCGCGCGCATTCTCCCGGGGATCGTCCTTTTCCGAACCCTCCGCGGCGTCCATGAGCGAATCCGTCTGCGCCTCGGTCAGGAACTTCGGCAGGGACTTCGGCAATTTAGGCAGCACGAGGCCGGCCGCCGGCGTGGTGGTGATGCCGCCGCGCTCGCGCAGGTCGGCGAGGAAGGCGCGCAGGGCCGAAACCTGGTTGTGCACCGAGCGACGGTCATGCGTGCCCTGGCGCTCGATGACGAAGTCGCGGAGATGGCGCGCGGTCAGCTTAGACCAATCGCCATCCCAACCCCCGTTGGACTTCATCCAGAGGGCGAAGCCCTTGAGCGAACGGCCATAAGTCAGGCACGAACGCGCCGCCAGCCGGCGACCGGCGAGCTGACGCGTCAGGAAATCAGAAACCTGGGCCGAGCCCGGCCAATCCGTCGGTTCCCCGTCGTCTGGCTGGACGGGGCGACGCTTCACGGCTGCGGCTGCTTGCCGTGGACGGCACGCACCGTGATGCCGATGCCACCGCGGACGCCGAAGGCGCCGGTGACTTCGCACCAGATCGGGTCGATCGCGGCGACGAGGTCGTCGAGGATCTTGTTGGTCAGGTGTTCGTGGAACATGCCCTGCTGGCGATAGCTCCAGTAGTAGAGCTTGAGGGACTTCGACTCCACGATGCGCGGACCCGGCACGTAGCGGATCGTGATCTTGGCGAAGTCGGGCTGACCCGTCGCCGGACACAGGCAGGTGAACTCATCCGTCGTCAGTTCGACGGTGTAGTTCCGGCCCGCGTTGCGGTTCGGGAAGGTCTCCAGCGTGTGCTGGGGCTTGTTCTGGGTGTTCCCGAGGTGGGAGAGTCCGGTGAGGTCCTGAGGCTGAGTGGCCATACGGACAGGCAACCTATCCCGACGAAAGAGACAAGCGTCGAACGGCGAAAAGCCATCCCCAGCCCAAACTGCTTGCCTCATTCGACTCCTGCGGTTGCCTCAATGCACCCACGCCGCATGCACGTCCGGGCCATCGCCATCCTCGGAGCCACCGGCTCCATCGGCACGACCACCCTGAGCGTCGTCCGGGCCCACCCGTCCCGCTTGCGCATCGCCGGACTGGCTGCCCATTCGCGCTGGCGCGAACTCGTCGGCCCGGCCAAGGAATTCGGCGTCGGCGTCGTGGCCCTCGCCGATCCGGCCGCCGCGGCCGAAGCCCGCGCTTCGGGAGCTTTCCCCGCCGGCACCCACATCCTTGAAGGCACCGCCGGCCTGACCGAAGTCGCCTGCCTCCCCGAAGTCTCGATGGTCGTCTCGGCCGTCGTCGGCACCGCCGGCCTGGCGCCCACGCTCGCGGCGCTCAAGGCCAGGAAGGACGTCGCCCTCGCGAGCAAGGAACTCCTCGTCCTCGCCGGCAAGTTCGTCACGGAAGCCGCCCGCGTCTCCGGCGCGCGCCTGCTGCCGGTCGACAGCGAGCACAACGCGATCCACCAGCTCCTGCGCGACAAGCCCAAGGCCGACATCGCGCGCCTCGTCCTCACGGCCTCGGGCGGCGCTTTCCGAGATACGCCTCTCGCCGATCTCCGTCACGTCACGCCCGACCAGGCGCTCAAGCATCCGAACTGGAGCATGGGCCCCAAGGTCACGATTGATTCCGCCACGATGGCGAACAAAGGCCTCGAGGTGATCGAAGCGCGCTGGCTCTTCGACGTCCCCGCGGACCGGATCGACGTCGTCGTGCACCCGCAGAGCATCATCCACTCGCTGGTCACGCTCGCCGACGGCAGCCTCCAGGCGCTGCTCTCGCCGCCCTCGATGGCCTACCCCATCCAGGATTGCCTGCTCTTCCCGGAGCGCCTGCCCTGCCCCGCCCCGCGGCTCGATCTCGCCCAAGCCCTCACGCTGGGGATGACGCCGCCGGATCCGGCCCGCTATCCTTGCCTCGGCCTGGCCCGCGCGGCCGCCACCACCGGCGGCACCGCCCCGGCGGTCTTCAACGCGGCCAATGAGGTCGCCGTGGCCGCCTTCGTGGCCGGCAAACTGCCCTTCACGGGCATCGCCGAGCTTGTCGGACGCACCCTGGCGGCGGTTTCGGCCCGCGAACCGGGCTCTTTGGACGAAGTCCTCGCCGCCGACGCCGAGACGCGGGTCGTCGCGTCCAGGCTCGCCCCGGGCCTCGGCCTTTGAGATAACCCCTTTCCCTCCCCCTTTACATGGACAACCTTTCTTTCGGCGACCTCCTCGGCTCCCTCTGGGGCCTCGCCCTCGTCGCCATCTTCTTCGGCGGCTCGATCTTCGTGCACGAGCTCGGCCACTTCCTCGCCGCCCGTAAGCGCGGCCTGAAGATCGAACGCTTCTCGATCGGCTTCGGCCCGCGCCTCTTCGGCTGGACCGGCAAGGACGGCGTCGACTACCGCGTCTCGATCATCCCGCTCGGCGGCTACGTCGCCCTGCCGCAGCTCGCCGACATGGAAGGCATCGAAGGCGCGAGCAGCGAGGAGGCCGAGAAACTCCCGAAGATCTCCTACGCCGACAAGATGATCGTCTCGGTCATGGGCGCGGTCTTCAACGTCATCTTCGCCTTCGCCCTCGCCTGCGTGCTCTGGGTCACCGGCGTCCCGGTCGCCTCCGGCAGCAATTCCACCGTGATCGGCTACGTCCCTGAGCAGGTCGTGACGAGTTCCGGTCACCTCGCCGAACTCGGCCTGGGCAACACGGTCCCGGGCCCGGCTTTCAAGGCCGGCCTGCGTTCGGGCGACAAGGTCCTCGCGGTCGACGACGCCACGGTCACGAACTTCAACCAGATCAGCGAGGCCGTCATGCTCGGCAACCGTAAGGACTCGCAGGGCAACCCCACCGCGACGTTCCAGATCGAACGCGGCGGCGAGACGCTCGAGATCGTCGTCCAGCCCGCCCGCCTGGAGGTCAATTCGCAGTCCGGCGACAAGGTCCGCGTGGCCGGCCTCCAGCCGCGCACCGCCGTCATCGTCGGCACGCCCGCGCCGGGTTCGCCCGCCGAGAAGGCCGGCCTGAAATCCGGCGACCGCATCCTCTCCATCGACGGCCAGCCGCTCAACAACACCGTCGAGTTCCGCGAACTGCTCCGCAAAGGCGGCGCCAAGCCCCGCACGCTCCTCATCGAACAGGCCGACGGCGTCTCCGCCAAGGTCGTCATCACCCCGCAGATGACGACGACCGTCAACCCGGTCAGCATCATCGCCTACGGTGAAGACCGCCGCCACTCCCTGATCCTCGTCCCGGCGACCCGCGACCTCCTGAGCAAGGACCCCGAGGCGGCCCGCGACCAGCTCATGGTGCTCGGCGTCTCGCCCGACGACCCGGTGCTCGCGGAGACGCTCAAGATCGGCACCATCGTCGACAAGGTCGACGGGCGCGACCAGATCGTCTCGGTCCGCTCGATCGACGCGCTGGTGCAGGCGGTCGGCCGCACGCCCCGCGACCTGACGCTCTACTGGAAGCGCGCCAACGGCGAAGCCGGCAACCTCACCCTCAAGAAGGCCCAGTCGGTCGACAAGCAGCCCGTCCAGCACGCCCAGATCGGGACGTATTTCGTCAGCCAGCCCGAACTCGCCTACCGCAATCCGTGGGAAACCTGCGTGGGCATCGTGAAGTCGACCTTCACGACGCTCGGCCGCCTCTTCGACCGCGGCTCCGACATCCAGGTGAAGCAGCTGGCTTCGGTGATCTCGATCACGAAGACCTATTACAACCTGTCGGAAGACATCCGCCGCGTGCTCTGGTTCACGGTGCTGATCAACCTCAACCTCGCCGTGCTCAACCTGCTGCCGATCCCCGTCC
>JBDKIN010000206.1:0-2822 GCA_039797095.1 Verrucomicrobiota bacterium
ATGTCAGCCGGTCGCCGCAGGGCGAACCAAGGTAGGGGCACGATTCATCGTGCACTTCTCTTCGGAGGGCGCGGCAAAGCCACGCCCTACCCTCGGCCGCCCTGAGACGCCGATACGGTTGAGCGAGGGCGCTCAACCCTACCCGATGCAACGAGGACAGCACGCAATGCTGACCTCACCTGACACCTTCCGCGTGAACTGGCCAACAGACCAACGGGGCAACTCAAACTGAATCTACCCCATACTCGATACTCCATACTCGATACTCGCAGACACCCCCTTGTCCCCGTGCCCCCATGCCCACGTGCCCCCTGAATTCCACCCTTCCCTTTTCCCCCGACAGGGGCTTAAAAAGACCCCTTCCCGCCTCCGCTTTACCGCCCCATGACCTCCGCCCAAGTCCGCCAATCCTTCCTCGATTTCTTCAAATCGAAGCAGCACTCGATCGTCCAGTCGTCGAGCCTGATGCCGGACTCCCCCAACCTGCTCTTCACCAACGCCGGGATGAACCAGTTCGTCCCGATCTTCCTCGGCCAGACGAAGTGCCCGTACACCCCGGGCCGCGCCGCCGACACCCAGAAGTGCATCCGCGCCGGCGGTAAGCATAACGACCTCGAAGACGTCGGCCTCGACACCTACCACCACACGTTCTTCGAGATGCTGGGCAACTGGTCCTTCGGCGACTACTTCAAGCGCGAGGCCATCGACTTCGCCTGGGAGCTCATCACCGAGGTCTGGAAGTTCCCGAAGCACCGCCTCTACGCCACGGTCTACAAGCCGGACAAGTCCAAGGGCGATCCGTCTGAGTTCGACCAGGAAGCCTGGGACGTCTGGGCCGAGAAGTTCCGCGCCGCCGGCCTCGATCCGGCCATCCACATCGTCAACGGCAACAAGAAGGACAACTTCTGGATGATGGGCGAGACCGGCCCCTGCGGTCCTTGCACCGAACTGCATGTCGACCTGACCCCCGAAGGCGACACGAAGGGAACGCTCGTCAACGGCAGCGACGCCCGCTGCATGGAGATCTGGAACCTGGTCTTCATCCAGTTCAACGCCAACCCGGACGGCACCTTCAGCCCGCTCCCGGCCCGCCACGTCGACACGGGCATGGGCTTCGAACGCGTCAGCGGCATCATGCAGTGCACGAAGAACTTCAAGGACTTCTCCGGCGTGATCTCCAACTACGAGAGCGACGTCTTCACGCCGCTCTTCCGCCGCCTCGAAGAACTCTCCGGCAAGAAGTACGGCTCCACCCTGCCCGCCGCCGGCTCGATCGGCGACACGCAGCAGGAGAAGGATGACGTGGCCTTCCGCGTCATCGCCGACCACATCCGCACGCTTTCGTTCGCCATCGCCGACGGCATCCAGCCCGGTAATTCCGACCGTAACTACGTCCTCCGCCGCATCCTCCGTCGCGCCGTCCGCTACGGCCGCACGCTCGGCCTGAAGAACGGCTTCTTCCACCAGCTCGTCGGCGTGCTCGCCGACACGATGGGCGACGTCTTCCCGGAGATCCGTACCCGCCGCACCGTCGTCGCCGACGTGATCCGCATCGAGGAAGAGTCCTTCAACCGTACCCTCGACAAGGGCATCGCCCTCTTCGAGGACGAAGCCAGCAAGCTCAAGGCCGGCGGCGTGATCTCAGGCGCCATCGCCTTCCGCCTCTATGACGAGCAGGGCTTCCCGCTCGACCTCACCCAGCTGATGGCCCGCGAACGCGGCCTGACCGTCGACGGCGCCGGCTTCGAGAAACTGATGGAAGAGCAGCGCAACCGCGCCCGCGCCGCGCAGAAGAAGGAGATCATCACGCTTTCCGACATCGGTTCCGACCACCCGACGGCCTTCGTCGGCTACGACGCCCTCGCCGCGCAGGCGAAGGTCGCCCAAGTCGCCAGGATCAAGGACCGCGCCGCCGTCATCCTCGACAGGTCCCCCTGCTACGCCGAGATGGGCGGCCAGGTCGGCGACTCCGCGATCATCACCCTCGGCGGCCGCCAGTGGCAGGTCACCGATACCCAGAAGTCCGGCCAGACCTGGCTGCACTTCCTCGACGGCGAAGACGCCCCGGAAGCCGGCGCGACGGTCGAGATCGCCGTCGACCAGGCCCGCCGTGACGCCATCCAGCGCCACCACACGGTCACGCACATCCTGCACTGGGCGCTCCATGAGGTCGTCTCCAAGGAAGCCTCCCAGAAGGGCTCCGCGGTCGACCCGACGAAGCTGACCTTCGACTTCAACGGCGCGGCGCTGACGCCCGGCCAGCTGGCCGACATCGAGAAGCTCGTCAACGAGCGCATCCTCGCCAACGACGCCGTGACCTGGAGCGAAGTCGCCTACGCTTCCGTCAAGGGCCGCCCCGACATCATGCAGTTCTTCGGCGACAAATACGGCGACTCCGTCCGCGTCGTGCAGGTCGGCGGCAAGGCTGCTTCCCTCAACGGTTGGTCGATGGAACTCTGCGCCGGCACGCACGTCCGCCACACGGGCGAGATCGGCCTCTTCCGCATCGTCGGCGAGAACGCCATCGCCGCGGGCGTCCGCCGCATCGAAGCCGTCGCCGGCCTCGCTTCCTACGAACGCGCGAAGTCCGAAGCCGAGTTGCTCAAGGCGCTCGCCTCGTCGACCAACACGCCGGTCGCCGACCTCGCCAAGCGCCTCGAGCAGATCATGGAGCAGTCCGCCGCGCTCGAGAAGAAGCTCAAGGTCTACCGCGACAAGGAATCCTCGCAGCTCGCCGACGCCCTCGCCGCCAAGGCGAGCGACCGCGCGGGCTTGAAGTATGTCGTCTCACAGGTCAGCGCCGAGACGCCCAATGATCTCCG
>JBDKIN010000207.1:0-6160 GCA_039797095.1 Verrucomicrobiota bacterium
TGAGCGTCACGGCTTACTTCTTCAGGACGCGCAGGCGGTGGTTTTCAGAATCACCGACGAAGACGGAGCCGTCCGCGTCGACCCAGATGCCGTGCGGGCGCGCGAGGCCGCACTTCAGCGGATCGCCATCGGGGCCGTCGTGCTTGGCGCCGGTGCCGATCATGAGTTCGAGGTTGCCCGTCTTGGCATCGACCATGCGGATGGAGTGGGATTCGGTATCGACGAGCCAGGCGTTGCCTGCGGCGTCGATGGCGACGCCCTTCGGACCGCTGAGGGTGGCGAGCTTGGCGGGGCCGCCGTTGCCGGTGAAGCCCTTCTTCCCGTTGCCGGCGATGTGCGTGATCTTATCGGCCTTGAGGTCGAGTTTGAAGACCTGATTGCCCTCGCGGGTACAGACCCAGAGGTTGCCGGCGGCGTCGAAATCGATCGAGCGCGGGCCCTTGAGCGGCGTGCCCTTGACCGGGGCGCCGTCCGGGGTGACGCCGGGCTTACCCGTGCCGGCGATGGTCGTGATGACCTTGGTCTTCATGTCGACCTTGCGGATGACGTTGTTGCCTATGTCGCAGATGAAGAGGTCGCCGCGCGCGTCGAACTGGATGCTGTGCGGCTGCTTCAGCTGGGCCTGGTCGGCGGGACCGCCGTCACCGGCGAAGCCCGGCTTGCCCGTGCCGACGACCGTCGTGATGATGCCCGTCTTGACGTCGATCTTGCGGACCGCGTGGTTCTGCATGTCGACGATGAAGAGGTTACCACGCTTCGGTCCGAAGCGGAGTTCGTGGGGTAGGTTGAAGGTCGCCGCGGTCGCGGGACCGCCGTCGCCGGAGTAGCCGGCCTTGCCCGTGCCGGCGATCAGCGTGATCTTGCCGTCCTTGTCGACGCGGCGGATGCGCTGGCCGGTATATTCGCAATACCAGATGGCTCCGTCAGGTCCGCGCACGACGCCGAACGGGTTGTCCATCATCGCGGAGGTGGCCGGACCACCGTCGCCGGAGTAGCCCTTCTGGCCGTTGCCGGCGAAGGTCGAGACCGAGGCGGCGGAAAGGGAAGCCGCAGCGAGGAGAGGCAGGAGGCGGAGGAGGGTCATGAGGATAGGCGATGAATGAGGGACGATGAGGGATGAAAGATGGGGGCAAATGATGGACGATGGATGATAATCGATGAAGGATCGCTACTTGAGTGATGAGGACGTTGAGCCGGGGTGTTGAATTGCCTTTAGGTTCTCATCTTCAATCATCCATCTCTCATCTTACATCGTTTACTTCCCAAAGCCTTCGCCGGGGGTCTTGGATTTGACGAGGTAGGCGCCGGTGCGGGCGGTGATGAAGAGCGTGGTGCCATCGACGCCGCCGAACTTCATGTTCGAGGGGCTTTCCGGGACGGGGATGAGACCGATCTGGTTGGCGTCGGCGTCGTGGATGGCGAGGCCTTCCTTGGCGGTGGTGTAGAGGCGTCCGCGGGCGTCGACGGCGAGGCCGTCGCTGCCGACCTTGGCCGCGACCTTGGGGTCGGAGAGCGTACCGTCGGCGTTGATCTTGGCGGTCTTGCAGACGGTGCCGTCGGTCCACCAGATCTGCTTGCCTTCGGAGGTGCCGACGACGCCGTTGGGGGCTTCGACGCCCACGGCCTTGCCGACGTTGGTCACCGACTTGCCGTCAGCGGAGATACGGCAGAGCGTGCCGTTGAGGACGTCTTCCGGGATGGCGTCCTTCTTGGCCTTGGAGGGGCGGAGCTTCGGCAGCGTGAAGTAGATGTCGCCGTTCGGGGCGAGCCAGAGGTCGTTCGGCGCGTTGAGCTTCTGGCCCGAGACGTTGTCGGCGAGGATGGTCTCGGTGCCGTCCTTGTCGCGGCGCACGATCGCGCGCTTGTCGATCTCGCAGAAGATCAGGCGGCCCTGCGGGTCGACGACGATGCCGTTGGAGCGCGACTTGCGGTCGACGAAGAGCTTGCTGCCGCCTTCGGCGGTCCAGCGCTGCATGTTGTTGCTCGGGATGTCCGAGAAGTAGAACGCTTTCTCCTGCGGATGCCACGCCGGGCCTTCGGTGAACTTATAACCTTCGCCGACTTTCTGGGCGGGGCCTTCGGTGAAGACCTCGGCGGCGGAGGCGAACGAGGCGGAGAGCAGGGCGGCGGTCAGGAGGAGGGAGCGCATGGGAATTTAGGGGTAGGGGTAGGGATAGGGGTAGGCTTTAATAGGTGCAAAGGTGCAGAAGTGCAAAGGTGAACGCGCGGGAAGCGCGCGGGTGGGGCATTTGGGCAAGCGGTCCCGACCCTACCGCGATGATTCGGGCAGGGCTGACCGGCTCGGTCAGCCGCGGGCGCGCGGGCCATACGCCCTTACCTCGATGCATCGGAAGGGGTTTATCTAACCGCCAATCGCTATCCGCTAACCGCTTACTCCAGCACTTGAATATGATTGATGCTCGTGAACTGGCGGTGGTCGGTGAACTGGCGGATGAGCTTCTTCTGCGCGTCGACCTCGAAGATCTGGGCGGTGGCGCCGAGATGGCCGTGGCCGAGCCAGTTCATGACGATCGTGTTGCCGTTCGCCAGGCGTTCGACGGAGCTGGCGAGGTAGAGGGGGTTGTCGGTGACTTCGTTACGGCCGATACTCCAGACGATCTTACCTGTCTTGTCGTATTCGACGACGCCGTCGCCTTCGCCGAGGGCGACGAGCCAGTGGCCGTTGGCGAGTTCACGGACGTCATGGATGTCGCCGTTGACGGGCTGTGAGCGGAGCAGCTTGCCGTCGGCGGAAAGCTCTAGGACTGCGCGGTCGCCCTTGGCGCTCACGAGGTAACGTCCGTCAGCCGTCTTGCGGCAGCCGCGCATCTGCTCGTGGGTGCGGATGGTCGGCGTCAGCGGGACCTTGATCTCCTTGGCGATCTTGCCGTCGCGGCCGATCTCGAGGAGGCGGCCTGGGCCGCATTCGACGACAAGCACGCGTCCGTCGGCGAGAGGCTGGCAGCCTTGGATTTCGGTCTTCGGGTCGGCGACGTATTCCCAGTCCACGGTTTGGTCGGGCTTCACTTCCTTGGCGCCTTTGACGTGGCTGAAGAGCACGTTGCCGTTGGGCAGGAGCCAGGAGTCCTGCGGGCGCTCGGCGGGGGTGGACCACTCGACGCGTCCGTCGGCGGCGACGATCGCCACCTTGTTGCCGACATAATCGCTGACCAGCAGGCGTCGACCGAAGGGCTTCGGGTCGAGGCTCGTCTGGGGGCCTTGGGCGCGGTCCCCGAGGGCGTTCCGGTTGTTGCGCATCACCGGGGGCATGGGGGCTTCCCAGCCGGCCGGAGCGTTCACGCTGACGACCTTACGGAAGGTCACGTCGCCGAGACGCAGATTATCGGCGATCAGGCCGTTCTGCGAATGACGCCAGCAGTGGATGGCCTCGCCCTCGCTCTTGATGTGGTTGCCGATGACCTCGTAGCCGTCCAGGTTGAAGTTCGGCTCGATGGCGGTGAGCTTGGTCTCGAAATAGTTGTGATTGCAGCGGACATTGCGGAGGCCTCCGCGGAAGGACGGATGGCCGAGCAGGGTGCCGCTGCCGTTCGGATTGAGGGTGCGGGTGAACTGCACCGTGATGTTCTCGGCGTCGAACGACTCGCCCGGGCCGACCTTGCCGCCGGGGAGGAACTGACCCGTGTGTTCGCCGTACATCATCACCGCGCGCATGGTGTCGGTCATCGTGATGCCCTCGACGAGCACGTTGCGGACGCGTCCATGGATGAGCACGCAGGCGTTGATGTTCTTCACCAGCCCGCTGGGGAGGTCGTTATGCGAGGCGTTGAGGTCGATGGTGCCTTTGCCGGTGATACGCACGCCGGAGATGGTATCTTTTTGCAGTCCGTGGCCGATGCGGATGCCGTAGGCCTCGGGGGCGTCGTAGGAGACGAACCAGAGGCTGCGGGCGCCGTGGCCGGTCTTGTGGGCGAACTTGATCTTCACGCCGTGGCTGAGTTCCTGCCAGTCGCCCGTGATCGGGATGCCCTTGTGGGGTGTTTCGAAGAGTTTGCCGTCGCCCCAGGCGATGGTGTCAGAGGCGCCGTTCTTGCCGCCCGTGACGATGATCGTGTAGACCGTGCTGCCGAAGAGCTCCGAGCCGTCGACCTTGCCCTTCTTCATGTCGTAGGCGCCGCCGATCTCGAGGTCATCGAGCTTCTTTCCCGAATCCTGGTCGGTCGTGATCTCGCCGACGCTTTCCTTGCGGCAGACGTTGTCGGCCAGCTTGAGCGTCGCGCCTGCCATCAGCTCGATCTCGATGGACTTATCGACGTAGAGGATCGAGCGGTGCTTCTTGAGGCCGTGCTGATGCAGGCCCGGAAGGAAGGTCAGCTTGTCGCCCGGCGCGGCCGCATCCATCACCGCCTGCGGGTCTTCGCCCGGCTTGATCTTGTGTTCGGCCGCGAACAGGGAAGCGCCGAGAAGAAGTGAGAGCAACGAACGCATGATGGGGCAGGGGTAGGGGTAGGGGAAGGGGCAGGCAAGTCGCTTAGGAGGCGCTGCGTTATTGGATAATGTTTGAGCGGAAAAAGGGAGAGCAAGCAGATGGCTGCTGACTGAATCGACCTATCCCAACCCCTACCCCTTATTTCGCCACCACCCAGATATTGCGGTAGACGACGGGGTTGCCGTGGCCTTGCAGGTAGAAGGGGCCGGGAGCGGGGACTTCGGTCTTGAACGCCCCGCCGGGGGTCGTGCCTTTGAGTTCGAGGCTATCGTGGACGGTGACGCCATTGTGGCGGACCGTGACGACGGCATTGGCGGTCTTCTTGCCGTCTTGGTCGAACTTGGCGGCGGTGAACTCGACGTCGTAGGTCTGCCACTGCAAGGGCGGGAAGCACATGTTCACCTTGGGGGCGGCGTTCTTATAGATGCCGCCGCACTCGTTATCGAGGCCCTTGAGGCCGAAGCTGTCGAGGACTTGGACCTCGTAGCGGTGCTGGAGGTAGAGGCCGCTGTTGGCGCGGCCCTGTCCGCGGCCGAGGGGTTTGAAGGGCAGGAAGAATTCGAGGTGCAGGGTGAAGTCGGTGAAGGCCTGCTTGGTCTTCGTGTTCGCTTCGAGGAATCCACGCGGGTCGATCTTGCCGTTTTCCCAGGCGTCGGCGGTCTTGCCGTCGAAGAGGACGATCGCGCCCTTGGGGGCGGCGAGGCCTTCGGACGGGCTGTGGCGGATGGTGCGCTTCAGGGCGACCGGCATGCTCTTGATCTTGAGGACGCCGTCGGTGAGCGTGGCCGAGTCGATGCTGTCCTGGAAGAGGACGCCTGCGCCGTCACGCTTGCCTTCGACTTCGATCTTCGGGGTGCCGTCCCAGCCGGCGCCGGGCAGGCCGCCCTTGAAAAGGATGAGGCGGTATTCGCCCTTGCCGAGCGAGATGACATGGGCGCCCATCTTGGCGTTGGCGAATTCGCCCTGCAGGCGAGGGTCTTCGCCGGCTTCGGTGGCTTCCTTCTCCGTCAGGTAGACCGGCGGCTCCGGCGGCTTCGGGGCGGCGGGGGCTTTGGCTTTCGGCGCGTCGGCGGCGAAGAGCGAGGTCGCTAGCAGGAGGGCGAGAAGACGCATGGGGATGCGACGGAAGATGGGCGATGATGGATGGATGATAAAGGATGAAAGAGGGCGGGGCGGGCAGGGAGGACTGAATTGAGTGCTGAGTCGATGACTGCGTCGATGGCAGATGACTGAATCGATGACAGAATCAGAACCCCGCCAACCGCTAACCGCCAGCCGCCAAAACCTTAGTCGTCTACGCGATGATATCGCGGACGACGCGGCCATGGACGTCGGTGAGACGATAGTCGCGGCCCTGGAAGCGATACGTGAGGCGTTCGTGGTCGAAGCCGAGGAGATGCATGATGGTGGCCTGCAGGTCGTGGACGTGGACCTTGTCCTTCACGCCGGCGAAGCCCATCTCGTCGGTCTCGCCGAATTGGAAGCCACCCTTCACGCCGCCACCGGCCATCATGATCGTGAAGCAGTCGGGGTAGTGGTCGCGCCCGAGGATCTGGCTCTTGGACGTTCGACCCTCGCGGAACGGCGTGCGGCCGAATTCGCCGCCCCAGACGACGAGCGTGTCCTCGAGCAGGCCGCGTTCCTTGAGGTCGTTGATGAGCGCCATCACCGGCTTGTCGGTCGCGGCCATCTTGGCCGTCAGTCCGTCGCGGA
>JBDKIN010000208.1:0-2667 GCA_039797095.1 Verrucomicrobiota bacterium
GCGGCGCGGCCGACGTTCTCGTCGATGAGCACGGAGTTCGTCCGGCCGACGAGGTGGCATACGCCGACATGGCAGCCGAGTTCGACGGAGCGCGCATCGGCGCAACGCCCTACCCTTTCGACGCCGAGGATCGTCTCGGTCGCGCTGGGCACGAGCATCAGCTCGACGCCCTGACCGCGCAGGACGGCGGCCAGCTCAGGGATCTCGACGTCGAGGCAGATCACGACGACGCAACGGACGCCGCGGAAGGACCAGAGGCCGACGCCGTCGCCGCCGACGAAGGCGGATTCCCACGGGGTGAGATGCAGTTTGTCCTGATGACGGAAAGCGACGCCGTCCCAGATCGGCGCACGGTTGCGGAGCTGGCCGTCCGCGCCGAGGAACGGCACCGTACCGAGTACGAAGCCCTTGTCGGCCTGCGCCAGGCGCGGAGCAAGCGTCGGCCAAAGGTCGGCCCAGAAGAGCCGGGCGACGCCGCGGAGCTTGTCTTCACCTGGGACGAAAGGCTCGAGGCCCATCCAGAGGAATTCCGGCAGCACCACGAGATCGGCGCCGTCATCCCAGGCTTCGCGCACTTGCGCGCAGACCCGATCGGCAAAGGCGTCCGGCGAGGCCGCGGGGACGCCGACGTCGAAGGTCAGCAAGGCGAGGGTCAGGCGGTCCATGTCTTCGTCCAGAAGGTGAGGGTCTTGGGAGATTCCTGTTCTTCGCCGACTTCCTTCCAAGGGAAAACCGCCTGCAGCTCCGGACGGCGACGATAGCCTTGGCGCGTCCAGAAGGCGTCCAACGGCCGATGGCCCGCGGGCCGGGCCGGATGATCGGCCGGTCGGTCGACCGCGCAGAAGGCCGTCGTGGTGAGGCCGAGCCGGCGGGCATGGGCTTCGCGTCGGGCGAAGAACTCTCCGCCCAGGCCGCCACCGCGATACTCCGGCAGGACGATGCTCTCGCCCAGATAAAGGACGTCGTCGGTCGGCACGCCGGCGCGTTCGAACGGACCACGGAAGCCCTCGCTCTCCTCCGCCATCGGCATGCAGGTCGTCGCCCCGATCGTGCGACCGGAGGCGTCCTGAGCGAAGACCACGAGGCTGCGCGGACAGTCGAGATAGCCGCGGAGGTATTCCCGCTCATATCTCAGGTCGCCTTCGTAGAGGTAAGGAAATTCGCGGAAGACCGCGATGCGCAAGCCTCCCAGGATATCGATCCAAGGCTCCAGTTCAGGTCCGCGGACTTCGGTGAGCTGGAAGGCGGAAGCCATGGACGGAATCAGAGCCGGATGCGCAGGCGGGGCGAGATCGGCGTGCCGGCGTCGCGACGCGGACCTTTCGGTCCCTTGCCCGGAGTCTCGTCATCCTCGGCGGCCAAGGCTTCCGTGAACTCATCGGGCATCGGGGCCACGGCCTTGAACTCCACCTTGGTGCCCTGCCAGTCGAAGGACAGCTGCGTGGTCTCGGCGTGAAGGAAGAGCCGCTTGAAGCCACGCGCCGTGCCGACGGCCTTGTTGAACTCGAAGTCGCCGTAAGTGCGGTCGCCGAGGATGGGATGGCCGTGCGCGGCGGTCTGGACGCGCAGCTGATGGGTGCGGCCGGTGCGCGGCTCGAGGCGGATCAAGGAAAGCGGGAGCGTACCGCCGGCGGCGCGTTGCCACTGGTAGACCGTCACCGCCGGGGCGCCCGCGCCCGTCTCGGAGCGCACGCCGCCGCCGGGACCCTTGGACTTGGAAAGCTGGTCCTGCCAGGTCCCGCGCGGGGTGCGCAGGCCGCGACCGCGGATGAGGGCCACGTATTGCTTCGAGACCTGCGAGCGCGCGAACATCTTGCGCACCACGTCGGCCACGCCGACGTCGAGCGAGAGCAGCAGCACGCCGCTCGTCGGCGAATCCAGTCGATTGAGCAGGTAGACGCGGCGGATGCCGCCCTGGCCGTCGCGCACATGGAACGCCTCTTCCTCGAGGGAGTAGTTGCCGGCGATGAGGATGGTACCCTTCTCCGCGACCTCGCCGGGGTTGGGATGGGAGAGGATGCCGTCCGGCTTCGCGACCGCGATCAGCCCGCAGGGATGGGTGGCGACCGCGCGCACGCCGCGTCCGAAGGGGATCCAATCTGTCGGGAGCGTCATCAGCGGTAATAGAAGTTGATCGTGACGATGTCGCTCTCGCCATACAAGGCGACCATATCCGCGCGCCAAGCGTCGTAGGGCGCCGGGGCCATCACGGCGTCCTTGCAGGCCAGCGACATCACGCGGGTGACCTCGTTGCTCAGGATCGTGGCATCGGTGACGGTCCCGTCGCGATGCAGGCGGAAACGCACGGTCACGCGACCGCGGTTGACGCCTTCGAACTGGGAGCGCTCGATGATGCTCCACCAGCTCGACTGGATGGCCTCGAGCATGCGCTGGGTGTAGTCGCCGTACTGGCTGAAGCGGGCGTCGATGGCGACCGCGCCGGCGCGGTTCACGCCCACGGAGTTACGCAGGAGCAGGCCGGCGGTGCCGGAAGGAATCGAAGCACGGGGCCGTTCCGGGTCGATCGGAGCGGGCGTCGGCGCGGCCTTCGCCACCGGCTTCGCGGCGGACTTGCCCGGACCAGGCGGCGGAGCGGTCTGCGGGCCCGCCATGGAGATCGCCGGGGCCGGTGTCGGCTGGGCCTGCGATTGATCGATCGAACGAGGC
>JBDKIN010000209.1:0-7876 GCA_039797095.1 Verrucomicrobiota bacterium
GGCTGGGGTCTCGAGGTAGGGCTGACCACCTTTGGTCAGCCGCGGTTGAGCGGGGGCGCTCAACCCTACCCCGAGGCCACCACTCCCCGGATACTCGAGACTCCAAACTCGATACTCTGGGTACCCCTACCCCTACCCCTACCCCTACCCCAAGAACTTCAGTACCTGCTCCGCCAGCAGCGCCATCCCTAGGCCCGAGAAGCCGATCAGGGTCTCGGTAATCGTCCAAGTGCGCAAGGTCTGCCCGACGGAGAGGCCGAGGCATTCCTTGACCATCCAGAAGCCGCTGTCGTTGAGGTGCGAGAGGAAGAGCGAGCCGCAGCCGATGGAAATCACCATGAGCTCGGGACTGGTGCCCGGATGCGCCGCGAGCACGGGCGCGATGAAGCCGGAAGCGACGGTGATCGCGACCGTCGCGGAGCCGGTGGCGACGCGGATGAAGGCGGAGACGAGCCAGCCGTAGACGAGCAAGGGCAAGCCCGCGGAGGCCGCGAGTTCGGCGAGCTGCTTGTCCACGCCGGCCGTACGCATGACGAGCGCGAAGCCGCCGCCGGCGCCGACAAGGATGAGCGTCATGCCGATGCCGGACACGCTCTGCTCGGAGAATCTCAGGAGTTCGCCGGCGCTCCGTCCGCAACGTCTGCCGAACGCCCACATCGCGAAAAGCACCGATAAAAGCAGGGCGATCACGGGGTTACCGACGAAGAGACCGACCTTGCCCCAGAGCGCTTCCTTGGCGTGCAGGAGCTCGACCAACGTGCCCGTGAGCAGCAAAAGAACCGGCAGGAGGACGGTGAAGATCGTCAGCCCGAACGTCGGCAAGGTCTGACCGGCGGACACCGACGGCGCGAACTCCGGCGTGGCGACTTCGACCCGCTTCACGGCGAGCCGCGCGAAGAACGGACCAGCGATGGCGGCGACGGGAATACCCAGGACCAGCGCCCACAGGATGACTTTGCCCATGTCGGCTTTGAGCGCATCGATGGCGATGACCGGCCCGGGATGCGGCGGCATCAGGCCGTGCATGACGGAGAGGAACGAGAGCAGCGGCAGCACGAGACGAAGGAACGGCTGGCCGGTCTCCTTGGCGAGGGTGATGACGATCGGGAGGATGAGCAGCAGACCGACGGCGAACCAGGTCGTCATGCCCACGCAAAGGGCGAGGAGGATGATGCAGAGGCCGATGCGCGAGGGCCCAAGCGTCTGGATGAACTGTTTGGCGAGCACCCCTGCCCCGCCCGACTCGGCGAGGAGTTTCCCGAACACGACCCCGAGCACGATGATCGCGCCCGTGCTGGCCAAGGTGTTACCGAAGCCCGTCTGGAAGGCCTTCAGGACTTCCGCCATGGTGAGCGCACCGGAGGTGGCTACGACCATCGCCCCCAAGGTCAGCGAGCTGATCAGCAGCGCGATGAAGGGGTTGAGCTTCAGCCAGGTCACCAACAGGACCAGGACGGCGATGGCGAGCAGGGCGTAAAGCATGGCGTAGGGTATCAGGGTTTCGGTGGGGCGACCGTGGCACGAGTAGCACCCGTGCTGATGCCCCCGTCAACCAACAAGGTCTGGCCGGTGACGTAGCGGCTCTCCTCCGAGGCGAGGAAGACGACCGGGCCGGCGAGGTCGTCCGGCGCGCCGGGGCGCTTGAGCGGGATACGGTCGCAGAGATACTCGACCCACTCGCGGTTCTCGTAGAGGACGGCGTTCTGGGCGGTCTTGAACCAACCGGGGGCGAGGCAGTTGACGGTGACGCCGTGGCGGCCCCAGTCGTCGGCGAGGCTCATGGTGAGCTGCTTCACGCCGCCGCGGCTCGCGCCATACGGAGCGAGGCCGGCGTATCCGGCGACGCAGGTGACGGAGCCGATGTTCACGATGCGGCCGTAACCACGGGAGATCATGCCCGGCGCGACGGCCTGGGCGGTGAAGAACGTGCCGCGGAGATTGGTGTCGAGGACCATGTTCCAATCGTCCCAGGTGACCTCGAGGGCGGGCTTGCGCGCATTGCAGCCGGCGTTGTTCACGAGGATGTCGATGCGGCCCATCTGCTGCTCCACTTGGGCCACGGCGGCCTGGATGCTGGCGTGGTCGCGGACGTCGAGGTCGACGCCGCAGGTGCGGCGGCCGAGGGCCTCGATCTCCTTGCGGAACGGGGCGAGTTTGGACGCGTCGCGGCTCGACATCGCGATGTCGGCGCCGGCCTGCGCGAGGGCGCGGGCGAAGTATTGGCCGAGGCCGCGGCTGGTGCCGGTGATGAAGGCGACCTTGCCGGTGAGATCAAAGAAAGCCATTGATTCTATTGGTCAGACTTGAGGAGCGAGGATGACCTTCATGACGCCCGGGGCGCCCGCGTAGAGCTTGGCGAACCAGTCGGCGCCCTGCTCGAGCGGAGCGACGGCGGAAATGATCTTGTCTACCTTGATCTGCTGGGTGGCGAGGAGCTCGATGCAGCGCGGGATCTCGCCGGCCGAGGCGCACGAACCCTGCAGGCGGAGCTGACGGGTGACGACGACCTGGAGCGGGAGCTCGGTCTTGGGCGAGAGGTTGCCGACGAGCGTCACGGTGCCGCCTTTGCGGACGGCGTGGATGGCGGAGAGGACGGTGGCGTTGAGGCCGACGCACTCGAACGCGGCGTCGGCACCCTGCCCCTGGGTGAGCGACTTCACGTATTCGGTGAGGTCGCCGCCGGTCTTAGGATTGAAGCGGTGGGTAGCGCCGAGTTCACTGGCGACGGCGAGGCGCGAGTCTTCGGTGTCGACGGCGATGACCTGCGCGAAACCCGCGATCTTGGCGGCCTGGAGCGTGAGCAGGCCGATCATGCCGGTGCCCACGACGACAGCGGTGTCGCCCGGGGCGACGGGGGTGAGACGGACGGCGTGCACGCCCACGGAAACGGCCTCGATCATGGCGGCTTCCGCGAAGCCGAGCTCAGCCGGCAGCTTGTGCAGGATGCGGGCAGGGACGGTCACGAACTCGGCGAAGGCCCCGTGACGGCGGTAGTCGCCGCAGGAGACGCCGAGGACTTGGCGGTTATCGCAGAGGTTCACGTCGCCGCGCTCGCAGTGGACGCAGTCACCGCAGAAGACCGTGGAATCGAAGGTGACGCGGTCACCCGGAGCAAAGCCCTTCACGTTTGCGCCGACGCCGGTGATCACACCCGCGGCTTCGTGGCCCATGACGAGCGGCGGAATGCGGCGGCCCGTGGAGCCGTCGTAGCCATGGATGTCGGAACCACAGATACCGCAGGCGCGAACCTGGATCAGGACGTCTTCGGGACCGCAGACCGGATCGGCCACGTCCACGTAGGACATCTTCTTATATTCGGTGAGGAGCAGGGCTTTCACGAAGAGAGGAAGGAGGGTTTTGGGGAGGGGGGCAAGGTTGGGATGAACGCTGAGAGTATCGAGTATGGAGTATCGAGTATCGGGGAAGTGCTTGTCTTGGGGTAGGGGCAGCACCGCGTGCTGCCCTAGCTTGCCGTAGGTAGGGTCGGGACCGCGTCACGACATAGTGCTCTGAATAGAGGACTGAATTGATGGCTGCATTGAGGACTGAGTGGAGGGCTGAATTGAAAAGCCCCGCCACCAGCCACCCGGAGCTGCCACCCGCCACCCGAAATAAATGGAGGACTGAATCGATGACAGATGGCTGAATCGATCACGGAGGGCTGAATGGATTAACCCGGGGCCCGAACCTGAACCTGACCACCCGCACCTGACTCCTGATTGCCGAGACCCGAGACCTGAAAATATGCCGCCATCCCATCATCCGGTTACCGGTCTCCCCTTACTTGCCGGCATTCCCAACCGCCAACCGCTAACCGCCAACCGCTTTCACCACCGTTTAGTTTGCCTCCTCCTAATCAGTCCTTACCCCTTCAGCCATGAAGTTCCTCCCCGCCTTCTTCCTGTCCGTCCTGACCGCCGTCGCCGCCGAGGGCCCGAAGCAGTCCATCGAAAAGCTCGACCCGGCGCTCGACGCGCTGCTCGCGAGCGACGCCCGGATCGAGACCATCTCCAACGGCGGCTACACCTGGTCCGAAGGTCCGGCCTGGTATAAAGGACGCGTCGTGTTCTCCGACGTCCCCAACAACGTCGCCTACCAGTGGATCGAAGGCGACGCCGTCGCCTCCGTCTTCCTCAAGCCGAGCGGTACCGACGAGGCTTCGCCGAACCAGGGCTCCAACGGTCTCGCGGTCGATGGCGAAGGCCGCCTGCTCCTCTGCCAGCATGGCTCGCGCCGCGTCGCCCGCCTCAGTGGCGACGGCAAGTTCGTACCGCTCGCGACCAAGAACCACGAAGGCGTCCGCTTCAACAGCCCCAACGACCTCTGCGTGGCCAAGGATGGCTCGGTCTACTTCACCGATCCGACCTACGGCTTGCCGAAAGGCGAGAAGTCCGAGACCCCGTATCACGGCGTCTACAAGCTCGCGACCGACGGCAAGGTCACCCTCGTGACCAAGGAAATCCAGTGGCCGAACGGCATCGCCCTGAGCCTCGACCAGAAGTCCCTCTATCTCGCGGTCTCCGATGGCAAGAACCCGCGCGTGGCCACCTGCGCCCTTGATGGCTCCGGCCTCCGCGACGTCTTCCTCGCCGCCCCGCTGAAGAGCAAGGAACGCGCCGGCGGGTGCGACGGCCTGAGGCTCGACGCCAAGGGCAACATCTGGACCACCGGCCCCGGCGGCGTGCTCATCCTCTCGCCGGAAGGCAAGCACCTCGGCTCGATCCTCTGCGGCCAAGCCACGGCGAACCTCACCTGGGGTGACGACGGCCACACGCTCTACATCACGTCCAAGGACCGTCTCCTGCGCGTGAGGACGAAGGTCAAAGGCGCGGGGTTCTGACCGCGCGCTAACGCGCGCGGAGGGCCGTTCGCCGCAGGGCGAACCAAGGCAGGGGCACGATTTATCGTGCCCTCCGCTTCGGAGGGCGCGGCGAAGCCTCGCCCCTACCCTCGGCCGCCCTGCGGCGGCCACTTACCGAGGCCACTAGGTCAGCACGCAGTACTGACCCTACCTCAATGCAGGCGGAAGCGATGTCATCGCATCCCTACCCACACATGGCTCAAAGCCCGCCACCTGCCACCTGAAGCAAAGACTGTCTTTCGCTCAATTCAGCCCTCCACTCAGTCCTCTACGCAGTCCTCCATTCAGTCCTCCGTTAACGATCCGGCGTTGCTGCCCTCTGTCATCGACGCAGTCATCCGTCATCTGTCATCGATTCTGCCCTATTTCACTTCCTCTCCAACTTCAGATAATCCAACCCGAACATATTCTTCGGGGTGGCGGCGGGATTCGGAGCAAGGACCTTGATCTCGAGGCGATGCTCGCCGGCGTCGAGTTCATGGCGGCCGCCATTGAGTTCGCCGGAGGTGACGACTTCGGCGGGGTTGTAGAAATCGTAGCCTTCGACGCCGAGGAGCTTGCCGTCGAGGCGGAGCTCGAAGCTGCCGTAGTCATGCGCCTTGGTGCCGACGAACTTCACCTCATAGGCGCCTTTGGCGGAGACGGGGAGCGCGAGCGTGAGCGTGTCGCCGACCTTGCCGCCGGTCCACCAGAGGTGGTCGTTGCCGCTCCAGCGGCTGGCTTTGAACGCCGTCATCTTCTGGCCGCCGGTCTTGCCGCCGGTGACGGCGAGGACCTTGAGCGTCTCGCCTTCGATCGCGCCTTCGAGTCGCCACACGCCAGGGGCGGTGACGGGGAAGCCGTCCGGGAACTGCAGGTAGGCGACCAGATTGATCACCTGCTCCTTGGTGAGCGCATCGAGCAGGCCCTCGGGCATCAGCGACATCGGCAGGATCTCGCGTTGGTCGACCTCGCCCTTGGCGACGGTGAACTTCGCGCCGCCGGGCATCACGAGGCGGAACGACTGCGCGTCCTCGAACTGGACGATCCCGCTCATGGTGGCCCCGCCCTTGAGCTTGAAGACGTTGAGCTGGTAGTCCTTCCCGATGACGCCGTTGGGGTTGAGGACGTTCTCGAGGAAATAATCGAGCTTGCCGATATTGGAGCCGGCGAGGCCCGGGCCGACCTGATTGCCCGTGTAGCCGAAGGTATGGCAGATCCCGCAGGACGTCGTGAAGAGCTGGCGACCGGCCGCGAGGTCGCCCTTGCGGACGGCATCGGGCTTCAGCATGGCCTCGTACTTGGCCTTGTTCTTCGCGAAGTCGGCCTGGGTCGCGTTGACCACGCCCACGACGGCGGCGAGCTGCGCATCGAGATCCTGGTCGCCGAGCGACTTCAGCTGACGCACCACGAGCGGCGAAAGCAGGGCCTTGTCGGCTTTGCCCGCGGCCACGGCGGCGAGCAGCGCCTTGCCGCCGGCAGCATTGCTGGCAAGCGCCGCGATGGCGTCGTTGACCTGCTCCGGCGAGAACACCCCGAAGCGACCGAGGAGCACCGCCGGCGAATCCGCGTCACCCACGGCGGCGAGCGCCTGGATGAGCGCGCGACGGAAAGACGGCGTGGTCTTCTCGGCGAAGATCCGGTGGATGACCGGAGCGGCGGCGCGATCGCGGGCGGCGACGAGCACGGCGAGCGCGCGCTGGCGGGCGGGCAAAGGGGCCTTCTCGTCGGCGAGGTGTCCGCGATAGTAAGCGCGGCTGGACTCGTCGCCGGCGAGGGCGTCGAGCTCGTTCAGATTGGCGAGGAGGTCGGGCGAAGCGCCCTGACGCAGGCCCGCGACGAGCGCGGCCCAGCCCGCGGGGGCGGCGAACGAGCCGGCCTGGCGGACGCCTTCGACGACGCGGCCCACGAGGGTCGCCCGACGCGCGCCGTCGGTCTCGCGCAGGGCGATGGCGAGCACCTGGGCGCGGGCGCCGGCATCGCTGGCGAGGCGACGATAGATGAAGTCGGTCGTCTGCGGATGACGGCTGCCGGCCGCGAGGGCGAGGCCGCGCGCGGCGTCGGCGCCGACGAGGGGTTCGATGCCATACCAGAGCAGCAGCGGGATATTATGATCCGAAGCATCCTCGGCCCGGGCCAGGAGCGGCTCGGCGATGGCCGCGCGCTGCGCAAGCGGCAGATAGGAAAGCGCGGAAGCGAGTTCGCGGCGGACCTGCGCCGAGGGCTCCGTCTTGGCGAGTACGGCGAGGGCGGGCACGCCGGCGGTCCGCTCCTGCGCGATCAGACGGACGGCCCAGCCGCGGACGGAGGGATCGGCGTCCTTGAGCGCCCGGGCGAGGAGCGCGTCGTCGAGCAGGCCGGTCGACTGCAGGACCCAGAGGGCGCGCAGCCGACGGAGCGGATCTGCGCCGCCCGTGAGCATCGCGACGAGCTTCGCCTTGGCGGCGGCGGCAAGCGGCGAGCGGCCGGAGAGGTTACGCTCGGCCAGGACCTTGCGGGCCTGACGGATGAAGTATTCGTTGGCGTCGCTGAGGGCGATCTCCGCGAGCGCCTCGTCACGGATGCGGGCGAGGTCGGCCGGACGGTTAGCCGGGTTGCCGAAACTGACGCGGTAGATCCGTCCGTTGGAGCGGTCCCAGATCTCCTGGGTGTTGTTATGGCAGACCTGGACGTCGGACCAGTCGCTCACATAGAGGGCGCCGTCGGGACCGACGCGTTGTGACACCGGAATGAAGGTGGCGTCGTTGCTGCGCAGGAAGTCGTTACCGTGGTGGCCGGCGAAACCGCTTCCCTCCGCGACGACCTGGTCGGAGACCAGGCGGTGCCCGTGGAGATTACCGAAGATGAGCATGCCTTGGTAGGCCGGGGGGAAGTTGTCGCCATTGTAGATGGCCAGGCCCGAGTGGGCGTGGCCACCACCCACGGCGTCCGTGGTCTCGGGGACCTTCAGCGGATCGGGACGATGGACGCGGCCGCCGGCGTAGTGGGCATGGTCGGCGATGGTCTTGATGTCGTCGTAGGTGAACGGATTGAAAT
>JBDKIN010000210.1:0-5630 GCA_039797095.1 Verrucomicrobiota bacterium
CGCCGAGATAAGTGATAGGCGAAGCCGAGGCGATAAAGGTGAGCGAAGAGCACAGGACTTCGTCGCCAGGGCCCACGCCGGCGAGACGGAGGGCGAGATGCAGGGCGGCGGTGCCGGACGAGACCGCGACGGCATGCTTCGAGCCGACGAGGACGGCGAAATCTTCCTCGAACGCATCCAGATTCGGACCCGCCGGCGCGATCCAATTGGATTGGAAGGCCTCGAGGACGTGTTCGATTTCCGCAGAACCGATGTCCGGCGGAGAGAGGTAGATTCTGTCTTTATTCATAAATGATTCGAAAGGCCCGGGCGGTGAGGGCGGTCCTGAGGGTGCCCTGGGGCGGATCGGACTTTGCGCATGGATCAACTGGCCCTTACTTCCACTTCCTATCCGCGTATATCCCCAGCGGCGCCAAAGCCGCAAACAACCCCCCGTTCGCCGGATCGGCCATGATGTCCTCGATCCGCAGATTCGACGACAGCCGCACAAACATCTGCTCGTTCTTCTGATTAAGCCCATACGTCCGGATATCTTTCCAGACGAGGGGCAGGCGTTCGAGTCGGCCCAACAATCCGTTCCTCCAGCCGGCTTCCTGTTCTTCATAACGATTCGGTTCGCCGTTCACGAGATGCCAGAAGGCGACGTTCTGCTTCCCGCCGTTCGGCACGATATATTGGCCCGATTCATAAGGCAGCAGCTCCCGCTCCCCGACCTTGCCAGGGACGGCATACAGGCGTTCGGTGCGCACGCAGCCGTTGTTCACCCAGCAGGAATCCGGATTATGCGAGCCGGCGTCGACGACCGATGCTTTGCCGGGCTCCCAGTAGGCGACATAGACAAGGACCTGCGTGCCGCCGCGGACATAGAGTATCTGCCTGGCTTGGCTGAAATTCAGGATGCCCTGGGCGCTGGCCATGGCCGCCGAACTGGCGGCGATCGGGATCTCCCGTCGCAGCCAGCCGGAGACTTCGGGCAGGGCTTGGCCGAGCTCGCCGGTAAAGCCGCGCGGACGGGGAGGCGAAAACTCCGCCGCCAGCACGAGGGCCAGCAGGCCGGCGAGCATCACGCCGCCGAAGACAAGGAGGGCTTTGCGCATATCAGAGGACGCGGGCAGGATTGCCGAACATGGTGGCCCCGGCGGGAACATGGGTGAAGACGACGGCCCCGGCGGCAAGCTTGGCGCCGGCCCCGACCTTGCGGCCGGGAATGATGCTCGCTCGCGATCCCATGAAGACGCCTTCGCCGACTTCGACGAATCCGGTGATGTCGCAATGGGCGTTCGCCGTGGTCCAGGCGCCGACGCGCGCGTCATGGCCGACGGTCGCGCGAAGATTCAGCACCACGAAATCTCCGAGGCTGGCATCGGCGGTGACGATGGCTCCAGGGCAAAGCACGACGCCGCGACCCAGCTTGACGCGCTCGCCGACCTTGGCCGTGGGATGAAGGAACGTCAGGAATTCGGCCCCCGCGGCCACCAAAGGGGGCAGGAGCTTCTGCTTGAGCTCGGGCAAGGCGATGCCGTTGAGGTAGAGCGTGTCGGCGGCGGGACGATGTCCGGTCAACGGGACGACGGCGGCGAAGTCGCCGCAGTCGCGCAAGGCGGCGGGGTTATCATCCAGGAAACCCGCGAGCTCCCATTGGACGCCGCAGCCGGGATGCTGCCGGGCCCAAGCATGGACTTCGCGGCCGAAGCCGCCGGCGCCGATGATGAACAGTTTTTTCACGGGATAAGGGCGAGAAGGTCGGCCAAGGTGCGGCAGCCGCGGATCTGCGCACCGCTGACGGTCAGCTTATGCTTTTCCTCGAAGTGGACGATGACGAGCAGGATGGCGAGCGACCCCCACTCGGGCAGGGACGCCAGCGGGGTGTCCGGCTGGGCCGACGCGGGCAGACCTACGTCGCGACGCAGGAGGAGCAGTTTCTCGTCCGTTGTCATCGCGGGAAGGCCCTGAGCGGGGCCACGGCGAGCGGCCCGATTTCGCCGGCGAAGGCACCCCAAGAGAGGCCGACGCCGAAGCCGCAGCCGACGACCTTGAGCGTGCCGGCTTCGAGCCGGTCGGCCAATCCATCGATGAGCGCGCAAGGGATCGAGGCCGAACTCTGGTTGCCGTATTTCTCGACGACGGACATCGGGGTCTGGGCTTCGGTGAAGCCCGTTTTCTTCGCAAGGGTCGAGAGGATGAAGCGGTTGGCCTGATGCAGGACGAGCGCATCCGTGGTCTCGGGCGCATAGCCTGCGTGACGCATGACGGACTGGATCGCCCCGGGCACCTCCCGCAACGTGAAGCTGAAGACATCGGCGCCGTTCATGACGAGGTTGGCGTCGTGCATCCGATTGCCTTCGGCATCCGTCCGCTCCGTCAGGGGGCCGGACGGCTGCCGCGCCCCGCCCTGTTTGACGAAGATGGCCTGGGCGCCGGAGCCATCGGCCCCGAGCACGAAATGGAACGGCGCCGCGCGCCCGGTCTTTTCGACGATCGTCGCCGATCCCGCGTCGCCGAAGAGCGGATCCGCCGAACGGTCGCCCGGGTTGGTAAGGCGGCTGAGCGTATCGCCGGCGCAGAGCAGGACGCGGGCCGCGCCGCCATGGGCGCAGAGCAGCGCGGCCTGCTGCAGCCCGGTGACCCAGCCGGAGCACCCCATCGACAGATCGTAGGCCGGGGCGGATTTGCTCAGATTCAGTCGGCCATGGAGGACGGAGGCGTTGTTCGGCTGGGGATGATCAGGCGTCTGGGTCACGAAGATGACGGCGTCGATTGACGACGCATCGAGGCCCATCTCGGAAAGCAGGCGCCCGGCCGCGTCCGCGCAGAGATCCAAGGCGGTGATGCCCTGGGCGGCGACGCGCCGCTCCCAGAGTCCGACGGTCTTCGCCGTGCGTTCTAACGAGACGCGGTCGACGCCCGCTTCCAGGCCGTCCGCGACGAAATCACGCACGACCGACCCGGTCGTCACGGCGAGCCCGGCGAGGCGGATATTGGGGAGGGAGGAGTGCATGGTCTAAATGAGGGGACGATGGGGCACGCGGGCAAGGGGGCGAACGGACGTGATGGCGATCACGTACCCGCCTGCTGCGTTCCGATCAGCTGGTCAAACATCGCGCATAGGCGTCCGTCATCCGCCGGGCGATTTTATCCCAATCGTGCTCCTGAAGGACATGGGCCCGGGCGTTGGCTCGCAGACGGGCGGCGAGCGCCGGGTCTGATAACGTGCTCCGGAGCGAGTCGGCCAGGGATTCGGACCCTTGGGCGCACTCGATGAGAGCCCCGGCCTGAGCCGCGAGACGCATATAACACCCCCGGGTCGCGACGACGGGCAGCCCGGCGGCCATCGCTTCGAGGATGGCCAGCGCCATGCCTTCGGACTCGGAAGCGTGGACGAAGGCTTCGGCGGCGCCGAAGGCGGCCGGCTTCGCCTTCTCATCAAGGAAGCCAAGCCAGCGGATGGCTTCGGAGCAGCCGAGGTCGGCGGCCAGATCCAGGAGCCGCCGGTGATAGGCGGAGTCCTGCGCGACATTGCCGGCGATCGCCAGGACGAGGTCCGGCATGTCCACGCGCAACGTGGCGAAGGCCCCGATGATATCCTCGAGGCGCTTCTTCGGCATGATCCGGCCGACGAAGAGCAGGAGGCGGGAGGATCGCCCGATGCGATGGGTCGCGCGGAAGGATGCGGCGTCCTCAGGCGAGGCCGGCGGCGAAGGCTCGATGCCGTTCGGCACGACATGGACCCGGCCGGCGACTCCCAGTTCGGCAAGCTGTTCGGCCTCCAACGGCGTGAGCGCGAAGACGCCGGTCGCGGCGTTGAGGTCGGGCCGGCCGATGAAACGGTGATAGAGCCGCTTCTTCAGCGACTTGGGCGACCAACCGGCGGACAACGCCGGGTCGAGCGCGCCATGTGGATGGAAAAAATGGCGCAGCCCCCTCCGACGGGCCACGACGGCGATATCATGGTTCAACGGATGGAAGGTGCTGTGCGCATGCACGACGGCATCCTTGGGCAGGGTCGATGCCGCGTCGTTCAGTTCCCGCGAACGGACATAGCCCATGGCGTAGTCAGGGCTGAAATAACGGATCGGCAACCCGCCGTGCTCCTCGGTCTTGCCGGCGCGGACCGCGTCGACCGTCCAGACTTCGACATCCTCCCCTAGGCGACGCTGCGCGGAAGCCAGCTCGAACACCATCTTCTGCACGCCTCCGGCATAGGCACCAGGCAGGCACTCATAGACGACATGACGGATGAGGGACACGGAATGCGGGGACTCGAGGGCTAGCGGGTCGGAGGGGGCCAGGCATCCGCTTCCTCCTCCGACGCCAATGGGTCCGCGGGCGGGCGGTCCATGGTTTTATCGGCGAGGCCGGGCACCGAATGCAGGATCCAGGCGAACAGCATCGGCATGTTGTGCACGACGGTGAAGACGAAGATGGAGAGGACGCCGTCGCGGAACGTCTGCACCAGCGCCATGAAGAAGACGAGGTAGAGATAACGGCCGAGACGAAGCATCGGGCCGCTCGTCGCCCGCAGGCAGGCCGCGGTAAGCAGATAGCCGAGCAGCGCCGGAATAAGGATCAACCCGGCGTAGCCGAAATTCAGGTAGGACTCCCCGAGATACGTGATGATGCGGCCTTCGGCGTCATAGCGTCGGCCAGAGGTGGAGATTTCCTGCAGGTGGTCCGCCAAGCCGGGCTTGCCGGGCCACCAGGCGCGCGGGACCGGAAGCGTGACGATGGCCAGATAGGTCGAGCCCCAGAATTTGCGTTCGTTGCTGTCCACGAGGGACAGGCCGCCGGCGAACTGGTCGAGGAAGTCCTCGGAGGCCGCCGATTCCACGAAGGATTGTTTGTCTTTGACGAACGCTTGGCTGAATTGCGCGATGGCCTCCTGGGTGTCGCCGTACTGCAGGGCCTGGCCGATGTATTTGAGGCGGGGGAAGATCAGGCCGATGAAGAAGGCGGCGACCAGGATGGGGATGGTCGGCCAGCGCCGGCGGCGGGTCTGCAGATACAAGGCCGTGAAGTAAAGCAACGGCAAGACGAGCATGAACCGGTGGTAGCCTTGGAAGGCCACGGCCCCGAGGAAGAAGGCGGCGAGGGCGAGGAGGTGCCAGCGGAAGCCGAAGGCGAAGATGAGCAGGCCGATGACTCCGATCGGCCACATGGAGATGGCCTGGATATAGCCTGCGGATGCGGAATCTGCGGTAAGCAGGACGCCCGAAGTCTTGACGACGTAGAAGTAATAGGAGCCGAGCGGCAGACAGAACAGTCCGATGACCTTGGCGATGTTGTGATTCAGGATGCGACGCTCCACCGGTTGGGCGGATTTCGCCTCGAAAACCAGGTGCGCCCACCAAGAGGCCGCGACAAAGAAGAAGAGGCTGACGTCCGCCCATAATATCGCCCGGCTGATTTCCTCCGGGGTGACGACTTCGGCGTTCGCCTGGCCGGCGTACATCAGCGGCGACCCGCCGACGATCTGGAACAGGCGATAGGTGAAACTGTAGAGGTGAAACAACAGATAGGCCGTCAGCGGGTGCCAAAAGGTCATCCGCCGGAACATCAGGACGATGGCCGCGATGACGACGAACAGGTCGAGGAGGAAATAGGGGATGAGGGAATCCACTGAACGAGAGTAT
>JBDKIN010000211.1:0-3843 GCA_039797095.1 Verrucomicrobiota bacterium
TTACTTCTTCTTCTCTTCCTTCGGCGGGGCGGCGGCGACGGAGCCGGCGGTGAGCGCGGTCCAATCGGCGGCGATGCGCAGGGCTTCCTGGAGCTGGATGTCGTATTCCGGCCATTCGTCGTCTTCGAGCGGATCGCGCATGCGCGCGCTACGCTTCATCTTGGCGGCGGCGCCGGGGCCTTCCTTCTTCTCCTGTTCGATGGCCGCATCGAGCTTCACTTCGCTCACCTTGAAGGACTGCTTGGCGTAATCGGTCAGCTCGCGGCGGACCTGTTCGCGGAATTCCAGGTCGTCCTTCCGTTCGGTACGACGCTGGTCGAGGGAGAGCGAGACCTCCTTGCGGACCTGTCGGCTCTTGGTCCAGTCGATCGTCCGGGAGAGCGTGAGGAATTCCGGGAGTTCGGACTGACGGCGGGCGGAGTTGGCGGCCAGCGTGGCGATGAGCCCTTCGGAGATCTTCGCCTTCAGCCAATCGCCTTCGTCGGGCTTGGTCAGCGTGGGCGTCACCGAATCCCAGGGCAGGGCGCGTTCGAGGTCGCCTTCGCCGACGGGCAGCACCGAGTAGACGGACGGCACCACGATGTCAGCCGGCACGCCCTTGAGCTGGATGGAGGAGCCGCTGGGCGCATACCACTTCTGGATGGTCACCTTGACGGCCGACTTGAGGCTGCGGTCGAAGCGGCTCAGTTCGATGATGTTCTGGACCGAGCCCTTGCCGTGGGTGGTCATGTCGCCGACCACGATGGCGCGGCGATGGTCGCGCATCGCGCCGGCGAAGATCTCGGAGGCCGAGGCGGAGAGCTTGGAGGTCAGCACCACCAGCGGTCCGTCCCAGACGACCTTCTCGTCCTCGTCGCGGTAGTCTTCGGAGCGGCCCTGGCTGTCGCGCACCTGGAGCACCGAGCCCTTCGGGATGAACAGGCCCGAGATGTCGACGGCCTCGTTGAGCAGGCCGCCGCCGTTCTTACGGAGGTCCATGATGACGGCCTTGATGCCCATCGCCTTCAGCTTGATGAGCAGCTGCTCGATGTCGGCGGAGGGGCTGGAGCCGGTACCGTCCTGGTTCTTGCCGTAGAAGGAGGGGAGCTCGATGACGCCGAGGAGGGCGGTGCCGCCGGCGGAGGGGACCTCGATGGCCTTGGCCGAGGCCATCTGGCCGACGAGCTTGATCTGGTCGCGCTTGAGCGTGACGGTCTTGCGGCCGCCGGCGGCCATGTCGACGAGGAGTCGCACCGTCGTGCCTTGCTTGCCACGGATCCGGCTGATGGCCTTGGAGAGGCGCATGCCGACGATGTCTTCCATCTCGCCGGTTTCATCCTGGCCGACCGCGATGATCTTGTCGCCCGGCTTCACCTGGCGGGAGAGGTCGAGCGGGCCGCCCGGGAGGAGGTCCTTGACGACGCAGGTGCCGTCTTCGTCGGAGAGCGTGGCGCCGATGCCCACGAGCGAGTTGCGCATCGCGATCTCGAACTCCTCCAGCGACTGCTGGGAGAAGAAGGTCGAGTGCGGGTCGTACTGGCTCGAGTAGGAGTTGAGGAAGACCTCTTCGACCTCATGCTGGTCGAAGTCGAGGTAGGTGCGGCCCTTCTCGTAGCGCTTCTTGAGGCGGTCGACGGCTTCCTGCGTCTTGGCCGGGGTGATTTCCGGCAGGGCGGTGTCCTTGGCCGACTTGCCCGCGCGGTCTTCGCCGAGCAGTTCGGAAAGCATGTCGAGGCGCAGGCGGCGGTCCCAGAGGGCGTCGGCGTCTTCCGGGGTGGCGGGCCAGTCGGCTTTCTTGCGGTCGAGCGGGAAGGTGCCCGGCTGCGTGAGGTCGATCGGCCGGTCGAGCATCGCGAGGTTCTTCGCCGTGCGTTCCGTGACGCGCTTCTTGAACAGCGCGTAGATCTCGAAGCCCGGGGTCAGGTTACCGCGCTGCAGGTAGAGGTCGAGGGTCTTGCCGTAGCGCGTGACGAACTCGTCGACCTCCTTGGCCGTGAAGTACATCTTCGCGCCATCGAGATTCTCGCAGTAGGTGCGCACCACCGAGTTCATGTCGATGGAGCCCATGTCCTTCTTGCTGATATGGAGCTTCTCGAGGAGGGCGGCCGTGGCGCGCGTCTCGAGCAGCATCGACGGCGTGGTGGTGAAGCCGCCGGTCTGGGCGGAGACCAGCGCTGCCAGGAGGACCGGCAGGAGGGAAAAGCGGAGTCGCATAAAAGTGGGGTGGGGTGTCAGCGTAGGCGGGCGCTGAGTTCTTCAAGCCTACGTTTCTCGCCAGCAGTGAGCGAGCCGAATCCCCCGGCGGAAATCTTGTCCAAGAGCGTGTCTAATTCCGCACGGGCTTGGCCTTTGGTCAGGCTGGCTGGGGATTTTGCCTCATTATTCGTCCCGCTGGAAATCTCTTCCGCGGCGTAGGCGTCGCGGGCGATGGCGCTGGCATCGTCTGAATCGGAGGTATTCACGTAACCCTGAGCGTCCTGGACGCGGAGATTTGTCTGATTAAGTCGGCGATAGGCCAACCAACCGAGCACCAGGCCGCCGAGGTGGGCCGAATGGGCGATCGCGTCGTCCCAGGCGGCGTGCCATTGCGGCCACGCGTGGCGACCCGGCAGTTCGGCGAAGGCCCAGCCCAGCACCGTGAACAAACTGATCGCGATGAGCAGCCAGCGGACCTTGAGCGTCACCGGCAGGAAGAAGAACAGCAGCAGCGTGATCTGGTGGTCGAGCTTGTCGAGGAGCGCCACGAGCATCAGCGCGTACACGCCGGAAGAGATCCCGACCAGCAGGCCCGAGCGATCTCCGCCCAGGCCGGTGAGGGCCCAGGCGAGCGCGCCGAACAAGGTGCCCGCCGCGAGCACGGCGAGGAGCGCGCGCGGGCCGTGCTCACGTTCGACGATGGCACCCGTCCACCAGAGGATGAGGCAGTTGCCGAGGAGATGCCAGAAGCCGTCGTGCAGCAGGCCATGGGTGAGCCACTGCCAGGCCTGGGGCGAACTCTCGCGCAGCATCGCCCAGCCGAGCAGGTCCGCGCCGGCGGATTCCTGGACCAGGTTGAGGATGAAGAAAGCGACCAGCACGCCGACGACCCATGCGGTGGCCGAGATCGGCTCCCGCGCGGGGCGCAGGTTCCGCATGTAGGCCCGGTCGCCGATGCCCATGCGCGTGCGGTCCGGCTCAGAGCTTCTTCACGATCGCGTCGGCGAGGCCATACTCGATGGCCTCCTCGGCGGTCATGTAGAAGTCGCGGTCGGTGTCCTTGGTGACTTTCTCGATCTTCTGCTTCGAAGCCTTGGCGAGGATCTCGTTGAGCTCGGAACGCAGGCGTTCCATCTCCTGGGCCTGGATGTGGATGTCCACGGCCGTGGCTTGGATGCGGCCCATGATGAGCGGCTGGTGGATCATCACGCGGGAGTGGGGGAAGAGCAGGCGGTTGCCTTTCTCCTTGGGGGCCTGGAGGAGGATGGAGCCCATCGAGGCGGCCATGCCGGTGACGACGACCTTCACCGGGGAGGAGATCATCCGGATGGTGTCATAGACGGCCATGCCGGAGGTGATGGAGCCGCCCGGGGTGTTGATGTAGAAGGTGATCTCCTTGCCGGGGTCGATGCCGTCCAGGTACAGGAGCTTTTCGACGATGTCGCGGGCGGAGGCGTCTTCGACGGCGCCCCAGAGGAAGATCTTCCGCTGTTCGAGGAACTTCTTCTGGATGAGCATGGCGCTCGGTCCGCCGTCCTTGGGGGCGGCCGGGGTCTTCTCGTCCTCGTCTTCGTCGTCGTTACGCATGGGAGCCGTCAACTTGCCCGAAACCGGCCCGGTGGCAAGCGTGGGAAGCCGAAGTCCGGGCGGAAAGCATTCACAGTCGGC
>JBDKIN010000212.1:0-2526 GCA_039797095.1 Verrucomicrobiota bacterium
GCGGGCGGTGACGTCCTTGGCGAGGTGCTCCTCGAGGAATTCATGGCCGTCGGCGAGCAGCTGCTCGACGTTCAGGTCGAAGCCGTAGTCGGCCTTCAGGCGCTTGCAGGTGTCGACGGCCGACATGCCGCCCATCGAGCAGAAGAGGGGCCAGGGGAAGTCGAACGGACGGCCCAGCTGCTTGCTGACGATGTGGGTCCAGCTGCGGTGGTGGATCCACATGGACGCCGCAAGGGTGCCGTCGCAGTCGAAGATCCAGCCCGGACGGGAGAGCAGGGCCGGGTCGAAGGGAATCATCTGGGACATGGCGATCAGCGCATGCCGGGGAAACCGCCGCCGGGGAAGCCGCCGCGGCCGCCGCCCATCTGGCCCATGCGACGCATGAGCTCCTTGCCCTTGCCGCCCTTCATCATGCGCATCATCTCGCGCATCTGGGAGAACTGCTTGATCAGCGCGTTGACGTCGCTGACCTGGGTGCCGGAGCCTTTGGCGATGCGGAGACGGCGGGAACCGTTGAGGATGTCGGGGTTGCGACGCTCCTTCTTGGTCATCGAGAGCACGATGGCCTCGGTCTTGGCGAGATGCTTCTCTTCCTTGGCGCCGACCTGGATGCCGCCCATGCCGGGCATCATCTTCATGATGTCGCCGAGCGGGCCCATCTTCTTCATCTGCGACATCTGCGCGAGGAAGTCCTCGAGGTCGAAGTCGGCCTTCTTCATCTTCTCGGCTAGGCGCTCGGCTTCCTTGTGGTCGACGACCTCCTGGGCCTTCTCGACGAGGGAGACGACGTCGCCCATGCCCAAGATGCGCTGGGCCATGCGGTCGGGGTGGAAAGTGTCGAAGTCCGAGGCCTTTTCGCCCGTGCCCATGTAGCGGATCGGGACGCCCGTGACCGTCTTCATCGACAGCGCGGCGCCGCCGCGGGCGTCGCCGTCGAGCTTGGTCAGGATGATGCCCGTGAGGGGCGTGGATTCGTGGAACTTGGCGGCCACGTCGACGGCCTGCTGGCCGAGGGCGGCGTCGGCGACGAGGAAGACTTCGTGCGGCTGGAAGGCGTCGCGGACGCGGCGGACTTCTTCCATCAGGTCGCCGTCGATCTGGAGGCGGCCGGCGGTGTCGACGATGACGAGGTCCGCGGCGGCGGCTTCGGCGTCCTTGACCAGGCGGCCGACCATCGCGGCGACGTCGGTCGCGGCGCGGTCGGCGCGGAAGTCGAAGCCTTCGTTCTTGGCGAGGGTCTCGAGCTGGTCGATGGCCGCGGGGCGGCGCAAGTCGGCGGCGACGAGGGAAGGCTTACGGATGCCTTCCTTCTTCACGAGGTGCTTGGCGAGCTTGGCGGCGCTGGTGGTCTTGCCGGAGCCCTGGAGGCCGACGAGGAGCACGCGCAGCGGACGGCGGGGGTCGATCGGACGTTCGCCTTCGCCGAGGAGCTTCGTGAGCTCGTCGGAGACGATCTTCACGGCCATCTGGCCCGGGTTGACGGACTCGATGACCGCTTGGCCGAGGCAGGCGACCTTGACGCGTTCGGTGAAGTCCTTGGCGACCTTGAAATTGACGTCCGCGGACATCAGCGCCGAGCGCACCTCGGTCAGCGCCGGGGCGATGTTCTCTTCGGAGAGCTTGGAGAGCCCCCGGAGGTCGCGAAGGGCCTTGGTAAGTTTGTCGGTGAGGTTGGCGAACACGGAAGTCGGGGACTGAGAGTATGGAGTATCGAGTATGGAGTCTCGGGGAACTGCCTAAGGGGAGGGAGTAAAGGCGGTCGGGAATGGAGTATCGAGTATAGAGTAGGGTGAAAAGGGCTTCCCCCGCCCAAAATGCAGACTTCTGCCACGGCTGACTACGAACGGTCGGCGGAAAGCCTTTCCCGGTCCTGCCTCATGCGGATAACGCCCCCTATGAGTCGTCCCAGTTCTTCGGCCAAGGCCCGGAACTTAGCGACATCCTCTTGGCTGACCGCTCCGATTTCATGGGAGATCTCCACCTGAGTCTCGAGTTCCGCAAGGGATGCCCGCGCGATGACTATAAAGCGTAGCGATTCCTTGTTGGTGCTCCGCTCGTCGCCTTCGGCGATGTTTGAGGCGATGGATACGGCTGCCCGCGTCATTTGATCGCAGAGGGTGTATTTACGGCAGAGGCCAGGTGACTCGCAGAGCCGATAGATCGAGACGGCCATCAGCTTGGCTTTCTGCCACACGAGCAGGTCGCGATAGGTCTTAACTTGGCCGAGGGGCGTGGAAGGCTTCATCCCAATCATTGAAGGGGTAGGCAGGGCGCGGTCACCTCCTGCCTCGTCGGCTATTACCTGGAGGCTATTGCCCTCTTGTGCCTCTGGTTTTGCCCCTATACTCGATACTCCATACTCGATACTCTGCGAAGTCCGCCACTTGCCTTCCTTTCGTTTTCCGCTCTTCTTCGCCTCATGGAAATCCTCATCATGGGCTGCGGCACGTCGCAGGGCTGTCCCTTGCCCGCCCATGACAATCCGGGGCTGGATCTGAAGAACGAGCGCAACTGGCGCGCCCGGAC
>JBDKIN010000213.1:0-7682 GCA_039797095.1 Verrucomicrobiota bacterium
CGTCCGGGTCGATGTCCGTGCCGACCACCTGCCCCACCCCGCCGGCCAACGCGGATTCGATGAGCTCCAGTCCAGAACCGCAGAACGGATCCCAGACGAGTTCCTTTTCCTGGCGTCCGGCGACGCGCACCAAGCAGGCCGCCAGCGGCGGGTGCGAGGCCGCGTTGACGGCGTCGGTACGGTAATAGAGACGCGGGTTAGGCGAGATGCGCGGACGGAGTTCGACCAGCGCGCTGCGCTCGTCGAAGTGCACGTCGACGGACCACGGGGATTCGCGGGCGTCATTGAGCACGCGCGGGTTCAGCTCGAACGCCTTCTTCGTCACCTTGGCGACGGCGTCGTCATGATTGCCTTCGGAGACCATGCTCAGGCGATAGCGGGCGGCGCCCTGCGTGAGGGCCAGCATGAGTTTCTCGGCCAGCGGCGAGGCGATGGCCTTGGCGAGTACCTCGAGGGCTTCGGCCGAACCCGGTTGACGGATGAACGCCAGGAAGAAGGCCGCGGTATCGAAGCAGCGCAGCTGATAGAGTTCGGCGAGCGTGAAGGCTTCCTTCGGCTCGACCACCACGAAGCAGCCGCGGACCTCGATCACGCGGAACTTGCCGCCGCGGCCTTCGTCTTCGCGGACTTCGTCGGCCACGATGGATTCCAGGCCCTTGCGACAGCGCAGGTGCAGGCGCAGGCCGGGGTGCTTCGGCACGACGGCGTCCTGACGGACGTTGCTCGGGCCGCCCTGGCGGGCCACGCTCGCGCGGACCTTCTGTTCGTCGATCAGTTTTTCGCCGGAGCCGGAAACTGCCCTGAGAGTCGCCGCGCCGCCGATCTTCTCGAGGGCCGAGGCGACTTTCTTCTTCTCCCGGTCGACGTCGGTGGTCTTAAGGATGTCGATCAGCTTACGCTCGGACTCCTCGTCGCCCCCGAGCTTGGGGATGGCGGCGGTGGCGTAGCGGCGGATCTTCTCGGAGGGATCCTGCAGGAGGCCGATCATCCAGGCCTTCACGGCGGCTTTCATCTCCGGGTTGCGGGAGGTCGAGAAGACCACGCCGACGGCGCGGACCAGGGCGACCTGCTGGTTGCGCTCCTTCGGGCCGAGCTGGTCGAACTTCGGGACCTCGACGGTCCAGAGCTGGGCGGCCGGCAACTCGCGCAACTGTCGGTAAAGGTCGTTGTCGGCTTTCATGCCTTGGGGTGTCGGGCGGACGGGCGGCAAAGTCAAGGGAGACGCAGGCGGGCGAACCCTGGCGGTCGGCGTCAGATGCGGTCAGCGCCGTGTCGCACTTTGGGCTTTTTCCTAACAAAAATAACCAAAAGCAGCCGAGCGTTTGGCGACCCGGGAACTTGGCACGAAAACCCGGCTCCGCCCCCCTCGGACCAATCCACAAGTTGCCTTTGACAGAGGGGGATTATTGCCCACTAGATTTAGGCGTCTTGCGGTCACCGCCAAGGCACCCGGCGGCTCAGCCGCCAGCCCATCCGACCACTTTTGCCCACACCAGAAATGAAGAATCCCGGACTTCCCGAAAAACAGGGTCTTTACGACCCCCAGTTTGAGCATGACGCCTGCGGCGTCGGCTTCGTTTGCCAGATGAAGGGCAAGCGTTCGCACGATATCATCCAGCAGGCCCTCACCATCCTGGTGAACCTCGACCACCGAGGCGCCTGCGGCTGCGAGACCAACACCGGTGACGGCGCAGGCATCCTGCTCCAGCTCCCCCACGGGTTCTTCGCCAAGCACGGCCCGGCCAACCTCCCCAAGCCGGGGCACTACGGCGTGGGCATGCTCTACGTCTCCCCGGACGCCAAGATCCGCGCCGCGACCGAGGCCACCTTCACCGACCTCGCCAAGTCCCTCGGGCTCTCCGTCCTCGGCTGGCGCACCGTCCCCGTCGACAACTCCTCCCTCGGCAAGACCGCCGTCAGCAGCGAGCCGGTCGTGCGCCAGGCCTTCCTCGGCCGCCCCGCCGATTGCGCCACCGACCAGGACTTCGAACGCAAGCTCTTCATCCTGAGCAAGCAGGCCCACCACCAGATCCGCGGCGCCGGCAAGGACGAGTTCTACTACGCGAGCTCCCTCTCCTGCCGCACCATCATCTACAAGGGCATGCTCATGCCCGAACAGGTCGGCAAGTACTTCACCGACCTCGCCGACAAGTCGATGGACACCGCCCTCGCGCTCGTCCACTCGCGCTTCTCGACCAACACCTTCCCGAGCTGGGAACGTGCGCACCCGTACCACTACATCGCCCACAACGGCGAGATCAACACCCTCAACGGCAACGTCAACTGGATGAAGGCCCGCGAGCCCCTGCTGGCCAGCCCTCTGTTCGGCAAGGAACTCCCGAAGATCCTCCCGATCGTGAACCCGAACGGTTCCGACTCCGCCAAGTTCGACAACGTCCTCGAGCTGGTCGTCATGGGCGGCCGCTCGCTGCCCGAGGCCATGATGATGATGATTCCGGAGCCGTGGAACGGCCACGAGTCGATGAGCCCGGAGAAGAAGGCCTTCTACGAGTACAACTCCTGCCTCATGGAGCCCTGGGACGGCCCCGCCTCCGTCGTCTTCACCGACGGCACGATGATCGGCGCCACCCTCGACCGTAACGGCCTCCGCCCTTCCCGCTACTACGTGACCAAGGATGACTTCGTCATCATGGGCTCCGAAGCCGGCGTCCTGCCCGTCGACCCCGCCAACGTGGCCTCCAAGGGCCGCCTCCAGCCGGGCCGCATGTTCCTCGTGAACATGGAAGAAGGCCGCATCGTCGCCGACGAGGAGATCAAGCAGCAGATCGCCGCCCAGAAGCCTTACCGCGAGTGGCTCGACAAGAACCTCATCAAGCTCGCCGACATCGCCGACGGACCCGCCGAGCCCGCCCCGGCCCACAGCAACACCGTCCAGCGCCAGCTCGCCTTCGGTTACACCTTCGAAGACCAGCGCAAGCTGCTCGTCCCGATGGCCAAGGACGGCGTCGAAGCCATGGGCTCGATGGGTACCGACATCCCGCTCGCGGTGATGTCCAACAAGTCGAAGCTCCTCTACGACTACTTCAAGCAGCTCTTCGCGCAGGTCACCAACCCGCCGATCGACTGCATCCGCGAAGAGATCGTCACCTCCTCCGTCACCACGATCGGACCGGAGCGCAACCTGCTCGACCCGAACCCCGGCAGCTGCCACCTGATCGAGCTCCAGTCGCCGATCCTCACCAACGAGGAACTCGCCAAGCTCCGCCACGTCGCCCACGGCCAGTTCAAGTCCGTCACCATCCCGACCCTCTTCGACGCCAAGTCCGGCGCCAAGGGCCTCGAGCTGGCCATGGACGAAGTCTGCCGCCAGGCCGGCCTCCACATCGACGCGGGGATCAACCTCATCATCCTGAGCGACCGCGGCGTCGACCGTAACCACGCCGCCATCCCGCCTCTGCTCGCCGTCTCCGGCCTGCACCACTACCTGATCCGCGAAGGCAAGCGCACCAAGGTCGGCCTCATCCTCGAGTCCGGCGAACCGCGCGAAGTGCACCACTTCTGCACGCTCATCGGCTACGGTTGCGCGGGCATCAACCCCTACCTGGCGTTCGAGACCCTCGACGACATGATCAAGCAGGGCCTGCTGGTCGGCGTCGACCACTACACCGCCTGCAAGAACTACGTGAAGGCCGCCACCAAGGGCATCGTCAAGGTCGCCTCCAAGATCGGCATCTCGACCATCCAGAGCTACCTCGGCGCCCAGATCTTCGAGTGCGTCGGCCTCCAGCAGAAGGTCGTCGACAAGTACTTCACCGGCACGGCTACCCGCATCGAAGGCGCCGACGTCGCCGCGATCGCCGAGGAGACCCTCACCCGCCATCGCAACGCCTTCCCGGACCGCGTCGATACTCCCGCCACCCTCGAGGTCGGCGGCGACTACCAGTGGCGTAACGAAGGCGAAGGTCACCTCTTCAGCCCGCAGGTCATCCACTCGCTGCAGAAGGCCGTCCGCACGGGCAACTTCGACACCTTCAAGGTCTACTCCGGCCTGGTGAACGACCAGATGAAGCAGATCTTCACGCTGCGCGGCCTGCTCCAGTTCAAGGCCCGCACCGCGATCGACATCAACGAGGTCGAATCCGTCGAGAGCATCCTCAAGCGCTTCAAGACGGGCGCGATGAGCTACGGCTCGATCTCCTCCGAGGCCCACGAAGCCCTGGCGATCGCCATGAACCGCGTCGGCGGCAAGTCCAACACCGGCGAAGGCGGCGAAGACCCCGCGCGCTTCACCTGGACCAACGAACAGGGCGACTCCAAGAACTCCGCCATCAAGCAGGTCGCCTCGGGCCGCTTCGGCGTCACGAGCCGCTACCTGACCAACGCCAAGGAGATCCAGATCAAGATGGCCCAGGGCGCGAAGCCCGGCGAAGGCGGCCAGCTCCCCGGCGGCAAGGTCTATCCTCCGATCGCCAAGGTCCGTCACTCCACCCCCGGCGTGGGCCTCATCTCCCCGCCCCCGCACCACGACATCTACTCGATCGAGGACCTCTCGGAACTCATCCATGACCTGAAGAACGCCAACCGCGCCGCGCGCGTCAGCGTGAAGCTCGTCTCGGAAGTCGGCGTCGGCACCATCGCCACCGGCGTGGCCAAGGCGCACGCGGACGTCGTCCTCATCTCCGGCTTCGACGGCGGCACGGGCGCTTCGCCCCAGACCTCCATCAAGCACGCCGGCCTGCCGTGGGAACTCGGCCTCGCCGAGACCCACCAGACCCTCGTCCTCAACAACCTCCGCTCCCGCATCGTCGTCGAGACCGACGGCCAGCTGAAGACCGGCCGTGACGTCGTCGTCGCCGCCCTCCTCGGCGCCGAAGAGTTCGGTTTCGCCACGGGCCCGCTGGTGACCCTCGGTTGCATCATGATGCGCGTGTGCCACCTCAACACCTGCCCGGTCGGCGTCGCCACCCAGGACCCTGAGCTCCGCAAGAACTTCACCGGTCGTCCGGAAGACACCGTGAACTTCATGCGCTTCATCGCCCAGGAAGTCCGTGAGATCATGGCCCAGCTCGGCTTCCGTACGCTCAACGAGATGGTCGGCCGCACCGACGTCCTCGAAGCCCGCCACGCCGTCGACCATTGGAAGGCCAAGGGCATCGACCTCTCCAAACTCCTCTACTCGCCGAAGGCCGGCCCCGAAGTGGGTCGCTTCTGCACCGAGACGCAGGACCACGGCCTCGAGAAGGGCCTCGACCTATCCGTCCTGCTGGCGAAGTGCCAGCCGGCGATCGAGAAGGGCGAGCCGGTCCGCTTCGAAGGCGAGATCAAGAACATCCACCGCGTGGTCGGCACGATCCTCGGCAACGAGATCACCAAGCGCCACCCCGACGGCCTGCCGGACGGCACCATCCACCTGAAGTTCAAGGGCAGCGCGGGCCAGTCCCTCGGCGCCTTCGTCCCCCCGGGCGTGACCATCGAGATCGAAGGCGACGCCAACGATTACGTCGGCAAGGGCCTCAGCGGCGGACGCGTCATCGTCTACCCTGACGCCAAGGCGACCTTCCCCGCCGAAGACAACATCATCCTCGGCAACGTCGCCCTCTACGGCGCGACCTCCGGCGAGGCCTTCTTCCGCGGCGTGGCCGGCGAACGCTTCTGCGTGCGCAACTCCGGCGTCACCACCGTCGTCGAAGGCGTGGGTGACCACGGCTGCGAGTACATGACCGGCGGTCGCGTCGTCATCCTCGGCGCCACGGGCCGCAACTTCGCCGCCGGCATGAGCGGCGGCGTGGCCTACGTCCTCGACGAGAAGGGCGATTTCGCCGTCCGCTGCAACAAGCAGATGGTCGGCCTCGAGAAGCCTGACGCCAACGATGCGGCCGAACTCCGCGGCCTCGTCGAGCGCCACGCCGAGCTCACGGGCAGCCAGAAGGCGAAGAAGCTCCTCGCCAACTGGGACGCCTCCCTCGCCAAGTTCGTCAAGGTGATGCCGAAGGACTACAAGCGAGTCCTCCAGGCCATCGCGACGGCCCAGGCCAAGGGACTCAGCGGCGACGCCGCCCTCAACGAAGCCTTCGAGATCAACTCTCGCGACCTCGCCCGCGTCGGCGGCGGCTGATCACCCACCTCGTCCACACCAAGCACCTTCTGCACCATGGGAAAACCTACCGGATTTGTCGAATACCAGCGCGAACTCCCGCCTGACCGCGATGCCCTCACCCGCATCGGCGATTGGAAGGAGATCCACCACCATCACTCCGATGAGAAGCTCCAGAAACAGGGCGCCCGCTGCATGGACTGCGGCGTGCCGTTCTGCCACACGGGCAAGCTCATCAGCGGGATGGCCAGCGGCTGCCCGATTAACAACCTGATCCCCGAGTGGAACGACCTCGTCTACAAGGGCCTCTGGCGCGAAGCGCTGGAACGCCTCCACAAGACCAACAACTTCCCGGAATTCACCGGCCGCGTCTGCCCCGCCCCGTGCGAAGGCTCCTGCGTGCTCGGCATGAACAAGCCGGCCGTCACGATCAAGAACATCGAAGTCTCCATCATCGACAAGGGCTACGAGAACGGCTGGGTCATCCCCCGCGCCCCGTCGAAGCGTACCGGCAAGAAGGTCGCCGTCATCGGCTCCGGCCCCGCCGGCCTCTCCGCCGCCGCGCAGCTCAACTACGCCGGCCATAACGTCACCGTCTTCGAACGCTCCGACCGTCCGGGCGGCCTGCTCATGTACGGCATCCCGAACATGAAGCTGGACAAGAAGGAAGTCGTGCTCCGCCGCATCGCCCTCCTCGAAGCCGAAGGCGTGACCTTCAAGTGCGGCGTCAACGTCGGCGTCGACGTTTCGCCCGAACAGCTCCGCAAGGAGTTCGACGCGGTCATCCTCACCGTCGGCGCCACCAAGGGCCGCGACCTCCCCCTCCCCGGCCGTGACGCCAAGGGCATCCATCTCGCGATGGAGTTCCTCCACGCCAACACGAAGAACCTCCTGGACGGCAAGGCCCCCGACGCGACCATCACCGCCAAGGGCAAGGATGTCGTGATCATCGGCGGCGGCGACACCGGCACCGACTGCGTGGGCACCTCGCTCCGCCACGGCTGCAAGTCCGTCATCCAGCTCGAGATCATGGCGAAGGCCCCCGCCACCCGCGCCAAGGACAACCCGTGGCCGGAATGGCCGAAGACCTATAAGGTCGACTACGGCCAGGAAGAGGCCGCCGCCAAGTACGGCTCCGACCCCCGCGTCTACCTCACCACGGCCACGAAGTTCGTCGCCGACGAACAGGGCAACCTCAAGGAAGTCCACACCGTCGAAGTCGAATGGAAGAAGGACGACAAGGGTGTCTTCGGACCCCAGAAAATCGCCGGCACCGAGAAGGTCCGCCCGGCTCAGCTCGTCCTCCTTGCCATGGGCTTCCTGGGGCCGGAACAGCCGCTGCTCGAAGCTTTCGGCATCGAACGCGACGCCCGCTCCAACGCGAAGGCCGACCACGAGAAGTACGTGACCAACGTCCCCGGCGTCTTCGCCGCCGGTGACTGCCGTCGCGGCCAGTCCCTCGTCGTCTGGGCCTTCAACGAAGGCCGTGGCGCCGCCCGCGAGTGCGACAAGTTCCTGATGGGCAAGTCGGAGCTCCCGTAAGCCCCGCTTCCATCGACCGCCGAAGCCCGACTCCTCGAGTCGGGCTTCTTGTTGGCGGGTATCTTAGGTTTGCCGAGGGAGCCCG
>JBDKIN010000214.1:0-31947 GCA_039797095.1 Verrucomicrobiota bacterium
CCGCCGCCGGCGAATGGCATTCCGTGGCCGTCCTCTCCAAGGGCGACTACGGCATCGCCCCGGGCATCATGTTCGGCTACCCGATCCGCACCAAGGCCGACGGCTCTTGGGAAATCGTCCAGGGCCTGCCGCTCGACGCCTTCTCCAAGGAGAAGATCGCGATCACCGAGAAGGAACTGCTCGAGGAGCGCGCCACGGCCTCCGAAGCCCTCGGCCTGAAGCTCTGAAGCGGGCCTTATGAAGCATCAGGCGGCGAGGGACCTCCCTTGACCGCCTTTTTTGCGCCCCTAGGCTGACGGGATGGACCGCCTCGCTGCCGTCGATTGGTTCACGATCATCGCAGCGCTCTGCTTCTGGGCGGCGCTGGCCTGGGCACAGCATCTGGATCGGGGTTTCCCGCAGTGGCTCAACCGGCTTACCGGACCTGGCCTGTGGATCTGGGTGTTGGCGTATGTCCTCTCCGGTGAACCTGGTGTCGTCATGGCCTTGGCGGCTGCGCCGGCGCTCTTCTTCGCGCTTTGGCTCTGGGCGCACGGCTTACGCCGCTTCGTGGCCGACGATCTGGCGCCGGCGCCGCGTCGCTTCCTCGAGATATTGTCCGCCACGGGGCCGTTGGTGGCCGCGGCGGCCTGGATCTGGTCGCGCTATGACCGCACCTTCGCCGGTTTCCCCGATCCGCTCGCGACGCTGACCACCGTGCACTTCGCCATCACCTTCGGTGTCCTGCCGCTGGCGATGGCGGCCAGCGAACGTCCGCTCGCCCGCTGCCGTTGGCGTGACCTGGGACAGTGGCTCTATGTGGCCGGAGCTCCCGCCACCGCGTTGTGCTTCGCCCTGCGGACGGATCCGCTTCGGCCGGGTGCCGTCGAAGTCGCGGCCGCCGTGGTCTTCGCCGCGGGCTTCCTGCTCTGGGTGGCGTTCATGCCCGTCAGGCGCGGCCCGTGGCCTTACGTCTGTCTCGTCCCCGGCTTCCTCCTCGGTGTGGGCTACACCGCCGCGCATGCCTTCGGCTGGGAATATCTCACCATCCCGCAGATGGCGGCGGTGCACGGCTCACTCAACCTGCTGGGTGCGTTGTTGCTCGCGGCCCAGGCGCCGGCATTCGCGGACGTCGCCGCGCCGGCCCCTGATCTCACTACGCCCGCCGAGGCCGGCGATCGCGCGACGGCGACCTTCGCTGATTCGCATCGCGTGGTGGTCGGCCCATGGTCGCCGGAAGCCTTTGCCCGGGTGAAGGAAGCCCTGCTCGGCTACCGATTCTATCCTGCTTCCGTCATGGTTCGACGGACTCAATTCGAAGACGAAGGACGGGCGGTGCGCGTCGGCGACAGGCTAGGGCTAGGCTTGTTCGTCCCGAATCTGCCAGGCCTGGCTCCGCTGATGCTGCCAGCCATCGTCGAGGTCGACGTCGTCGAAGCCGGCGCTGAGCGGGTCGCCTTGGGCTATGCGACGACCCGCCGTCATTACGGACGCGGCATCTGGCGGGCCGAAGTGAAGCGCGAAGGCGAAGAACTCGTGCTCACCGTTGCCTATCACGTGCGTCCCAGCCGTTGGTTCGTCTGGTGCGGATTACCGGTCTACCGTCGATTCCAGCTCGCCGCTTTCCGCGCCGGTGCGGACAACCTGCGCCGCGTGGCGGCTTAAGGGGCGGGCAGGCGGACGAGCGTGATGTCGGCCGGGCGGCAGGTGCCCAGGCGGATCTCCCCTGCGTTGGCGGCGGCGAAGATCGGCGGCTCCGGATGGATCGTCGCGATGCCGCTGGCGGCGCGAGCCGAGTTGATCTTCTGAAGCCCGATGAAGTCGATGATCACCGGGTTGGCGCTGCCGAGCAGCGTCTTCTCCGAGCGGCACCAGCTGGCGTCGAAGCCCGGACCGCCGAGCACCTGGTAGCGCTCCAGCGAGAGCATCGTCAGCACGTTACGCTTGGACAGCTTCGGGATGGCGCAGACTTCCACGGCGGCCTTGGAGGCGTTGAAGGGATTGTCGAGGAAGCGTTCGGCGTTGGCCATGTTGCCGATCGAAGCCGCGGCCATCGCGCCGTGCACGCCGAGCGAGCGGCTGTCGCTGAGCACCGGCAGGTTGATCCAGAAATCGACCTCATCGATGAGGGTCTTCGGGAGCACGCTCACGCGCGCGTCGCCCCAGGGCACGTTCGGAGTTCCTGGGCGAGGCAGCACCTGGTTCTCGTAACGCAGGCGGCTGTCGGCCGCCCAGCCCGGCGCTTGGCTCTCCCAGGCGAGGACCGGGAAACCTTCGAAGGCGTCAGGCTGAGATGAGAGCGAAGGCAGGAAGCCCGCCTGGCGGAGATTGTCCGGTTTGGCGTCGCACAGGGTGATCGCGCCTTGCGCGAAACCGCGGCGGAGCAGGGCGGCCGTGATCGCGCGGACCAGCGGCTTGGGCGTGGCCAGACCGGCGCCGCCTTCGGAGGAAAGCTTGAGGCCGCAGCGCTTGAGTTCGCCGGGGCGGAGGCTCAGGCCGGTGCGACCTTCGAACTCCCCGAGGGTCTTCTCCACGGCGACGGCGTAGTCACGGTCTTCGAAGCCGCCGAGCTTCTGCTCGATGAGCAGCAGCTTCGGGTCGGTGGCGGCATCGCCGGCGGCGGTGCCGACGAGGACCAAGGCGAGGGCGGCGAAGAAGCGCATGCCCGCATCCTCTTCCTTTGCCGCCCCGCCGCAAGCCGCTGTTTTGTTTGCACGGGGAGGGGGAGACCCCATCGTGAGGCGCATGTCCGCCCCCGCCGTCCTCCCCCAGCGCCGCATCCTCGGACTCATCTTCCTGACGGTGTTCATGGACATCGTGGGCTTCAGCATCATCATCCCGCTGTTCCCCCACCTTCTGGACCACTATATCCGGACGGAAGGCGCGGCCGGCACCTTGATCGGTTCCCTTAATTCAGCCGCGGAATGGATGGGCGGCGATACGGTCTTCAAGAAGACGGTGCTGTTCGGCGGTCTCCTCAGCACTCTCTACTCGCTGCTGCAGTTCGTGTTCTCGCCGATCTGGGGTGCCCTCTCGGACCGCCTGGGCCGTCGCCGGATCCTGACCATCACCTTGGCCGGCAACGCGCTCTCCTATCTGTTGTGGATCTTCGCGGCGCAGTTCTGGCTCGTGGTCGTCACCCGGCTCATTTCGGGCATGATGGCCGGCAATATCGCCGTGGCCAGCGCCGCCGCCGCGGACATCACTGATGAGAAGGAGCGCACGAAGGGCATGGCCGTCGTCGGCATCGCGATCGGTCTCGGCTTCGTCTTCGGTCCGGTCATCGGCGGCCTGGCTTCCTCGGTGCAGTTCGTTCACGGGCCGGTCGTCGGTTCTTTCGGCCTCAACCCGTTTTCCGTGCCGGCAGCCATCGCCGCTTCGCTGGCCTTGCTGAATTACCTCCTGGTCGTGAAGTTCTTCCCGGAGACGCTCGCGCCGGAGCGCCGGGCTTCCGCGGACGCCAAGCGACCTTCGGTCTTCGACCTTGCCACGGTCCGCTCCTCCGCCGTCCGCCGTACCTCGTTCGCCAACCTCGTGTACCAGGTGGCCTTCACCGGCATGGAGAACACCATCGTCTTCCTGACCCTGGCGCTGTTCGCTTACAGCCCCCGCGACAACGCCTGGCTCTTCCTGTTCAACGGCGCCTGCATGATCTTCGCGCAGGGTCTCGCCCGCCAGCTCGTGAAGCGACTGGGTCAGCGCAAGGTCGTGATGCTCGGCATGCTCATCGCGGCGGTCGCCTTCGTCTGGGTCGCGTTGATCCCGCCGACTCTCGCTGCAGAGGGCTCGGGCGCGAAGACTTCCTTCTACCTCGGCCTCGGCCTGATCTCCTTCGCGACCGGCCTGATCCTGCCCAGCGTGTCGGCCTTGGTCTCGCTTTACTCCGACGCCTCGGAGCAGGGACGTAACCTCGGCATCCTGCGGTCCGCCGGCTCGCTCGCCCGCGTGATCGGGCCGGTGACCGCGGCGTTGCTCTATTTCCACTTCGGTTCCCACTTCTGGGTCTACCTCGGCGGTGCGCTGCTGATGCTGCCGGCGATCTGGATCGTCCGCGGCCTGCCGGATCCGTCCTCGGAAGCCACTTCGGCCTAAGCCGGCGACAGGCTGCGGCCGAGCGCGTCGCCACCGCGGAGCGTGTGCATCAGCGAGATGCCGCCGCGGAAGGCGCCATGGAAATGCAGTCCGGGATGGGCGGCTTCGGCCTTGGCCAACGCGGCTTCCCTCCGCGGCTGGCCGGCGTCGTATTGAGGGATGGCGCGCTCCCAGCGCTGGATCCATTCGCGTGCTGGCGCTTTCTTGATGCCGAGTGTCGCGGCGAGTTCGTCGTCGACCAAGCGGCGGAGCGCTTCGTCCGGTAGACGCGCGAGTTCCGGTCGGCGGTCTCCGCCGATGAAGCAGCAGAGTAACACGTGACCTTCGGGGGCGCGTCCCGGCAGCACAGAAGAAGGGAATAGGCAGCCGAGCACGTCGCGGTGTTCGCCGCCCGGGGTCAGGTAGCCGAATCCGTCGAGCGGATGCGGGACGTCTTCGCGCGCGTAGCCACGGGCGACGACGGTCACTGGCGGCACCTGCGGATTTTCCCAATCCCGGAGGAACGGCGTGACGGTCTCGTCGAAGGGCAGGGAGCCCCAATGCCAGCAGGGCGCGGTGACCACCAGATGCTTCGCGGAGACGCCTTCGTCTTGGCCGTCCGGGCCACGCCAGGCGACGTTCCAGCCGCGCGCGTCGCGGCGGAGCGAAGTCGTCGCGACACCGAGCCGGAGGTCTTCCGCGGGCAGACGCGAAGCCATCGCCTCGGCTAGCTGGCGCATGCCTCCGGGGAAACCGACGACCGTGCGTTGCGTCTTCGGGCCGCGGCGTAGTCCGTTGAGCACCGATCCATAAGTCTGTTCGAGCGCATGGATGCGCGGGAAGCAGCTGGCCATCACCAGACGCGCCGGGTCGCCCGCGTGTACGCCGGAGACGATCGGATCCATGAGCATCGCGGCGGCCTCGGGGCCGAAGCGGCGCGTGGCGAATTCGACGACCGTCTCGCCGGCGTGGCCGCCTTTCGCGCGGAAGGGTTCGGAAAGCAGGCGCAGTTTGCCACTCCACGTGAGCAGCCTGCTGGTCAGCAGGGTGAGGGGGCTCGGGCCGAGGCCATGGAGTTCGCCGCGGGCGAAGATGTAGCGACGGGCCGCCCGCATGTCGGCCGACTGCATGACCTCGCCGAGTCCGTAGGCAGCCATCAAGGCTTCGTCTTCGGCTCCCTCGAGTTGCAGGGTGTTGGGGCCGGTCTCGACGATCCAGCCCTCGTCCAACTGGGTCCGGATCGAGCCACCGACGCGGGCGGCGGGTTCGAGCACCTTCACCTTCACCCCAGCGCGGAGCATCGCATGGGCCACGGCCAGGCCGGCCGGCCCGGCTCCGAGGATGACTGCGTCGTAGCCCATGAGGTATCTTCGGCCGAGAAGCCTGAGGTTGGCAACCCTGCGTCGTTCGGGCTGTCTGGAAAGCATGAGGACTCTCTTGTTCCTGCTCCTGCCCTTGGCCTGCCTCGGGGACACCGTCACCATGAAGGACGGCACTTTCCTCAAAGGGCGCATCGAACGGATCGCCGACGGCGTGATGGAATTCCGCGCGCCTTCCCTGGGTAACGCGAACCTGCTGCGGCTGGAGCTCGGACAGGTCGAATCTTTCGTCACCGACGAATCCGTGCGCGTGAGCGCGGGTGGCGTCGTCTCGGACGGCATCGCCTCCGCGGCGGGCGGCCGGGTCGTCACGCGCGGCGGCCGCGAGACCAATACCCTCGATCAGGCCGTCGAGCTCTGGCGGGAGCCTTCGCAGCGCCCGTCCGAGACCGGCGATAAGCGTCAATGGGTCACGCAGGCGGACGCGGATCTCTCCGGTCGCAGCGGCGTCGTGGCCGGCTCGGGTTTCAGCACGGGCTTTTCCGCGAAGGGCGTGACCAAGGCGGACACCTTGCTCGGCGGCGTGCGCTTCATGCGGGCCGAGGCTCAGGACCGAATCTCGGCGGATGACCTCCATGTGACCCTGTCGTATGAGACGAATCCGACGAACGTCCTCTACTGGTATCTCCGTACCGACACGGGTTTCGACAATGCTCGCCGGATCGACTTCTTCTCCGTCAACGCGGCCGGCCTCGGTTTCCGTCTCTTCACCGACGCCAAGGGCAAGCTCGATGCGCGGGCCGGCCTGGGTCATCGCATCGAGATCTTCGACGACACCGCCGAGCCCAACCGTACGGCTCCCTCCGGTGACTTCGGACTGATCTTCACCCGTGAACTCGGCTGGGCGGCCTGGGAAACCTCCTTGGATTTCGTCCCGTCCTTCCAAGTCACCGGTGACTACTTCATCCGACACGAAAGCAGCCTGAATCTCCTCCGCAGTGCTGGCCCGTTGTCCTTGCGGGTCGGGCTGGCTAACAATTTCCGTTCCAAGCCCCTGCCCACTCAGGTCAAGACCGACACCGCCTACTTCCTCCGGACGACCTATGTATGGAAATGAGCAGGGTGGTTTTGGTTAAAATTAAGCACAAATGTCTAAAAAAACACAAAACCCCCTGTGAATGGTTACCTATTGAACCGTGGCACACGGGGTGCTTTGAAATTGTTCGTAATTAGTCATCTTTCCAATCCCCCCATCCATGAGCACCAACCCAGCCCGTCGCAACGCCATCGAAGCGATTGCTTCCCAGCCTCGCCTTCAGGGCAGCTTCGACTTCCGCAATGAGAAGATCGACCTGATCTACGGCCAGAATGTCTTCTCCCTCGATAAGATGGAGAAGCGCCTCCCGAAGGACGTCTTCAAGTCCCTCAAGGCTAACATCGAATCTGGCGCCAAGCTCGATGCCGCCGCGGCCGACGTCGTCGCCGCCGCCATCAAGGATTGGGCTCTTGAGCGCGGCGCCACGCACTACGCTCACGTGTTCTACCCGCTCACCGGTTTCACCGCCGAGAAGCATGACACCTTCTTCGAGCCGAATGGCAACGGCACGCTCGCCCAGTTCTCCGGCAAGGCGCTGATCCAGGCCGAACCGGACGCCTCCTCGTTCCCGAACGGCGGCCTCCGTTCCACCTTCGAAGCCCGTGGTTACACCGCTTGGGACGTCACCTCCCCGGCTTATATCTTCGATACCGAGAACGGATCGACCCTCTGCATCCCGACCGCGTTCGTCTCTTGGAAGGGCGAGGCCCTCGACAAGAAGACCCCGTTGCTCCGCTCGATGGCTGCGGTGAACAAGGCCGCTTCGCGCGTCCTCGCCCTCTTCGGTAAGAAGCACGGCTACATCTCCGCTTCTTGCGGCCCTGAGCAGGAGTACTTCCTGATCGACTCCCGCCTCTTCCACCTCCGTCCCGACCTCTACACCTGCGGTCGCTCCCTCTTCGGCGCCAAGCCGGCCAAGGGCCAGGAGTTCGAAGACCAGTACTTCGGCACTATCCCGGACCGCGTGCTCGCGTGCATGATGGAAACCGAGCGCGAGTGCTTCAAGCTCGGTATCCCGATCAAGACCCGTCACAACGAAGTCGCTCCGGCCCAGTACGAAGTGGCCCCGATCTACGAATCCGCCAACGTCGCCCACGACCACCAGATGCTCACGATGACGCTGCTCCGCCGCGTCGCCGCCAAGCATGGTTTCGTCTGCCTCCTCGCCGAGAAGCCCTTCGCGGGCGTCAACGGTTCCGGCAAGCACGTCAACTGGTCCATCGGTGGCGCCGGCGTCGGCAACCTCCTCGAGCCCGGCCACAACCCGCACGAGAACGCCCAGTTCCTCACCTTCTGCTCCGCGGTCATCCGCGCCGTCGACCTGCACCAGGGTCTCCTCCGTGCTTCCGTCGCCTCGGCCGGCAACGACCACCGCCTCGGCGCCAACGAAGCCCCGCCCGCCATCATCTCGATCTACCTGGGCGACATGCTCAACGAAGTCATCGAGCAGGTGAAGAAGAGCGGTTCCGCTTCCAGCTCGCGCAAGGGCGGTCATATGACCCTCGGCGTCGACACCCTCCCGATCCTCCCGAAGGACGCCGGCGACCGTAATCGTACCAGCCCGTTCGCCTTCACCGGCAACAAGTTCGAGTTCCGCGCCGTCGGTTCCGCCTTCTCGGTGGCCGGCCCCCTGACCGTGCTCAACACGATCATGGCCGACTCGCTCGACAAGCTCGCCGACGAACTCGCCGCCGCCCTCAAGAAGAACTCCGACTTCAACTCCGCGCTCCAGAGCGTCCTCAAGGACATCCTCACCAAGCACGGCCGAATCATCTTCAACGGCAACGGTTACTCCGAAGAGTGGCACAAGGAAGCCGCCAAGCGCGGTCTCAAGAACCTCCGCACGACCCCCGACGCGCTCCCCGAAATCGTCGCCAAGTCGTCGATCGACGTCTTCGAGCGCCAGGGCGTCCTCTCCAAGGCCGAACTCGAGTCCCGCGAAGAGATCTACACGCACTCCTACGTGCTCGCGATCAACACCGAGTCGAAGCTCGTGGCCGAAATCGCCAAGACCCTGCTGCTCCCGGCCGCCCTCAAGTTCGCCGCTGACCTGACCCCGGTCGAGAAGACCAAGTCCGGTGGCAAGCTCCGCAAGGAAGTCGTAGGTCTCGCCGACCAGCTCTCCGCCGCCATCGACGCCCTCGACGCCGCCCGCGACGTCAGCAAGTCCGACACGCACGCCCAGGCCAAGCACTCCTGCGACAAGGTCCTCCCGGCCATGCTCAAGGTCCGCGCCGCCGCCGACGCCCTCGAAGAGATCGTCGCCGACGAATACTGGCCGCTGCCGTCCTACCAGGAACTGCTGTTCCTCCGCTAAGCCTCGACCGGCTTTGCCGAGACCAAGGGCCGAACCTCCGGGTTCGGCCCTTTTTGTTGCCCGGGCCCGGTCGGAGGGTCCCCCAAAGCAGAAGGCCCGTCGCGATGACGGGCCTTCGGGTGCTTGGACTAGGACGGACGCTTAGACGTTGTCCCACTTCTTGCGCAGGTAGGCGCTGAAGTTCTTGACCTTCTTCTTGCGGCGACGGCGTTCGGCCGGCTTCTCGAAGCCTCGCTTGGCGCGGGCGTCCTTGATGATGCCCTCGCGGTCGATCTTCTTCTTGAGGCGGCGGAGAGCCTTGTCGACGGTCTCGCCTTTGCGAATCTTGATTTCTACGGACATGTGAGCGTTTGGAGGGTCGAAAGAACAAGGGGGGAGGCCTTTCGTCAACCCCGAATCCAAGGGTATTTAAAGCCGTGAATAAGTGGGACTCCCGGAGGGCACTAGACGCTTGCGGCGGGGGTAGGGCAGGCCAATCGTTCGGTTCACCCCTCGATGTACCTCAAGGAAATCGTCGCCAACGGATTCAAAAGCTTCGCCGACCGGACCCGCATCGAGCTCCGTCCCGGGGTCACGGCCGTGGTCGGACCCAATGGCTGCGGTAAGTCCAACATCGTCGACGCGATCCGCTGGGTCCTCGGCGAGCAGTCCGCCAAGTCCCTGCGCGCCCCGGCGATGCAGGACGTCATCTTCGCCGGAACCGACCGCCGTAAGCCCCTCCCCCAGTGTGAGGTCGAACTGATCTTCGCCGACTGCGAGAAGGAGCTGGGTACCGCCTTCGCCGAAGTCTCCGTGATGCGACGCCTCCACCGCGAGGGCGCCAGCGACTATTTCATCAACGGCAAGCCTTCGCGCCTGAAGGACATCCAGCGGCTCTTCATGGACACCGGCATCGGCCGGATGTCCTACTCTTTCATGGTGCAGGGCCAGATCGACCAGATCCTGTCCGCCAATCCTGCCGAGCGCCGCTACCTCTTCGAAGAGGCCGCCGGCATCACCCGCTACAAGGCCCAGCGTCGTGAGGCGTTGAACAAGCTCAGCGGTGTCGACGCGAACCTCGCGCGCATCACCGACGTGGTCAGCGAAGTCGGCCGCCAGATCGCTTCCCTGCGTCGGCAGGCCGCCAAGGCCCTTCGCTACCGCCGCCTCCGTCATCGCTTCACGCATCTCGACCTCGCCTGGCACGCCAAGCAGTTCGGCGACCGTCGCGCCCAGGTCGCGACGCTCGAGACCGACGCGACCGCTTGCCGTGCCGACGTCACCGCCCTGACCGAGGGACTGCGCGACCGCGAGGCCGCCTTGCTCCAGACCCGCGCCCGTCGCGCCGAACTCGCCGAACAGGTGCAGCTCGCCCAGCAGGCCCTCTTCGACCTCCGCACCGCCCGCGAGAACGCCGAGAACGAAGCCCGTACTTCCGACCTCCGTTCCGATGACCTCGCTTCGCGCCTCGCCGAGGCCCGCCGCGAGGCGCAGGAAGCCGAAGTCCAGATCGCCGAGTATGAGCTCCGCCTCCGCGGCAGTTCCGACGCCAAGTCGACGGCCGCCGGCTCCGTCTCCGCCACCGACGCCGCCTATCGCGAGAAGACCGCCCAGGTCGAGGAAGCCGCCCGCCAGGTCGTCGAGGCCGAGAACCGACTCCGCCGCGCCCGCCAGGACATCCTCGTCGCCGAAGGCGAGATGACCCGCGCCCGCGGTGACGTCACGAACCTCGAGGTCGACCTCCGCGGCTATCAGTCCCGTCACGTCGACCTTTCCGACTCGCTCACCCAGGCCAAGCAGGACCGCGTCGCGCTCGAGCAGCGCGTCACCGAATCCGGCGCCGTCGTCACGACCCGCCACGGCGAACTCCAGGCCGCGCGCACGGCCGAACAGGAAGCGACCGAGAAAGGCCGCGACCTCCTCAATGATTTCCGCGCGCTGCAGCAGACGATCTCGGAACAGGACCGCAAGGTCGCCAAGCTCTCGGCCCAGCTCGGTCTGCTCGAACAGATGCAGTCCCGCCTCGAAGGCTTCTCCGAAGCCGCGAAGGCCGTGCTCCGCGGTGAGTTCTCCGAAGAGCTCCGCTCCGGCAAGGCCTCCGCTCTCGCCGACCTCGTGACCGTCGTCGACGTCTCCGCCGCCGCCGCCCTTGAAAACATCCTCGGCGCCGCCTCCGAGGCCGTCGCCCTCGACTCCGCCGAATTCCTGCCGGGCATCGTCGCCAAGATGGGCGAACGCCAGCTCGGCCGCGCGGTCTTCCAGGTCGAAGCCCCGCCCGCCGCCCGCTCCGGCTCGGCCGCTCCCGGGTGGCTCCGTCCGGCCACCTCGGCCGTGCAGGCCAAGTCTCCCGACCACGCCCGCCTCGTCGCCAACCTCTTCGACGGCTGCTACGTCTGCCCGTCCCTCGGCGATTTCATCAGCTGGTGGCGCGCCAATCCGGGCTTCGAATTCTTCCTCGTCGCGACCACCGACGGCGACCTCGTCGACCGCCGCGGCCTCGTCTACGCCGGCAAGCCCCGCAAGGCCGCCGCCAACGCCGGTTCCGGCGTCTTCTCCCGCGAAAGCGAGATCCGTGCCGTCCGCGCCTCGCTCGAATCCGAGAACGACCAGCTCACGACCCTCAACGAGAAGGCCCTGGGCATCCAGTCCGCGATGGACGCCAACGAGCTCGACGTCTCGGCCGCCCGCGACGCCACGCAGTTCGCCGCGCAGGAACTTTCCGTCGCCCAGGCCGACGAGCGTTCGGCCCGCCAGACGCTCACCGCCGCCGATGACCGCATCCAGCGCGAGGAGCGTCAGCTCGCCGAACTGGACAACGCCAAATCCGAAGCGCTCAAGCGCCGCGACCGCGCGCAGGAGACGCTGACGGCCAAGGACGCCCAGGTCGCCGAACTCCGCGCGACGATCTCCTCCGGCGAAGGTCAGCTCGAATCCGCCCGCGCCGAAGCCGAGCTCCGCCGCAACGCCCTCGGTGACGTCCGCCTTTCGCTCGCCGAGCAGCGCCAGCGCCTCGAACTCGTCGGCCGCGAACTCGCCGACCTCGAGTCGCGCCGCGCCGAAGCCACCGCCCGCCTGAATTCGCGTCGCATCGAAGCGCAGCAGAACGAGAAGCTCATCGCCGAACTCAAGGCCTTGGCCGTGACCGCCCGCGAGACCTCCGCCCGCCTCGCCGGCGAGGTCGAAGCCGCCTCCGCGCAGCTCAACGAACAGCGCCTCGCCCTCACCGAGACCGACGCCGCCGTCGAATCGGAAGACCGTGTCCTCTCCGTCGACCGCGATCGTCTCCGCGTCGCCGATACCCGCCTCAAGGGCCTTGAAGTCTCCCTCGCCGAGCAGACCTCGCAGTGCGGCTTCATCGTCGAGAAGGTCCAGGCCGACCATCAGCTCGACGTCGCCGACGTCGACTGGCGCCTCCAGCTCTGGCTGTCCGACGGCGAACCCGAAGGCATCTCCAGCTTCGACGACCTCGAGGAGACCGACGAAGAAGGTTCCCGTCCGGCCCCGAAGGCCGTCGCCCGCCGCGGCGAACCGACCGCCGAGGACCTCGCCGCGATGGAATCCGCCGACTGGCCGCCCCTCGTCCGCGAGATCGCCGACCTGCGCGACCGCATGGCCGGCATGGGCTCCGTCAATCTCGTCGCCGTCGAGGAATACTCCTCCCTGCGCGACCGTCACGATTTCCTCACCAAGCAGAGCGACGACCTCTGGAAGGCGAAGGAAGAACTCACCAAGGCGATCGACGAGCTGAACCAGACCTCGCTCAAGCTCTTCACCGACACCTTCGAGCAGGTCCGCAAGAACTTCAAGTTCACCTTCGAACGCCTCTTCGTCGGCGGCGCGGCCGACCTCACCATGGTGCAGGCCGAAGACCCGCTCGAAAGCGGCATCGAGATCGTCGCCCAGCCGCCCGGCACCAAGCTCCGCGGCATCACGCTGCTGTCCGGCGGCCAGAAGACCATGACCGCCGTGGCCTTGCTCTTCGCCATCTACATGGTGAAGCCCTCGCCCCTTTGCGTGCTCGACGAGCTCGACGCCCCGCTGGACGACGCCAACGTCAACCGCTTCACCGACATCATCCGCGAGTTCACCCGGTTCTCCCAGTTCGTGGTCATCACCCACAATAAGCGTACCGTCTCGGCGGCCGACGCCATCTTCGGGGCCACCATGCAGGAGAAGGGCGTCACCCGCCTGTTCTCCATGCGCTTCAACAAGGAGCGCGACGAGGCCGAGCCGACCCAGCCGGGCGGTGGGTTCACGATGGCCCGCTGAGGTCGCTTGCCTTGGGCAAGAGGACGGCTAGGGTGGGGGAGTATGCTCCGTCATCTCACCGCGCTTGTCCTCTTGCCGGCCATGGCGCTCGCCGGCGTCACCTTCGAGACCGATGCCCGTCCCGTCAACCGGGCGGCGCCTGGTTCTAGTTATGCCGATATGCTCGCCCGGATCACGCCCGCCGTCGTCAGTGTGCGTACCGCCGAAGTGATTCCGGCCTCGGTCCTCAAACGTTACAGTGGACGCATCGATCCGGATAAGGTGCTGCAGGATGCGCAGACCGGCGAGACGCTCCTGCCCACCGGGCTGGGATCGGGTACGATCATCCATCCGGACGGCTACGTCATCACCAACCGCCACGTCGTGCTGCAGGAGAATCGTCGCAGCGTCGCCAATACCGTCATCGTGCAGCTCGCCGACCGCCGTGAATTCCGGGCCAAGGTGCTCGGGGTCGACGCCGGCACGGACATCGCCGTGTTGAAGATCGAAGGCAAGGGCCTGCCTTACGCCCGGTTCGCCGACAGCGACAAAGCCCGCGTGGGCGACGTCGTCTTCGCCATCGGTAATCCGCTCGACGCCGGCCTCACGGTCACTTCGGGCATCGTCTCGGCCTTGGGACGTTCCGGCAAGCTGGGCATGGGCATGGCCTTCGAGGATTTCATCCAGACCGACGCCGCGATCAATCCGGGCAATAGCGGCGGGCCTCTCATCGACTTCGAAGGCCGCCTGCTCGGCATGAACACCGCCATCAAGTCCGGGACCGGCCTGAGCGTCGGCCTCGGTTATTCCATTCCGTCGAACCTCATCACCGCCGTCGCGCTCGATCTCGCCAACCAAGGGCGCGTCGTCCGTGGATTGATCGGCGTGCAGGGGGAGGATCTCTCCGTCGCCGAAGCCACCAAACTTTCACTGGGGAAGGCCGGCGGCGTCCGCCTCGTCGTCGTCTCCGATGAGATGCCGGCGGCCAAGGCCGGGCTGAAGGTCGGCGACATCGTCGTCGGGCTCAACGGCAAGCCCGTCGAGAACTGGAACGAGATGCGTCTCGAGATCTCACGCCGTCGTCCGGGCGAGGTCCTCACCTTGAACTATATCCGGGAAGGCCGCGGCGCGCTGGCCCGCCTGACGGTCGCGGAACGTCCGCTCGACCGCTGAGCATGGGGGCGCTTTCGACATTTCGGAATCTGGCCGGCGGACGTCTGCCGCCGCTGACGCGCACGGCGTTGCTCTGCGGACTCAGCGTCTTCATCGCTGCTTTGGTCTTTTTCAGCCCCGGGGCAGGGGGGCGGCCGTCGGCGCGTCCGCTGACCCAAGGCGTCCGGCTGGTTTCGCCCGGCGACGCCCGGACCGAAAGCGTCGTGCTCCTTGACAGCTCGGCGGTCTTCCTGCCCTCGCCGGCGAAGTCGTCCAAGGCCGGGCGCGGCGAAGTCGGCCAGCCCGAGGACGCCCCCTTCGCCGCCTCCCGGCCCATCCTGCAGTTCGATCCGGCCAAGCCCTTGGGCAAGGACTCCATGTTACAGGTACCCCGCCAGACTGCCCCGGCCGCGGCGCAGGCGATCCCCCTTGTGGCCCAGGAGCCCCTGACGACTTTCGGCTCGGCCGGCTTTCGCGACGTCAAACTCGAGCCCCGGACGGCTTTCTTCGAGGTTTTACCGCTCCAAGGTGGTAATAATTCGATTATCAGCGGGAAAATAGAACACTTGGATATTAAAAAAGATAAAAAAAACGTTATAAATGACAAAAACGCCCCACTTTATGGCTATTTTGAAGTCGTTTTGAGCGTGGATAGCCTGGGGCAGGCTCCTTTGGGGTCGATTTTGCGGTCTTCGGGGTCCAAGTCGCAGGATGAGGCCCTCCAGCGGTGGGCCGCTTCGGTCGAATGGGGCAAGCGGCTGCCTCCCGGGGTTTACCGGCTGATCGTAGGCCCCTGAGGGGCCGCCAAAAGGGTTGTAAAACCCTTGCAAAAAACCGCTTGACGGAGGGGGTTTCGATGGTCATTCAAACCCTTCCCTTCGCGTCTTCATGTACGTCGACGGTTCGCCCCTGTAGCTCAGTTGGCAGAGCGCGTCCTTGGTAAGGACGAGGTCGCTGGTTCAAATCCAGTCGGGGGCTCCATCACTTTCCACACACCAAACCTAACCACCTCCTCACCACCAAAAACCATGGCCAAAGAGAAGTTCAATCGCACCAAGCCTCACGTCAACGTCGGCACCATCGGCCACATTGACCATGGCAAATCGACCACCACCGCCGCCATCGTGGCCGTGCAGGCCCGTCGCGGCCTCGCCGAGACCAAGTCCTACGCGGAAATCACCAAGGGTGGTACCGTCCGTGACGCCACCAAGACCGTGACCATCGCCGCCTCGCACGTCGAGTACGAGTCCGTCAACCGCCACTACGCCCACGTCGATTGCCCGGGCCACGCCGACTTCGTCAAGAACATGATCACCGGCGCCGCCCAGATGGACGGTGCGATCCTCGTCGTCTCCGCTGCTGACGGCGTCATGCCCCAGACCAAGGAGCACATCCTCCTCGCCCGCCAGGTCGGCGTGCCGAAGATCGTCGTCTGGCTCAACAAGGTCGACCTCTCCGAGCCCGACCTGATCGACCTCGTCGAGATGGAAGTCCGCGACCTCCTCAACAAGTACAACTACGAAGGCGACACCGCCAAGATCGTCCGTGGCTCCGCCACCGCCGCCCTCGAAGGCACCCCGGAAGGCGAACAGTCCATCCAGGACCTCCTCGCCGCCCTCGACTCCGAGATCGCTGAGCCCAAGCGCGAAACCGACAAGCCCTTCATGATGTCCGTCGAAGACGTCTTCTCCATCACCGGTCGTGGCACCGTCGCCACCGGTCGTATCGAGCGCGGCGTCATCAAGGTCGGCGAAGAAATCGAAATCGTCGGTCTCCGCGACACCCTCAAGACCACCGTCACCGGCGTCGAAATGTTCCGCAAGGAGCTCGACCAGGGCCAGGCCGGCGACAACGTCGGTCTCCTCGTCCGCGGCATCGAAAAGAGCCAGATCGAGCGTGGCCAGGTGCTCGCCAAGCCGGGTTCCATCAAGCCCCACACCGTCGCCAAGGCCCAGATCTACGTCCTCAAGCAGGATGAAGGCGGCCGTCACACCTCGTTCGCCAACAACTACCGCCCGCAGTTCTTCTTCGGTACCTGCGACGCGACCGGCACCGTCATCCTCCCGGAAGGCGTGGAAATGGTGATGCCTGGCGACAACGTCACGATCACGATCGAGCTGCAGAAGCCCGTCGCGATGGAAAAGGGCCAGCGCTTCGCTCTCCGCGAAGGCGGCAAGACCATCGGCGCCGGCCAGATCCTCGAAATCACCAAGTGATTTCCTGACCCAAAACGACCTACTACGGTGCCGAGGCCCCCTCAAAAGGGCCCCGGCATTCGTCTCTTTAACCACCAGTACAGGACGGTAGCTCAATTGGCAGAGTAGCGGTCTCCAAAACCGTTGGTTGTGGGTTCGACTCCCTCCCGTCCTGCCACTCTCACCACAACACCACCAGCATCATGTTCAGCTTCCTCGGACGCCTCCGCGCTTTCTGGAACGAGACCATCACCGAGGTCTTCGTCAAGGCTTCGTGGCCTACCGCCAAGGAGCTCGCCGACTCCACGCTGGTCGTGATCGCCGCCGTCGCCCTCCTGGGCGCCGTCGTCTTCCTCTGCGACTTCTCCCTCTCCAACTTCGTCCAGTTCGCGACCAAGCTCGTGCGCTGATCCGCCCCCATGTCCTCCCCCTCTGATTTCCGCTGGTATACCCTCCAGACCCTCTCGAACAACGAGAGCAAGGTGAAGCGCCTGCTCGATAAGGCCATCAAGGACGAGGAGATGGGCGATTTCGTCGCCGAGATCCTGATGCCGGTGAAGACCGTCAAGGACTTCCGCAACGGCAAGAAGCGCGAGAGCGAGATGAAGCTCTATCCTTCGTACCTCTTCGTCCGCGCCCGTCTCTTCGACGACGAAGGCACGCTGCTCGAGGCTCCCTGGAGCTTCCTGCGCAAGACCGATGGCGTCATCGGCCTCATCGGAGGACAGAATCCCGTCGCCCTCAAGACCGAGGAGATCAACACGATCCTCCAGCAGGTCGCCGACGCCGCCGACAAGGTCGTCCCGAAGATCAGCTTCAACATCGGCGAGCGCGTCAAGATCACCGACGGCCCCTTCGCCAACCTCGCCGGCAACATCGACAAGATCGACGCCGACCGCGGCAAGCTCGAGGTCTCCGTGGACATCTTCGGCCGTTCCACCCCGGTCGAACTCGAATTCTGGCAGGTCGAGCGCGACGACCGCGAGTGATCCTTTTTTCATCAACCCAACCATCTAAACACCCACCATGGCTAAGAAAGTCGTCGGCGAAATCAGGCTCCAGCTCCCCGCGGGCGCCGCTAACCCTGCTCCTCCCGTCGGCCCCGCGCTCGGCGCGAAGGGCGTCAACATCATGGCGTTCTGTAAGGAATTCAACGCCAAGACCAAGGACCAGGCCGGCATGATCCTCCCGGTCATCATCTCCGTCTACCAGGACAAGTCCTTCACGTTCATCCTGAAGTCCCCGCCCGCTTCCGTCCTCCTCAAGAAGGCCGCGAAGATCGAGTCCGGCTCCAAGGTCCCGAACCGCGACAAGGTCGGCAAGGTCACCAAGAAGCAGCTTCTCGAGATCGTCGAGCTGAAGAAGAAGGACCTCAATGCCGTCAACCCGGACAACGCCGCCCGCATGATCGCCGGCACCGCGCGCTCGATGGGCATCGAAGTCATCGGTTAATTTCACCCAACCCTAATCCAACCAAAACCACTGCATTCCGCAGGAGACCAAAAGTCGCTATGAGCAAAAAACCCAGCAAGCGCTACCGCGCCGCCCTCCAGGTCGCCGACCTGAAGGCCAAGTACGACGTCGCCCAGGCCGCCGAAATCATCAAGAAGATGCCCGGCGCCAAGTTCGACGAGACCGTCGAGATCTCCGCCTTCCTCGGCGTCGATCCCAAGCAGTCGGACCAGATGGTCCGCGGCACCGTCTCCCTCCCGAACGGTTCCGGCAAGAAGATCAAGGTCCTCGCTTTCACCGAGAACCCGGCCGAAGCCCTCGCCGCCGGCGCCGATTACGCCGGCCTCGCCGATATGATCGCCAAGGTCAACGGCGGCTTCCTCGACTTCGACGTCGCCATCTCCACCGTCTCCGCGATGAAGGACGTCCGTCAGGTCGCCCGCGTCCTCGGTCCGAAGGGCCTCATGCCGAACCCGAAGTCGGGCACGGTCTCTGACGACCTCGCCAAGACCATCAAGGAAGTGAAGGCCGGACGCGTCGAATTCAAGATGGATAAGACCGGCAACATCGTGATCGTCATCGGCAAGAAGTCGTTCACGGCCGTCCAGCTCATCGAGAACGCCCAAGCCGCCCTGGCCGCCCTCGTCAAGTCCCAGCCCGCCGGCTTCTCCGGTGGACGCTTCATCAAGTCGATCACCATCAGCGCCAGCATGAGCCCCGGCGTCGCCGTCGACCTCAAGCCCTACTCGGCCGCCGTCGCCACCGCCTAATCATAACCACGCCCAAGCGAAACCACGAACATGCGCGCTGAAAAACAATTCCTCGTCGACGAAGTCGCCGCCCAGCTGGCCAGCTCCAACTACCTGCTGCTCGCCAACTTCACCGGCGTCACCGTCGAGAACGCGACCGCCGTCCGTACCCAGCTCCGTGCCCATGGCGCCGAGTACCACGTCGTCAAGAACAGCATCCTCAACATCGCCGCCAAGCAGGCTAACCTGCCGGACATCTCCGCCCACCTGAGCGGCCACACGGCCCTCGTCACCGGCGGCAACAATCCGACCGGCGTCGCCAAGATCCTCGTCACCTTCTTCAAGGACTTCTCGAAGCTCGAAGTGAAGGGCGGCGTCCTTGACGCCAAGATCCTCACCAAGGCCGAAGTGGAAGCCCTGTCGAAGCTGCCGTCCCTCGACGGCATCCGCGCCCAGCTCCTCTCGCTCCTCTCCACCCCTGCCTCGCAGTTCGTCCGCCTCCTGGACGCCAAGCGCGAGAAGGACGAGAAGGCCGCCTAAACCCTTTCCTCGCGGAGGCGTCGCCATGTGGCGGCGTCCGAGCGGGGGGAATCCAAACCAAAAAACAACACACATCCAAAGAACCCCGGTTAGGGGCCTCGCGCCCTCAAATGTCCTTCATCGGACGCTAACCATTCAAGGAACCAAGATACCATGAGCAACATCACCAAAGACCAAGTCATCGAGTGGCTCAGCGCCCAGTCCGTCCTGGACATCGCTAACCTCGTGAAGGACCTCGAGACCAAGTGGGGCGTTTCCGCCGCCGCTCCTGTCGTCGTCGCCGCCGCCGGTGGCGCCGCCGCCGCCGCTCCTGCCGAAGAGAAGACGACTTTCGACGTCATCCTCAAGGCCAAGGGCGCGACCCCGATCAATGTCATTAAGGAAGTCCGCGCCATCACCGGCCTGGGCCTCAAGGAAGCCAAGGACCTCGTCGACGGCGCCCCGAAGCCCGTCAAGGAAGGCGTGTCCAAGGACGAAGCCAAGGATATCGAGACCAAGCTCAAGGCCGCCGGCGCCGAGGTCGAGGTCAAGTAATCCGTCTTCCGACGCACATCTGCAGAGCGGGGAGGGTAGCACCCTCCCGGGTCCGGCGACCCCTCCCCGCTTTTTCTTTCCCACGGCCGCCTAGTCCGACCCCACCAGGCAAACCAGTCAGCACCACCGAATCCACCCGACACTCCGAGCCCACCTTCACCAGCCATGCCTCAAGAGCGCAAAAACTTCGGTAAACTACGCGAAGTCATCCCTCCGCCCAACCTGATCGAGAACCAGATCTTCTCGTTCAACGATTTCCTGCAGCTGGACGAATCCGCGTCCGCCCGCAAGAACGTCGGCCTGGACGCGGTCTTCCGCGAGGCCTTCCCGGTGGAGAGCAACAACGGCAACTTCCGTCTCGAGTACCTCGAGTACGGCCTGGTGCTGCCCAAGCAGACCGAACTCGAGTGCATCCGCGAAGGCACGACCTACGCGATCTCGGTGATGCTCAAGCTCCGCCTCCGCGAGAAGGGCGCCTTCAAGGACGAAGAGATCCTGATGGGCGAGATCCCGATGATCACCGACCGCGGCTCCTTCATCGTCAACGGCGCCGAGCGCGTCGTCGTCTCCCAGCTCCACCGCTCTCCGGGCATCTGCTTCGAAGAGTCCGCCCACACGAGCGGCAAGATGCTCCACGCTTTCCGCATCATCCCCGACCGCGGCACCTGGATCGAAGTCCAGTTCGACCAGAACGACCTGCTCTGGGTCTACCTCGACCGTCGCCGCCGTCGCCGCAAGTTCCTCGTCACGACCCTCCTCCGCGCCTTCGGTTACAAGGACGACAAGGACATCCTGGCCCTCTTCTACCAGCATCGCGAACTGACGGCCAAGGCCGCCCTCGAACTCGATCCGGAAGAACTTTCCCAGCTCGTCTACGCCGACCCGATCGTCGACGTCGAGACCGGCAAGGTCGTCGCCAAGCAGTACGACAAGCTCTCCCGTGAGACCCTCAAGGAGATCCACAAGCAGCTTCCGAAGCAGAAATTCGGCGTCTTCGACACCGCCTTCGACAACGGCTCCATCATCCTCTCGCTCCGTAAGGACATCGGCGCCGTCCGTAACGAGGAAGAAGCCCTCAAGGAGATCTTCCGCAAGCTCCGCCCCGGCGAGCCCGTCAACGTCAAGGGCGCCCGCGCCCACATGCAGCGCCTCTTCCAGGACCCGCTCCGTTACGACCTTGGTCGCGTCGGCCGCTACAAGCTCAACCAGAAGCTCAGCCTGAACGTCTCGCTCGACACCCGCACGATCACCCCGGAGGACATCGTCGAAGCCACCAAGCTCCTCTGCAAGCTGAGCGCCGGCGACGGCGCGATCGACGACATCGATCACCTCGGTTCCCGCCGCGTCCGTAACGTCGGCGAGCTCCTCGCCAACCAGTGCCGCGCCGGCCTCAAGAACGTCGTCAAGACGGTCAAGGCCCGCATCAACGAGTACGACCAGAGCGTCGACTCGATCACCCCGCAGAAGCTCGTCAACCCGAAGCCCTTCGGCAATTCGATCCGCGAATTCTTCGCCCGCAGCCAGCTGTCCCAGCTGATGGACCAGATCAACCCGCTGGCCGAGCTGACGCACAAGCGTCGTCTCTCCGCCCTCGGGCCCGGAGGCCTCAACCGCGATCGCGCCGGCTTCGAAGTCCGCGACGTCCATCCGTCCCACTACGGCCGCATCTGCCCGATCGAGACCCCCGAAGGTCCGAACATCGGCCTGATCAACTCCCTCTCCACCTACTCCCGCATCAACGAGTTCGGCTTCATCGAAGCTCCGTATCGTAAGGTCGTGCGCGGCAAGGTCTCCAGCCAGGTCGAGTTCATGACCGCGGACCAGGAAGAGAAGTTCAAGGTCGCCCAGGCCAACTCCGAGCTCGACGACGCCTCCCGCCTCAAGGGCAAGGTCACCGTCCGCTACCGCGACGACATCCTCGAAGTCGAACCGGAAGACGTCGACTACATGGACGTCTCCCCGCAGCAGGTCGTCTCCGTGGCCGCCGCCCTCATCCCCTTCCTGGAGCATGACGACGCGAACCGCGCGCTCATGGGTTCCAACATGCAGCGTCAGGGCGTGCCGCTCGTCGTGACCGAGGCCCCGTTCGTGGGCACCGGCCTCGAACGCCGCGTCGCCATCGACTCCAAGACCGTGATCGTCGCCGAAGGCCCCGGCATCGTGGCCGCCGCCGATTCCCGTCGCATCATCATCACCAAGGACGGCGAAGTCGCCCCCGCCCAGCTCGAGAACAAGAAGTTCAAGAGCGAGCCGGCCAAGGGCGTCTACGTCTACGACCTCCGCAAGTTCCTCAAGACCAACTCCTCCACGTGCTTCAACCAGCGTCCGCTGGTCCGCCGCGGCGACAAGGTCAAGCAGGGCGACATCATCGCCGACGGCGCCGCCACCGACAAGGGTGAGCTCGCCCTCGGACGCAACGTCCTCGTCGGCTTCATGCCGTGGAACGGCTACAACTTCGAAGACGCGATCCTGCTCTCCGAACGCATGCTCAAGGACGACGTCTTCACGTCCGTCCACATCGAGGAATTCGAAGTCACCGCCCGTGACACGAAGCTCGGGCCTGAGCAGATCACCCGCGACATCCCGAACCTCGGCGAGGAAGCCCTGCGCAACCTCAACCGCGACGGCGTCATCCGCATCGGCGCCGAAGTGAAGCCTGACGACATCCTCGTCGGCAAGATCACGCCGAAGTCCGAAGGCGACCTCGCCCCCGAAGAGAAGCTCCTCCGCGCCATCTTCGGCGAGAAGGCCCGCGACGTGAAGGATACCTCCCTCCGCGTGCCCTCCGGCATCTCCGGCATCATCATGGACGTGAAGGTGTCCTCCCGTACCGACAAGGACGACGGCCGCCTCTCGCCCAACGACCAGCGCCGCGCCCTGAAGAAGGTCAACGAAGAGTACCGCACGGCCGACTCCCGCCTCCGCGAAGAGATGACCGAGTCCCTCTCGAACATCCTCCTCGGCGAGAAGATCCCGCTCGACGTCAAGAACTCCGAGACCGGCGAAGCCATCATCCCGGCCAATCGCAAGATCACCAAGACCCTCCTCCGCCGCCTGGCCTCCGTCTCCCGTTCCATCGAGATGAACGACTCGCCGGTGAAGCAGAAGATCCGCCAGATCGTCGACGGCTACCACCGTCGCTTCGACGAGCTTGAGCAGGAGCGCGCCCGCAAGGTCGAAGCCATCGAACAGGGCATCGACGAAGGCGGCGCCATCAAGAACGTCAAGGTGTACATCGCCACCAAGCGCAAGATCCAGGTCGGCGACAAGATGGCCGGTCGCCACGGCAACAAGGGCGTCGTCGCCCGCATCGTGCCGGTCGAAGACATGCCTTACCTCGCCGACGGCACCCCCGTCGACATCTGCCTCAATCCTCTCGGCGTTCCTTCCCGAATGAACGTCGGCCAGGTCCTCGAGACGCACCTCGGCTGGGCTTGTTCCAAGCTCGGCCTGAAGATGGCCACCCCCATCTTCGACGGCATCCCCGAGAAGCAGATCCGCGAATACCTCAAGCAGGCCGAACTCCCCGAGACGGGCAAGGCGATGCTCATCAACGGTCACACCGGCGAAGCGTTCGACCAGGACGTCGTCGTCGGCTACATCTACATGATGAAGCTGAACCACCTCGTCGCGGACAAGATCCACGCCCGCGCCACCGGTCCTTACAGCCTCATCACGCAGCAGCCTCTCGGCGGCAAGGCCCAGTACGGCGGCCAGCGTTTCGGCGAAATGGAAGTCTGGGCCCTCGAAGCCTACGGCGCCGCCTACACGCTGCAGGAACTCCTCACGGTCAAGTCCGACGACGTCGCCGGCCGCACCAAGATCTACGAGCAGCTCGTCAAGGGTGACAACACCCTCGTCAGCGGCACGCCCCAGTCCTTCAACGTGCTGATGAAGGAGATGCAGGCCTTGTGCCTGGATGTCCGCCTCGGCTCCACCACCGCCCCCACCCCGGATCGTAACTGAGCGTCCGACGTAACCACACCCAGACCTTAACAGACATGATTCACCCGGAGCACACCCCCGAGTTCACCGCCAACGAGACGAAGGAACAGTCCTTCGATTTCGTCTCCATCTCGATCGCCTCCCCCGAGGAGATCGTCCAGTGGACCGGCGAGCAGTTCCTCGACGAACTCGACGAACACGGCAACCGCAAGGTCAAGGGCCTCAAGGAAGTAAAGAGCCCTGAGACCATCAACTACCGCTCGTTCAAGCCCGAGCCGAACGGCCTCTTCTGCCAGCGCATCTTCGGCCCGGTCCGCGACTACGAATGCTACTGCGGCAAGTACAAGAAGGTGAAGTACAAGGACGTCGTCTGCGACAAGTGCGGCGTCGAAGTCACCGTGTCCCGCGTCCGTCGCGAGCGCATGGGCTACATCCGCCTCGCCATCCCGGTCTCCCACATCTGGTTCCTGAAGAGCATGCCCAGCCGTCTGTCGCTGATGCTCGACATGACCACCCGCCAGCTCGAGCAGGTCATCTACTACCAGAAGTACCTGGTCGTCGACCCGGGCGCCACCGGCATGGAAGAGAAGGAACTCCTCGACGAGGAATCCTACCGCCGCGCCGTCGAACAGCACGGTCCTGACGCCTTCAAGGCCCGCATGGGCGCCGAAGCCCTCCAGCAGCTCCTCAAGAAGATGGATCTCGCCTCCACGGTCGAGAACCTCCGCGACCAGCTCCGCTCCACGCGCTCCAAGCAGATCAAGAAGAAGATCGCCCGCCGCATGAAGATCATCCAGGGCTTCCTGGCTTCCGGCAAGCGCCCCGAGCACATGATCCTGACGGTGCTCCCGGTCATCCCGCCGGACCTCCGTCCGCTCGTCCCCCTCGAAGGCGGCCGTTTCGCCACCTCCGACCTGAACGACCTCTACCGTCGCGTCATCAACCGCAACAACCGCCTGAAGCAGCTCATCCAGATGAAGACGCCCGACGTCATCATCCACAATGAGATGCGCATGCTCCAGGAAGCCGTCGACGCCCTCCTCGACAACGGTCGCCACGGCAAGCCGGTCAAGGACCGCGACCGTCAGCTGAAGTCCATCTCGGACATGCTGAAGGGCAAGCATGGCCGTTTCCGCCAGAACCTCCTCGGCAAGCGCGTCGACTACTCCGGTCGTTCCGTCATCGTCATCGGACCTGAGCTCAAGCTCAACCAGTGCGGTCTCCCGAAGAAGATGGCCCTCGTGCTCTTCGAGCCGTTCATCATCCGCCGCCTCAAGGAACTGGGCTTCGCCCACACCGTCCGCGGCGCCCGCAAGCACATCGAGCAGAAGAAGCCCGAGGTCTGGGATATCCTGGAAGAAGTGACCAAGGGTCACCCGGTGTTCCTCAACCGCGCGCCGACGCTCCACCGTCTGTCCATCCAGGCCTTCGAGCCCATCCTCATCGAGGGTGACGCGATCCGCCTCCACCCGCTCGTCTGTACCGCTTACAATGCGGACTTCGACGGCGACCAGATGGCCGTCCACGTCCCGCTGTCCCTGGAAGCCATCATGGAGTGCAAGCTCCTGATGATGTCCACGAACAACATCTTCTCGCCGTCCAGCGGTAAGCCGATCCTCACGCCGTCCCAGGACATCGTGCTCGGCGCCTACTACCTGACGCTCGAACCCGCCGACAAGCCGGCGGCCAACACCCACCTGCCGGTGCTCGGCTCCGTGTCCGAGGCGACCTTCGCCGAAGCCGAAGGCTCGCTCCACCTGCATGACTGGGTCCGCTACGCCAACCCCGACTTCAACCGCAAGACGGTCCACGGCGAGCCCAACGGCAGCACGATCGTCACCACGGTCGGCCGCATCATCTTCAACACCATCTGGCCTTCCGAACTCGGCTTCTTCAACGAGACCGTGAAGAAGGGCCAGCTCGGCGACCTGATCCTGAAGACCTACAAGTATTGCGGCCGCGAGGCTTCGATCCCGGTCCTCGACGCGCTCAAGGAGACCGGCTTCCGCATCGCGACCAAGGCCGGCATCTCCATCGGCGTGAATGACATGATCTACCCGAAGGAGAAGGAAGGCCTCGTCCGCGAAGCCACCGCCAAGGTCCGCGAATTCCAGCGCCAGAACGAGTCCGGTACGATCACCAACGACGAACGTCGTAACAAGGTCGTCGACACCTGGTCCGGCGCCACCGACGCCATCGCGCAGTCGGTGTACACCACGCTCTCGCAGTCCGCGAAGGTGGCCGGCGTGAAGAAGGGCGATCCCCGTCACGCCCACCGCATGCTCATCAATCCGGTGTACGTCCTCATGGACTCCGGCGCGCGTGGTAACAAGGCGCAGGTGAAGCAGCTCTGCGGCGCCCGCGGCCTGATGGCCAAGCCCTCCGGTGAGATCATCGAACGCCCGATCTTGTCCTCCTTCCGCGAAGGCCTCTCGGTCCTCGAGTACTTCATCTCGACGCACGGCGCCCGTAAGGGCCTGTCTGATACCGCGCTGAAGACCGCCGACGCCGGTTACATGACCCGTAAGCTCTGCGACGTGGCCATGGACGTCATCGTCACGGATTCCCGCGACGTGGCCCCCGGTTCGGAAGTCATCACGCTCGGCGACGCCGCCCTCGGCCGTCACCTGGCCGCCGACGTCACGAACCCCTCCGGCGCCGCCAAGCTCCTCGCGAAGTCCGAAGCCCCGCTCACGGAAGAGCTGATGGCCAAGCTCCGCGACGCCGGCGTCGACCGCGTCCACGTGCACATCCCGAACGGCGTCTGGAAGACCCCGATCTACGACGGCGACGAGCTCCTCGTCTCCCTCTCCGAACGCATCGTGGGCCGTTGTCCGTCCGAAGACGTCACGAACCCGCTCAATCCCTCCGAAGTCATCGTGAAGGCCGGCGAACTCATCGACGAAGTCCTCGCCAAGCGCATCGAGACCGTCGGTCTCGACCGCGTCAAGGTCCTCTCCCCGCTCACGCACATGAACGTGAACGCGATCCCGCCCACCTCCTACGGCCTCGATCCTTCGACCGGCCGCATGGTCGAACGCGGCACCGCGGTCGGCATCATCGCCGCCCAGTCCATCGGTGAGCCGGGCACCCAGCTGACCATGCGTACGTTCCACATCGGTGGCGTCGCGCAGCTGAAGACCCCGGAAATCAAGTCCAAGGGCAAGGGCCTCGTCCAGTACGTCGACCTCACCACGGTCGCCGTCGGCGACAAGTTCATCGCCGTCAACGGCAACGGCTCGATCCGCCTCCTCAACGAGGCCGGTTCGCCGACCGAGGAATACCGCATCGTCGCCGGCTCCGTCGTCGGCGTCGAGGACGGCAAGACGGCCGAGAAGGGCGTGCTCATCGCCGCCTGGGATCCGAACTCCACCCCGATCATCGCCAACGGCGACGGCAAGATCCGCCTCGTCGACATGATCTCGGGCGTGACCTTCACCGAAGAACGCGACCCGTCGAACAACACGTTCTACAAGTCCGTCATCGAGCACTCCGACGAACAGAATCCCCAGATTCAGATCATCGGCGCCAACGGCAAGGAAGTCGGTTCCTTCTCCATCCCGGCCGGCGCCCGCGTCGAAGTCGACGAAGGAGACAAGGTCGCCCGCGGCTCCATCGTCGCCAAGATCCCCCGTCAGGCCGCCAAGACCCAGGACATCACCGCCGGTCTGCCGCGCATCTCCGAGCTCTTCGAGGCCCGTCCTCCGAAGGACGCCGCCGAGATCGCCAAGATCGACGGCACCGTCCGCTTCGAGCCTTCCGTCCGCGGCAAGAAGCGCCTCGTCATCGCCGACTCCATCGGCCGCGAAGAGGAGCACCTCATCCCGCACGGCAAGCACATCATCGTCGCCGCCGGCGACAAGGTGAAGCAGGGGCAGGTCCTCACCGACGGCGCCGTCGACCCGCACGACATCCTCGACATCCTCGGCCAGTCCAAGGTGCAGGATTATCTCATCACCGAAATTCAGAAGGTGTACCGTACCCAGGGCGTCGTGATCAACGACAAGCACATCGAAATCATCGTCTCGCGCATGCTCCGCAAGGTCCGCATCACCGAGCCGGGCGACTCCGATTACCTCTGGGGCGAACAGGTCGACCGCACTCTCCTCGCCGAGAACAACCGCTCCATCAACGAGCGCGGCGGTCAGATCGCGGAATCCGAGCCGATCCTCCTGGGCATCACCAAGGCTTCCCTCGAGACCGAGTCCTTCATCTCGGCCGCCTCCTTCCAAGAGACGACCCGCGTCCTCACCGACGCCGCCACGATGGCCAAGCGCGATAACCTGACCGGCTTCAAGGAGAACGTGATCATGGGTCACCTCGTCCCCGCCGGCACCGGTCTGCCCGCCTACCGTCGCATCCGCGTCTTCCCGACCGAGGCCACGGCCTGAAGCCGGCACTGAGGTCGTTCACGACCCCGCCCCTGACCGGGCGGGGTCTTTGTTTTTAGGCGATTCCCCCCTGATTGGGGGTTGAAGCCATCCGCATTTCGCCTATCTGTCAGGTACCCCCCAAGAACACCCCCATGTCCCGCTTCCTTATCGCTGCCTCGGCTCTCACCGTCACGACCCTGGTCCAAGGCGCCAACTGGGTTCCGACCTCGCCCCTCGTGCAGATCGGCAACGACTGCGACCTCTTCTTCGACGCCTCCACCTACCTGGAAGTGACCGATAACCTCTATTCTGGCGCGACCAAGACGTCCGCCACGCAGTGGCTCATCACCCCTGGCCTGGCCCTCGAATACGGCAAGGACTCCGCCCTTTCCGTGGAGTTCAAGGCCAGCCGTTCGCTGGTCCACTTCAACGGCTCCCAGTTCGCCGGGCTCGAAGATGATCGCGACGCCCTCAGCCTTGGCGTGACCTTCGCCGACGGCGGCCCCCTGAAGCTTTCGCTCAACTCCTCTTACCGCGTCACCGCTCGTAATGACGACCTCCAGCTGCAGGGCGTCAGTGGCTCCGTCATCGGCGCCACGCTCGTCCGCCAGGGCAATTACGTCCATAACTTCCGCGCCGACTATAAGCTGACCGAACGACTGTCCGTCGGCCTCGGCTACGTCAACAGCTTCAACCAGTACCTTGATCCGGTGACCATCGTCAACGGCGCCAACTCGAGCTATAACACCAATCCGCTCACCGAACTGAACACGCAGTCGATGCCGCTCAGCTTCGATTACCAGGCCTTCGAGAAGCTCAGCTTCGGTCTCGTCCTCCAGCACGACGTGACCGACTACTCGGCCGCCCCGTACTTCAGCACCGCGACCCCGGTGCGCCCCGCCTTGGACCACCAGCGCCTCGAGAAGGATTTCTACGGCCTCACGGCCAAGGGCCAGCTCACCGAGTCCGGCAAGCTCAACGGCGTGATCCGCGCCGGCCTGAACCGCTATAACTTCGACAACACCGAGGCCCAGACCGATCCCTCCTATTCCGTCAGCCTCAGCCACGTCCTCACCGAGCGCCTCAGCCACTCGCTGACCCTCGGCCGTGACATCAACGCCGCCACGACCAACGGTCGGATGGAGTCCCTCACTTACAATTACGGCGTCAGCTATGCCGCCGCCGAAGACCTCGACCTCAACCTCTCGGTGGCCAAGAGCGACGTCGAAGTCGCCGCCAACTCGCTCCTGACGACGATCGACACGATGACCTACATCCTGGGCGCCAGTTACAAGTACAATTCGCACCTGAGCTTCCAGGCGAATTATAACTTCACGGACGCCAAGGCCTCCAACGCCTCGTCGACCTTCAACTCCAACACCTTCTCGGTGTCCGCCTCCTTCCGCTACTAAGCGGCAGGGGAGTCCGACCTCTCGATGAGCCTGCTGCGCGTCGTGCCCCTCGCCGCCCTCCTGGCGGTGTGCCTGACGGGCTGTCAGCAGCTGTCCCATTGGCTCGCGGACAAGGTCTGGCCGATGTAGTGGCTGCGCGGCTCGCGCGTGACCGGTTGACCCGGCGAAGTCCTTGCCTACTATCTTCCTCATGCCTTCCGTCCTTCATCGCCTGCTCGGAGTCGGCTGTCTCGCCTTCCTCCTCACGGCCTGCGCGGCTTCTGACGGCGCGGGTTTCTCTTCCACCGCCCTCGAGCCCGAGAACGTGCTCACCATCGGGGCCGGCGAGCCCGCCTCCGTCGCCTTCGTCCCTCCGCCCGCCGACGCCGTGAAGCCGGCCGCCGCGCCCGCCGATTACGTCGTCGCGACGCCGACGGTGCAGGCCGATCCGGCCGACGGCCAGAACAGCTACCGCCTGCGCCCGCGTGATTTCGTCCGCATCCTCGTGATCAACCAACCTGACACGCAGATCGAACGACGCATCAATTCCGACGGCACCGTCGACATCCCCTTCCTGAAGAAGCTCGTGCCCGTCGCAGGCCTCACGCTCACGCAGGCGCAGGTCGAACTCGCCAACCAGTTCCGCCAGTATTTCAAGAAGCCGCAGGTCGCCATCTCCATCGTCACCTACGCCGAACGCCGCGTGTATGTCTCGGGCTACGTCGGCAAGCCCGGCCCCGTCTCGATTCCGCCCGAAGAGACCCTCACGCTCGGCCGCGCCCTCGCCATGGCCGGCGGCGTCCTGCCGCGCGGCAACCGCTCCGAAGTCACCATCAAGCGAGCCCGCCCGGGTTCGCCGATGGTCATCACCAAGGACGTCCGGCGGATCGACGACGGAGACGAGCCGGACTTCGTCCTCGAGGACGAAGACCAGATCTACGTCCGCGACAGCCGCATCTGAGACCTCATGGCCACGCCCGACCCCGCTTCCTCCGGCCGCCCGGCTGAACCCGCCCGCGGCGGTTCCCGTGGCTATGGCTCTTATGGCTACGGCGGCTACGGCGCCGGGCAGGGGCAGGGATATGGCTACGGCGGCTACGGCTCCGGCCAGCGCCCCACCTCCGCCAACCCGATCATGGGCTACCTGCTCATGCTGCGGGAACGCTACTGGTGGGTCATCCTCTCCGCGCTCGTCTTCCTGACGCTCGCCCTGCTCAGCACCTTCAATACGACCGCGGAATATCGCGCCACCGGCCGTCTCCGCGTCTTCCGCCTGGCCCCGAACATCAACGGCGGTTCTTCCGCGGCCGACGATAATTTCAAGATCGTCTCCAATGACGATTTCTTCACGGCCGTCGAGGCGATGCGCAGCGCCAACATCATCGAAGGCGTCTCGAAGCGCCTCACGGCGGCCGAGCTCAAGCATGTCCTGGAGCCTTATCAGGCCGGCAACGTCTTCTCGGGTCCGCTGACCCCGCAGGAGGTCTTCGCGAAGCAGCGTGGGATCACCCCGCAGCGCCAGACCCTCGTCATCAACGTCGACTTCACCCACCCGAACCGTGACCTTGCCCGGCAGGTCGCCCGTCTTTTCTGCGAGTCCATCCAGAAGAACAGCGAAGACGACCGCCTGATGGTCACCAATCCCCTCGTGGAGAAGGCCCGTATCGAGATCGAGACCCTCGACGACAAGGTCCGCCGGCTCTACGAGCAGAAGAACGAGCTCATCAAGAACCAGAAGCTCCTCTCCATCGCCAAGGACACCAACACGCTGACCACCGAGCGCTCGGTGCTCGTCAAGGACCGCGAGGAGACCCGCAAGCAGATCGACGAGAACGAGATCCTCGTCGCCGTGATCGCCAGTTACGAGCAGGCCGGTCGTCCGATCGGCGACATCCCGCAGATCCGGGCCGACACCGACGTCGCCGCCGCCCAGACCGCCATCAGCGCCTCGAAGATCCGCATCAGCCAGATGATGGAGGAGCTCACCGACCAGCATCCTAAGCTCATCGCGGAGCGCGAGGCGCTTAATCAGGTCGAGCGTCAGCTCAAGGAGGCCGTCACGCAGGCCGTGAAATCCCGCCGCGCCGCCCTGGAGAACGCCAAGGCCCGCCATGAGGCCATCCTCCGCAACCTCGTCGCGAAGGAAGAAGAGATCTCCAAGCTGCAGGCCGCCAACGTCGAGCTTGAGCGCGTCGACAAGGATATCCGCGCCAACGAGGAGTTCCTCGGCCGCCAGAAGCTCAATTACGAGGAGGCCAAGCTCCGCTCCTCGACCTCCGGCACCAGCACGTCGATCCGCATCCTCGACATGCCTTCCGTGTCGGACAAGCCGATCAACAAGAACTATTACTTCAGCGCCCTCGTGGGCCTCGGCCTCGGCCTCGGTTTCGGCGTGGTCCTGATCGTCGTGCTCGGCACCTTGGACGACCGCATCAAGTCCGCCCAGGACGTCGAGGGCTCCCTCGGCCTGCCGCTGATCGGCACGATCCCCAAGGTCGTCGCGACCGCCGGCCCGGACCGCGCCTTGCTCGCCCGTCAGGACAAGGACCGCATCGCCACGGAGGCCGTGCGGTCGATCTACTCGGCGCTTAAGGTCAACCCCGCCGT
>JBDKIN010000215.1:0-4057 GCA_039797095.1 Verrucomicrobiota bacterium
CGAAGGTAGGGGCGTGGCTTCGCCGCGCCCTCCAAGGAAGGAGTGCACGATGAATCGTGCCCCTACCTCGGTTCGCCCTGCGGCGAACTTGATTGGGTAGGGGCGTGCGGCTCGCACGCCCAAGGATGACCGGGCCGGTCATCCCTACCGGCGCGACGCAGTCGCGAGGGTTTCGTGGGCACGGTGACACGGGGGCAAGGGGGCGTAAACGAGAGGCCCGGAGGATCAGTTGGGAGTATAGAGTATGGAGTATAGGGGCCGCCGTAGGGCGGCCGAAGGTAGGGGCGTGGCTTCGCCGCGCCCTCCAAGGAAGGAGTGCACGGTGAATCGTGCCCCTACCTCGGTTCGCCCTGCGGCGAACGGAGACAACGGATGACCGGGCCGGTCATCCCTACCGGCGCGACGCAGTCGCGAGGGTTTCGTGGGCACGAGTAACGGGGACATGGGGAGATATACGGCGGAGGCGAGGTGAACGCGTCCCTGCCTAAGCGGGGATACCGTAAACGGAAAGAGCCCGGCCGTAAGGCCGGGCTCTGGTGCCAGAAGCTATCCGAACAGCTTAGAAGCTGTAGCCGGCCGAGATGCCAAAGGTGTCTCCACCGATGAAGTCGTCCTGGAAGAGGTAGGTCACGCGGACATCGAAGTTACTGGTGAAGTTATGGCGGAGCGTGACCCTGAAGACGTTGTCGTTGATGATACCGGCGGCGATATCGACGTTGTTATAACCGGCCATCCGGGTGCGCACGCGAGCGTAGCCCAGTTCGCCTTCGAAGCCGGCGCCGAGGGCGGCACGATAGGAAAGACCGAAGGAGCTCTCATCGGCGACGCCGGCGCTGTCGAAGTCATCGGTGGCGATGTTCCCCTGGCCGTAAGAGGCGCGGAAGATCAGGTCGCCAGGGCCGGCGGTGAAGACGGCGCCGAGGCCGAAACGCACGATGTTGCCGTCGTAACCGTCGTTGTCTCCCTTGCCGGAGACGTCGGAATAGCTGCCGCCCACGAGGACGTACTCGCCGAGCTTGGCTTCGCCGGAAACGACGAAGGACTTGAGCAGGTCATTGGATTCGTAGCCGACGCCGAGGCGGTCGTAGTTGAGGTCGTTACCAGCGCCGACAGCGGCGGAGGCCGAGGCGGCGGCGAGGGTGAGGAGGAGGATCGCAGGGGTATGTTTCATAGCGAATCCGAATAAGACCGCCCTCCGCGGACCTGGCAACCGTATATTTCTATTAGGTTTATAATAAAATAGGCGCGGCCACAGCCGCTTCTATCGGAAGCCAGCCGGTCAGGAGCGTCAGTCGACGTCCTGGGCGGTCAGGAACATGCTCTTCGAGAGCGAGCTGAAGAAGGCCTGATAGGGGGCCGGGTCGGTCACGGCGGCTTCCTGGTATTGGGCGTTCGCCCGGACCAGCAGCTGCTTGGCGTTACGCGGACGGACGGTGACGGACATGCGCAGGGCGTAGCCGTCGAGCTTGGTCGCGGTGATCGAGCCGAGTTCGAGGTCGGCCTTGTCGATGACGAAGCCAAGGTCCTGGAGGGTCGAGATGACCGTCCGCAGGGTCTTGGTCTTATCGGTCGTGTCGAAGGCGCGGCTCTGGATCTGGCGCAGTTGGACCTGGTCGGAACCGACCTCGAGGGCCGAGTTCGTGGAATTATGGACGCAGCCGGTGACGGCGAGGGCGGCGGCGAGGAGGCAGAGACGGGTGATCATGAGTTAGATTTTCTGGGCTTCGAGGAAGACCGACTTCGAGAGCTTCTCGAAGAACTGCTGGTAGAGTTCCGGCTCGCGCAGGCCTTCGAGGCGGGTGAGCTGGCCGTAGCTGTTCCAGACCATGCGCTGGAAGGTGGCGCGGACGACCCACTCCTGGCCTTCCTTGCCGGCGACCGGCTTCACGACGATGCAGAGGCGGATCGTCTGGGACTTATCCATCGAGTTGGCGGCATTGGCCCCGAACAGCAGTGCCATGGCCACGCGGGAACCGACGTCGCTGGCTTCGCGGTTCTTGGAAGCCACGAGCACGCCGAGCTTGGTCTCGGATTCGTCGATGGTGAAGCCCATGTCCTGCCCCACGCCGGAGCAGGCGGACAAGATGTCGGCTTCCTTGCCGCCGGTGAAGCGGCGCGATTCGAGCTGGCGACGCTCGAGGGAGTCGGGCTGCAGGGCGAGGGCGTCCTCGGGGATACCGGTCTGGCAACCCGCGACGAGCAGGGCCACGCAGCAAAGGGCGAGCAGGCGCATGGCTTAGAACTTGGAGGTATGGTAAGCCAGGTCGCGGACCTTACCGGCCTTATCGAACTTCACGATGATGGTGAGCGTGCTCTGGGAGCGCTCGGCGGCCGCGGCAGCCCCGCCCACGAACAGGGTCAGGGGGCCGTTGGCGGCGGTGGCGCGGACGGAAGAGGTCACGCGGTCGTAGATCCAGACTTCGCGACCCTCCTCATCGGTCGAGAGGATGTTGGGAGAACCGAGCGCTTCGGCGACGGCGGCGTTGGTCATGCCGACCTTGACGCTACGCTGGGCGGCGCCGACGGAGATGGTGGCCTTGTCGTCACCTTTGACGCTGTTGTGGACGTCCTGGGGGTTGAGGCAACCGACAAGGAGGAGCGGGCTCAGGAGGAGCAGACGGGCGGGGTTCATGACGGGCGACTGTGAGTATCGGGCGGACGGGGGCAAGGGGGATTTTATATAAGAATATTATATTATAATACACGGCGGATGATCCGCAGGTCGCGGGTCTCGGCGGCCGGGAGCCAGGTTCAGGTCTGCAGGTATGGGGTGCAGGACCTGAGAATGAGATTACATGCCATGTCGTGACGCGGTCCCGACCCTACGCATAGCAAGCGTTGTGGGATTAAGGTAGGGGCGTGCGGCCCGCGCGCCCAAGGATGACCGGGCCGGTCATCCCTACCGGCGCGACGAAGTCTCGAGGGTTTCGTGGGCACGAGTAACGGGGACATGGGGGCGGCGGTGGACGGGGTCAGACACGTTCAGCATGCCGAACGAAGTCTGACCCCGTCCTGGGGGGTTCCCGGGGTTGAAGTGGGCGGGGGAGATCGGGAGCGTCGAGGCGTGAAATCCATGCATCGCCCGATACTCGATACTCAAAACTCCATACTCACATCTGAAGGGGGTCTTGCTATGCGTACGCTTTTACGTACCTTTATCGTCATGACGACGATCTCCGCCACCCGCGCCCGCGCGCAGCTCTACAAGCTGATCGAGGCCTCCGTCCATGAGCCGATCCAGATCACGGGCAAGCGCGGCAACGCGGTCCTGGTGAGCGAGGCCGACTGGGCTAATATCCAAGAGACGCTGCACTTGGCGGCGATTCCAGGCATGGGTGCTTCGATCCGCCATGGAATGAAAGAGCCGCTGAAGAAGGCCTCCAAGAAGCTCCGCTGGTGAGCTGGGAGCTGGCCTATACGAACCAAGCCCAGAAGGATGCCCACCAGGCATCCAAGGCGGGCCTGCGTCCGAAGGTTGAAGGGCTCCTGGCGATACTGGCGAAGAACCCCTTCCAGAATCCCCCGCCTTACAAGTCACTGGTCGGCGACCTGGCCGGAGCTTACTCCCGCCGGATCAACCTCCAGCATCGGCTGGTGTATCAGGTCTATGCCAAGGAGAAGACGGTGAAGGTGCTCAGGATGTGGACGCATTACGAGTGAGCGGCGCGTAGCGCCGCTCACTCGTAGGGGGCACGTGGGCACGCGGCAGAGCCGCGAGGGGGCACGTGGGCATGGTGACACAGGGGCAAGGGGGCGTAAGCGAGAGGCCCGGAAGCACAGAGAGCCGGGTAGGGCGTGGCTCTCCGAGCCCGCCGTGATGGATGCAGGGGCGGACGGCTCGGAGAGCCGTCCCTACCCGAGGCAGATCTAGGACAGCACGTGGTGCTGTCCCTACCTTAAGACGGCGGAGGCGAGGTCATCGCATCCCTACCAAAGGCTGCACTACCCCCGATACTCGATACTCCGGACTCGATACTCTGGGTTGAAGAAATTGAGCTCAGCTCAATTTCTTCAACTCGCCGGTGCTGTCGCCGAGCTGGACGTCGCGGATGTCCAT
>JBDKIN010000216.1:0-2607 GCA_039797095.1 Verrucomicrobiota bacterium
CGATCTGCGCGCTCCAGGCCGCGATGGAAGGCTTCCGCGTCGTGACCGTCGAGGACACCCTCGGCACCACCGACATCTACGTCACCGCCACGGGCAACAAGGACATCATCACGCTCGAGCATCTCACCAAGATGAAGGACCAGGCGATCGTCTGTAATATCGGCCACTTCGACAACGAGATCCAGGTCACCCGTCTCAACGCCTTCAAGGGCGTGAAGAAGGACACCATCAAGCCGCAGGTCGACCGCTACACGTTCAAGGACGGCCGCCAGCTGTACATGCTCGCCGAAGGACGCCTCGTGAACCTCGGCTGCGCCACCGGCCACCCGAGCTACGTGATGTCGACCTCGTTCACCAACCAGGTCCTCGCCCAGATGCACCTCTGGGAGACCCGCGCCACGGCCAAGCCCGGCGTGGTCGTCCTGCCGAAGCACCTCGACGAAGAAGTCGCCCGCCTCCACCTCGGCAAGCTCGGCGCCAAGCTGACGATCCTCTCCAAGGAGCAGGCCTCGTACATCGGCGTCAACCAGTGCGGCCCGTTCAAGCCGGACAGCTATCGTTACTGAGCGCGGCGCAAGGCGCCGCGAGGGTCACGTGGGCAAGGGGACACGTTGACACGGGGAATTAATGAGGGCGCCTGCGGGCGCCCTTTTTATTTTCACCGCCTGGCCGCCACCCGCCACCATCTGGCTCGGGCGTGTTGCTCCTCGTCACCCGCGTCGGGTGGCTGCGCCCAGCCGGCCAGGGGGAGCCCCGTGAGCCCAGTCAATAAACGCACAACGCATATACCTAACACTGTTATGCTTGACACCTATATACGTTAGGTATGCTGGATGGTATGAACCAATCCTCGTTCACCAATGGGCTTCCGGAACTGCTCATCCTCCGCCTGCTTTCCTCCGGCGAAAAATACGGCTACCAGCTCGTCAGCGAGATCGCCAAATCATCCGTTGAGCGGATTCGCTTCAGCGAAGGATGCATCTATCCGGTCCTGCATCGCCTCGAGGCAAAGGGCTTGCTGGCCACCCGGGAAGAAGAGGTCGCTGGTCGTATCCGGCGCTACTACCGTCTCGGAGCCAAGGGGCAGAAACGACTCAATATGTTACTGGATGAACTGCGCGCGGTGAACCACGCCGTCGAAACCATCGGAGGCATGGGCTATGCGCTCTGAGACCGATACGCACGCGGGTTTGCTGAAGGCCGACCTTCTTCGGGAGCTGAAAGCCCGAGGCATCCGGGGTGCCTACGCGCGCCGCCTGGCCGCCGAGTGGGTGGATCATTATCGTAACCTGGCCGAAGTTATGCCCGCCCAGGAAGCCCTTGCCCGCCTCGGTAAGCCCGGCGAACTGGCGCAGGCCGCCGCCGAGGAACGTTTCGGTGGCCGCTGGTGGTGGCGGTTCCCCGCTTCAGCTGGAATCCTCTGGGGCATCCTGGCTTGGTTCGTTTCCATGGGGTGGGTTAGCATGCCGGTCTTAGCTGCTTTGCACGGGCTTATGCCGGTTTCAGGACTCAAATGGTTCGCGCCGGCCTTCAACTGGGTGGGACCGCTGATTATTTTCACCGTCGCCTGGTGGCTAAGTGATAATCTTTCCAGCCCTCGGGCGTTTCGCAGGTCGCTGCTGATCACCCTCGGCGGGCTCCTCACGTTCACCATCATGAGTTTCCAGATGCCTGCTGCGTCTGGCGCGTCGCCGGGTAGCGTGACGATGGGCCTTACGGCTAATCCAGGCATCGATCATGACACCCAGATTTGGATTCCTGGGCTGATCGTCATCAGGATGGCGCTTTTGGCGGGTTTCATCTTTTGGTTCCGTCGCTCCGACACGTCTCGAGCCTGAATGCGCCCGAAGGACGGCATCCTTAGCTCGACCTTGGTTGCTCGTAATAGCGTTCAGAGGGTGGCTCGTAGTCGGCACCTGGTTGAAGCCTTTGGGGGACCTCTTGTGCTCTTAGTCCCGGCCCCGGTGCTGCCCTTGGTGGAGATTTTGCCTGTCCGAGCCCGCTTGCCCAGGTGCCCACTTGCCCCCTAATCTTCATTCTCGATGTCCCTCCGCCGCGCTGCGCAGATCTTCGCCGTCCTCGGGCTGATAGCCGTGGGGGTGTGGATCGTACGCGGGAAGAAGTGGGAGCTGCTCCGCAAGCCGTCCGCGGTCGCCCAGGTCGCGCCCAAGCTCAAGCCGCGCAGCGCCGCCGACATCATCCCGAAGCTCGAGACTCCGCCCAAGCGCCAGGGCGTGACGGTACAGGATATCTTGGCCGGCAAGGTGCCGTCGCTCAGCCAGGTCGAGGTCGAAGCGTTCCTGCGCGAGAAAGGCCGCACCGCCCAGAACCTCCTCGCGGCTTCCCGTCTGCTCAAGGACCTCAAGTATGCCCGTGAGGCCGCGATCCTGGACCCGCAGAACCCTTTGGCTCAGCTGGAACTCGCCTTGCGTGGCGAGACGCCGGCAGAGAAGGGCGCCGCGCTCGCCGCCTTCCGGAAGGCCGCCCCGGACAACTCGCTCGGCGATTATCTCGCCGCGCATCAGGCCTTCCAGTCCGGTGACGCCGGCGCGGCCGGCGCGGCGCTGCTCCAAGGACTGGATAACCCGCTCTTCGCTGATTACTCCC
>JBDKIN010000217.1:0-4143 GCA_039797095.1 Verrucomicrobiota bacterium
TCCGTATCCACGATATTTATCAGGCGGGGATCGTCTGATCCGAGGGCAGCAGGTAGGGACAGCACCACGTGCTGTCCTCTGTGCAAAAGTGCAACCGGCCTGCGGCCTGTGCAAAGGTGCAAACGTGGCGCGAGAGTATTGAGTATCGAGTATTGAGTATCGGTGGAGTGAAGGCCTTGGGTAGGAATGCGATGACATCGCATCCGTGAGGCTTCAGGGCGGACGTGATGGTGATCACGTCCCTACCTCGAGACATCTGAAAGAATTTTCCTACCCCCACCCCTAGCCCTACCCCTTAAGAATCACCTTTGCACTTTTGCACAGGAGCTCTGCTCCGATTTGCACCTTTGCACTGCCTCTAGCCCTACTTGTCCTCCCCTTGCCCCCATGCCCACGTGCCAGCCTGCCCCCTAATTAAATAATGCCCTCTTCCTCTTTCACCGCCCGTGAACGCACCGTGATGCTCCTCGCGGGGCTCGTCCTCGTCGTGGCGCCGTGGGGCTGGGCCGGCGTGGTGCTCTGGACGGTCGCCGCGGCGCTCGGTTTCGCTTCCGCCGCTTTCCTTGCCGTCTGCGCGGAAGCCCGCGCGCAGCGCCTCGTGATGGCGGTCGCCTTCGTCGGCCTGCTGGTCGCCGTCGGGGTCGCCGCTGCCGGCGGCTACGAGCCGTTCACTTATCGCTGGCTCGACCACGTCTGTTTCCCGGCCGCGTTGCTCGCCGGTTCTTCGCTCGCCTGGTTCCTGCTCTCGCGCGATCTCGTCTCGCGTCCCGCCGCCGAAGCCCGCGCCGACCTCTTCCGTTCGATCCCCTTCTGGGCCGGCGTCCTGCTCTTCGCCTACTTCGCGATCCAGGACTGGAACGCGTGGGGCGTGGCCGTCGACCGCGAAGCCTTCTGGGCCGCGCAAGGCCTTCCCGGCATCGACGTCGGCAAGTTCGACGTGCGTCCCCAGCCGTATGTGAGCTGGTTGCCTTCGGGCCTGCAGGCGCCGTTCTCCGCGTCCGACACGAAGCAGCCGCCGATGAACGCCTGGCGCCAGATGATGGTGTTCGGGGCGCCGTGGCTGCTCTTCCTTTCGCTGCGTCACGGCCTTCGCCGCCGTCGCGGCTACCTGATTCTCGGTTGGATCACCGTGCTCGCGGCCCTCGCGGTCGGGGCCTTCGGGGTGCTGAACCAGAAATCGTCCGGGACCGTCCTCGGCTTCCCGGTGCCCTACAACACGCAGTCGTTCGGCACGTTCATGAACCGCAACCATGCGGGCGTGTATCTCTACCTGCACGCGGCCGTCGCGCTGGCGCTCACCTTCTGGCATATCCGACGCGCCGGCGACAACGTCCTCCGCGGCGGGCCGCATCTCGCCGCCGCCTTCCTCGCCTTCGCCCTCGCGCTCCTCGCCGGCCTGACCAACAGCACGGCGGGCGCGGCGTTCGCGTTGCTCCTGCTCGTCATCGCTCCGCTCGCCGCCTATTGGTTCGGCTTCCCGGGCTCGAGCGGCTCGCGCCGGCGCATCATGCTGATCACCGGCGGGGCCCTCGCGCTTTCCGCCGCGTCGGTCCTGCTCGTGGCGGACCTCCAGCCGCTGCTCAACCGCTTCAAGGCCAAGGCGGCGACCTATCAGGCGACCGGCTTCGACGACCGGGCGCCGCTGCGCCGCGCGACGTGGGCGCTCGCCACCGAAGGCGGCTGGACGGGCCGCGTGTGGGTCGGCTATGGCGCGGGTTCCTACCGCTGGGTCTCGCCGCCTTACCAGGCGATGCAGCCGGAGCTCCGGCGCGACGGGAAGTTTCTCTTCCGCGCGATTCACGCGCACAACGACTGGCTCGAGCTGCTCGCCGAGGTCGGCGTGATCGGCCTGCTCCCGCTCCTGGCCTTCTTCGGCTGGCTCGGCCGCAAGCTCTTCCGTGCCTTCCGTCCCGGCCATCCGGAGACTTACCCGCTCGCGCTCGGTCTCATCTTCCTCGGCCTGCATGCCACGATTGACCTGCTCATCTGGTTCACTCCCCTGATGTTCACGGCGGGCTTCGTGCTCGCGGCGATGACGACCTTCACCGAGCAGTCCTCTTTCGAGCAGGACCAGGCCCGTCCCTGACCTTGCGCCAGCTCATCCAGCATCTGGGATCGGGTCGCACCGAGCTCGTCGACGCGCCCGCGCCCGGCCCGCGCCGCGGACGCCTGCTCGTCCGCGCTTCGCGTTCGTTGGTCTCGCTCGGCACGGAGCGCATGCTCGTCGAGTTCGGTCGCGCCGGCTGGCTCAGCAAGGCCCGCCAGCAGCCCGAGAAATTCCGCGCCGTCCTCACGAAGATGCGGACCGAAGGCCTCTTCCCGACGCTCGCCGCCGTCCGCAGCAAGCTCGCCCAGCCGATTCCGCTCGGCTATTGTCACGTGGGTGAGGTCCTCGACGCCGGCCAGGTCCCGGGCTTCGCCGTCGGCGACCGCGTGGTCTCCAATTCGCCCCACGCGGAAGTGGTCTCCGCCGATCCGGCCTTCGCCGCCCGCGTCCCGAACGGCGTCCCCGCCGAGCACGCGGCTTTCACGCCGCTGGCCGCCGTCGCCCTGCAGGGCATTCGGCATATCGACGCGCGTCCCGGTGACACGGTCGTGGTCATGGGCCTCGGCCTGATCGGCCAGCTCGCGGTGCGCCTGCTCCGCGCCCGCGGGATCAAGGTCGTCGGCGTCGACCCCGACGAGGCGAAGCGCGCCGACGCCAAGCACGCCGGCGCTTCGGTCCCGGAATTGGGCGTCCCACTGACCACGCTCGCGCCGGGTGGTGCCGCCGGGGTGCTCATCACGGCCAGCACGTCGTCCGACGAACCGGTCAATCAAGCCGCGCGGCTCTGCCGCCGCCGCGGCCGCGTCGTCCTCGTGGGCGTGACGGGCCTCACGCTCAATCGCGCCGACTTCTATGAGAACGAGGTGACCTTCCAGGTCTCGCGTTCCTACGGTTCCGCCGATGCGTCCGATCCTTCTTCGGCCCGCGCCAACTTCGACGAAGTCCTGGCGCTGATGGCTTCCGGCGGGCTCGATGTCGCGTCGCTGCTGACCTCGCGCCATCCGTTCGCCGAAGCACCGCAGATCTACGTCGACCTCCGTCGCCCGGGCGCCTACGGCCTGCTCATCGAATACGCCGTCCCGAACGAGTCGCTTGCCCGGACGATGCCGGGTGCGGATTGGGATCGTCGCACCGTCGGCGGCATCGGCGTCATCGGCTGCGGCAACTTCGCTTCCCGCGTGCTCGTGCCGGAGCTCCGTCGCCAAGGCGCGTCGCCCTCCGCCTTCGTCTCCGCCAACGGCCTTTCCGCGAAGCTGCTCGCCGGTTCCGCGGCGACGGCGACCACCGACGTGACCGCGGTGCTTGACGACCCGAAAGTCTCGACGGTCTTCATCGCGACCCGCCATGCGGATCATGGCGAGCTCGTCCGCTCGGCACTCCGGGCCGGCAAGCACGTCTGGGCCGAGAAGCCGCTTGCGCTGACCGAGGCCGACCTCGACGCCACGATGGCTGTCGCCCGATCGTCTGCGGGCCTTCTCGCCGTCGGCTTCAACCGCCGTTTCGCCCCGCTCGCCGTCCACCTCCGCGCTGCCTTGGCTGCGAGCAAGGACAGCTATTCGGCCAGCATCGTGATCAATGCCGGTCGCTTGCCGTCCGACCACTGGACCCTCGATCTCCGGCAAGGCGGGGGTCGCATCGTCGGTGAAGCCTGCCACTCCGTCGACTTGCTCCGCTACGTGATGGGCTGCCCGCTCGCCGAGGTGCGCCCGTTATCCCGCGACACCGATGGTCAGGATGGCGGCTTCTTCTCGCTCACGTTCGTCGACGGTCGGCAGGCGTTCCTGAATTATCGCACCGACCTTCCGGCCGAACACCCTAAGGAAAAGGTCATGGCTAGCGGGAAGGGCGGATGGAGCGTCGAACTGGATAATTGGCGTACCTTGCTTAGCCCTGGCTCAGACTATCCGGATCTCCATCGGAGCCTTCCCGGAGCTTCTGTTCTTCCTGCCTGGCTTGGCGGCCCCGCCCGAGGCAAAGGCCACGCCGAAGCGCTCACCGCTTTCCTCTCCGCGGTTCGTATTGGCGGCCCCGCCCCTGTCTCTCTCGACGAGATCGAAGAAGTCTCCCGCTGGAGCATCCGGATGCAGGGAATGAAG
>JBDKIN010000218.1:0-3292 GCA_039797095.1 Verrucomicrobiota bacterium
GGAGTGCGCGATGAATCGTGCCCCTGCCTTGGTTCGCCCTGCGGCGAAGCTCAAAGTCCGAAGCCTTGGGACTTCCGGACGTCGCCGACGTACCAGTTCTCGAGCTTCTCGCGGGCCCAGGGGGTCTTGCGCAGGAAGGTCAGCGACGACTTGATCGTCGGATCGAACATGAAGCAGCGGATCGGGATGCGGTAGGCGAGTTCCTGCCAGCCGTATTTGGCGACCATGGTCTCAAGCAGCTTCTGCAAGGTCACGCCGTGCAGCGGGTCGCGGTGAGGGCGGCGTTCTTCGTTCATGGCGTTCAGGCCGCGCAGCGCTTCAGGAAGACCAGGCGGTCGATCGCCACGATCTTCGGAGGCATGAGGCGCGGGCGGATGATGTTCGGGTCGGTCGTGTGGCTCGTCACTTCGTAGAGGCCGTTGTAGAACCACTTGCCGCCTTCGGTGCGACGGACGTAGACCGGGAGCGGTCCGCGGGTCTCGGCGAGCTTGATGCCCCACTTGGGCTGGTCGCCCTTGCGGCCGACCCAGACTTCGCACGGTTCGCCGTCGGCGCGCGGATTCCAGCCGAGGCCGAGGCAGACGCCGATGACCGCGCCGGCCTGGTGGATGACGAAGTTCGGCGGCTTCGGGTCGCCGCCGAGGAAGGCGCGGACTTCTTCGAACTCATAGCCCTGGCCCACGACGTGGGGAGCGGGAGCAGGAGAGGGCGAAGCGTCGGACATGGCTGAAGGGAATAGGCCGACCCACCTTGCGGGGGAAGGCTAAATGCCCGCCAAAGAAAAAGGCACGCTGCCGCGTGCCTTTCGTCAGGGAGCCGGGAAGGGCCTCAGGCCTTCGGCTTCGGCTCGTCTTCCACGAGGCGGATACGCAGGTCGCGCAGCTGCTTCGGGGCGACCGGGCTCGGGCAGTCGGCCATCAGGTCGCGGCCGTTCTGGTTCTTCGGGAAGGCGAGGATATCGCGGATCGAAGAGCGGCCGGCGAGCATGGCGACCACGCGGTCGAAGCCGAGGGCGATGCCGCCGTGGGGCGGGGCGCCGTAGGAGAAGGCCTTGAGCATGTAGCCGAAGCGGCTGTCGACGAGATCCTGCGGGATCTTGAGGATGTCCTCGAAGACGCGCTTCTGGACGGCCGGGTTATGGATACGGATCGAACCGCCGCCGAGTTCGACGCCGTTGAGCACGATGTCGTAGTGCTGGCCGCGGACCTTGGCGGGGTCGGTGGCGAGCAGGGGCTCGTCCTCGACGACCGGGGCGGTGAACGGGTGGTGGGCGGAGAGGTAGCGCTTCTCTTCTTCGTCCCAGAGCATCAGCGGGAATTCGATGACCCAGAGGAAGTTGTACTGGTCGGCCGGCAGGGTCAGGCGACCGCGGGCCTTGAGGAGGTAGGAGGACTCGAGACGGATGCGGCCGAGGATGGTCGAGGCCTGCTCCCACGGAGCGGCGGCGAAGAAGACGATGTCGCCGTCCTCGATGTTGAGCTGCTGCTTCAGGGCGGCCTTCTCGTCGTCGGAGAAGAATTTCACGATCGGGGACTTCCATTCGCCCGCTTCGCACTTGATGAACGCGAGGCCCTTGGCGCCGGCGCTCTTGGCGATGTTCTCGAAGTTGGTGAGCTCGCCCTGGGTGATGTCGGCGAGGCCCTTGGCGTTGATCGCGCGGACCACGGAGCCCGGGGTATTGGCGGCGCCGTTGAAGACCTTGAAGGAGGAGTTCTTGAACAGGGCCGTCAGGTCCTGGATCTCCATGCCGAAGCGGGTGTCCGGCTTGTCGATGCCGAAGCGGTCCATCGCTTCCTGGTAGGCCATGCGCGGGAAGGGCGTCGGGATGTCGATGCCGAGGGTCTCCTTCCAGGTGCGCTTGAGGATGCCTTCGATCAGCTTGTACATGTCCTCGCGGTCGATGAAGGACATCTCCAGGTCGACCTGCGTGAACTCCGGCTGGCGGTCGGCGCGCAGATCTTCGTCGCGGTAGCAACGGGCCATCTGATAGTAGCGTTCGACGCCGGCCACCATGAGCATCTGCTTGTACTGCTGCGGGGACTGCGTGAGCGCGTAGAATTCGCCGGGGTTGGTGCGGCTCGGCACGAGGAACTCGCGGGCGCCTTCCGGGGTGCTCTTGAAGAGGGTCGGGGTCTCGATCTCGAGGAAGTCCTGGCTGTCGAGCTCGGCGCGGATGGCGCGGGCGGCCTTCGCGCGCAGCTTGAGGAGGCCGATGTTACGCGGACGACGGAGGTCGAGGAAGCGGTATTCGAGGCGGAGGTCTTCGTTCACCTTGTCGGCCTTGTCGTCGTCCATCGGGAACGGCAGGTCGGCGCAGATGTTATGGACAAGGAGGGTCTCGGCCGAGATTTCGATGCTGCCGGTGGCGAGCTTGGCGTTGACGGTGTCGGCCGAGCGGGCGCGGACCTTGCCCGTGATCTCGATGACGGATTCCGTCTTCAGGCGCTGGGCGATTTCCTGGATGCCGTTGGCGCCCGGATTGAAGACCACCTGGGTCATGCCTTCGCGGTCGCGGAGGTCGACGAAGGTCACACCGCCGAGGTCGCGCTTGGTGTCGACCCAACCCACGAGGGTCACGGTCTGGCCGGCGTCGGCGGGGCGGAGGGCGTTGCAGGTATGGGTGCGTTTCATGGGGGCGGGACGGACGGAATCGAGGGGTATGGTTAACGGACGGGGAAAACCCTAGTCAAAGCCCAATTGGGAGGGCTAGGGATAGGGGTAGGGATAGGGCTAGGCTTTGCAGGGGTATGGGTAGGGGGAGGGGCTAGATTCAAGGGGCAGAGGCAGAGGGTATCAGCGGTTGGCGGTTAGCGGTTGGATACGAAGAGTCTCGAACGTTCCGTCTCTCCGTCGGATAGGGCCGATCAACCTTGGTCGGCCGTTCGCTGAGAGATAGGCGAATCACGAGGTCAGGGTGGCTGCGCACGCCCAACCGCAAACCGCTAACCGCCAACCGCCCATCGTTTCGGGTGGGCAGGACGCCGTCCAGGGGCTTAAGTCTCCGCATGCGCACCCCCGCACTCCTGACCGCCTGCCTGCTGGCGGCCGTCGCCTCCGCCGCCCCTCAGAAGGTCGAGATGGCCGGCTACCTGCTCGTTCCGACCGAGCGCGTGCCGGAGACCTACGACGCCGGCTTCTCGATCTACGCCGCCGCCTGGCCGCTGTTGAATCAATACCCCGGCCATCGTTTCCAGACCGGCCTCTTCGGCACTTGGATGCATCCGCAGTATCCTAAGGACGAGAAACCCAAGGATCTGTATAATGACATCGAAGGCGGTCTCGGCTGGTGGCG
>JBDKIN010000219.1:0-6282 GCA_039797095.1 Verrucomicrobiota bacterium
CGTGGTTGACCTGACGGACCAGGCCGCAGCCGACGAAGGTCTCGAGGCAGTTGTAGACCGTGGCGAGGGAGAGGCCCGGCATGACCTCGCGGGCCCGGTTGAAGACCTCGTCGACCGTGGGATGGTCGCGCTCGGCCAGGAGGACGGTAAAGACGGCTTCGCGCTGGGGGGTGACCTTCTGGCCGCTCTTTCCGAGGGCTTCTTGCAGGTGCTCCCGATCGTGTTCAGTGAGATTTTGAATCATTCTAACCGCCTAATCAGTTAGAATGAGTCTAATCCGCAAGAAGAAAGGGGTGGAAAGTAGGGGGAGGGGTGAGGGTAGGGGTCGGCAAATAATCATCCTGGGCTGTTTCTACCCCTAACCCGACCCCTGTCCCTACCCCTTAGGTCTCAATTAAACCCCTGAGTCTCTTCGCCCCCGGTCTGCTCATCCAGCTTCCGCTGGGCGTCGAGGCGGGCGAGTTCGTCGGCCACGGCCTTGATGCGTTGATCCTGGGAGAGGCATTCCAGCAGGGCACGGCGGGTGTCGGGGTCGGCCACGAGGTGTCCGGCGGCGGCGTCGGCCAGGGCGCCGGGCTGGTTGGCCAGGCTGCGCAGGCGCTGCATCAGCGTGGCGGCGTCCTCGCCGAGCTCACCGACGATGTTCTCCGCGAAGGAGAGCACGCGCGCGATATCCCGCGTGCAGCCGGCAAGGTCGGTCGAGGCTTCGTCGACGACCGGCGCGATCTCGAGCTGCGGGTAGGGTGTCTTGCGCTTCACCTTGATGACCCGCGCGCGTCGCAGGCCTTCGAGGACGATGTGCGAGGTACCATCCTCGAGTTCGACGTGTCCCACGATACGGCCCACGCACGTGAAGGGGCAGGGCGGTTCATCGTTGTCCGGCGAGAGGCTGTCTTCGTCCAGCTGCGAGATCGCGAACATACGGCTGCCCGCGAGGGTCTCCTTCAGCATCTTACGGTAGCGCGGCTCGAAGATGCGCAACGGCATGAGCTGCTGCGGGAGGAAGACGCAGTTGCCCAAGGTCATGACGGGAACGACGACGGTGGGAACCATGTCGGGGAGGGTGAGGGGAATCAGGGGAAAGGCAAATGGCGGCAAGAGGGGTAGGGGCAGGGGTTGGGGTAGGGAGATGTATCGGGTTGAGGCCTATGGTGCGGGCCGCAGGATGGGCGCATGAAGCTGCTTATCTGGTCCGTGTTGCTGCCGTTCGCGCTCGGTGCGGCCGAGGTGAAAGAGGTTGAGGTCTGCGTCTACGGCGCCACGCCCTCCGGCATCATGGCCGCGGCCGCGGTGAAGCGGGCGGGCCGCTCGGTCGTCATCGTCGAGCCGTCCCGCTGGGTCGGCGGCATCCTGGGCGCCGGGATCAAGCCCTTGGAAGATTGCCCGAATCCGGCGGCGACGGGCGGGATGACGAAGCCCTTGCTGACGACGCTCGGCAATTCCCCCGAGATCATCCGTGCGTCCTTCGAGCAGCTACTGAAGGACCGCGGCATCGAGGTCGTCCGCGAACTGCGCGTAGGTTCCGTGGAGCAGTCCGGCGCGAAGATCCTGTCGGCGTCCTTCGACTACGCGCCTTTCGACGCCACGGGCTGCCCGCCTGTGGTCGCCACCGAAGTCGGGCGTCTCCGCGTGAAGGCCAAGGTGTTCATCGACGCGGGCTACGAAGGCGACCTGATGGCCCGCGCGGGCGTGCCGTATCGCGTCGCCCGTGAGTCCGCGGCGGAATACGGCGAAGAAGCCGCCGGCGTCCGCGAGCCGGTCGAGCTCACGCCGATCGACCCTTACGTGAAGCCGGGCGACGCCGCCAGCGGCCTGCTGCCGGGCGTCACGGATCGCTTCGCCGAAACCGTCGGCTCGGCCGACTCGCGCATCCAGGCTTACAATTACCGCTATTACGTCACGTCCGATCCCGTCCGCCGCGCGCCGCTCACGCCGCCGGCCGACTATGACGCGAAGGATTACGAACTCGTCGGGCGTTACGTCGACTACCTGAAGGCGACCTACACCGACGCGGCCGAGCTGAAGAAGCGCCTCGCCCGTATCTTCCCTGGCTGGATGAACGCGGGGGAATATAACTACCACCGCAACTCGCTCATCACGATGGCCCCGGTGGGCATCAGCTATCTCTATGCGGCCGGGGACTATGCGGCGAAGGCGAATGTCTGGAAGGCCCACCAGGATTATCTCCGCGGCCTGCATCACTTCATGAGCACCGACGCGCGCGTGCCAGCGGATTTCCGGCAGGAGACCGCGGCGCTCGGCCTCGACCTCCCGCGTCATCCCGACACCGCGGGCTGGCCCGGCCAGCTCTATGTGCGCCTCACGCGCCGGCTGCAGGGCCGTTATGTGATCACCGCGGCCGACGTCTATAACCGCACGCAGGTCGACGACCCCGTGGCGCTGGCCCAATACGGCATCGATACCTATCCGTCGCGGCGCGTCGTGGTCGAGAAGGACGGCAAGACCTTCGTCGGACTGGAAGGGTGGATGTTCGTCGGCGGCGCCCATGGGCCGACCCGTACGCCTTACCCGATCCCGTATCGGGCGCTGACCCCGCGGGAGGCCGACGCCGAGAACCTGCTCGTCTCCGTCTGCTTCTCCGCTTCGTTCCTCGGCTACGCTTCCGCGCGCATGGAGCCGACCTTCATGATGTGCGGCGAAGCCGTCGGTATCGCCGCTAACGAAGCCATTGCCGCCGACGTTCCTGTGCAGCGCATCGACCCTGTCGCCTACGCCAAGGCCTTGCAGGCGGCTGGCATGCTCACCCGCTGGGACGAATCGCTTCGCCCCGCCGCGACTAAGGCGGAGGCCAAGAACGTCGTCCAAGGTTTCTTCGCCGAGGCCGACGATAACCATGACGGCAAGGTCTCGCGCCCGGAGTGGGAAGCCCACAAGGCCGGCTGGGAATGGCTTTTCCCGAAGATCGACCTGAATTCAGACGGCCAGATCGACGCCGCCGAATACGAGGCCTTCCAGCGCTACAAGGAAGCGCACAAAGATTGGCGGGAGTTGCTCAGACGATGACTGGGTCGAGGACAGAGGGCTGAATCGAGTAATGGTTCGTTCTGCTTTCTGTCATCGACGCAGTCCTCTGCCATCGATGCAGCACTCACGCGCCTGCCGCGCTCACTGCCACTGATCGAGAAACAGCTTCTTCGGGTCCGGGCTGTCGGACTCCGCGAAGTAGACCGCCATGCGCAGCGAGGGTAGGAAATGCGCCGGGAGCTTCCCCTTGTTACGCGCCGCGATTTCGGTGAGGAGCGATTCGGGCGAACGGCCGGCGAGCTGATCGACGCGGTAGTAGCCGGCGTCGAGCAGTTCACGGGCGACGTCGACCGGGAAGCGAGAGATGCGCATGAACGGACTGCACACGGCCTCCCGACGTCGTTCGGCCGCGCGCTGTCGTTCCGCTTCGTCCACGATCAGAGTCGGGCGAGGATCGCCGCGCCCATGGCCTTGGTGCCCACGGCCTGGCCGCCGCCGGCGATGTCCGCGGTGCGGATGCCTTCGGCGATGGTCTTCTCGACCGCGAGTTCGATGGCCTTCGCTTCGGCTTCGAGGCCGAAGGAGTGGCGGAGCATCAGGGCGGCGGAGAGGATCTGGGCGCACGGGTTGGCCTTGTCCTGGCCGGCGATGTCCGGGGCGGTGCCGCCCGAAGGCTCGAAGAGGCCGTAACCGTAACCGTGGCGGTTGCGGTTCGCGCCGAGGGAAGCGGAGGCCATCATGCCGAGGGAGCCGCAGATGACGGCCATCTCGTCGGAAAGGATGTCGCCGAACATGTTCTCGGTGAGGAGGACGTCGAACTGCGCGGGCTTGAGGACGAGCTGCATCGCGGCGTTGTCGATATACATCACCGTGAGGGCGATGTCCGGGGCGGTGGCCTTGAGGCGATCGGCGACGACCTTGCGCCAGAGGACGGAGGTCTGGAGGACGTTGGCCTTGTCGACGAGGGTGATGTGCTTGCGACGGGCGCGCGCGGTGGCGATGGCGACGTCGGTGATGCGTTCGATCTCCGACTTGCGGTAGACCATGGTGTCGATGGCTTCGATATCGCCGCCTTCGATCTCCTTGGTGGACTTCGGACCAAAGTACAGGCCGCCGGTGAGCTCACGGATGCAGACCATGTCGACGCCGTTCGGGATGCGGTCCGGGCGGATCGGCGAAGTATCGATGAGGTTCTTCAGCAGCAGGCCGGGGCGGACGTTGGCGTAGAGCGTGAAGTGCTTGCGGAGGGGGAGGAGGGAGGCGCGCTCCGGCTGTTCGGCCGGGGGGAGCTTCTCCCACTTCGGGCCGCCGACGGAACCGAAGAGGATGGCGTCCGCGGCGCGGCAGGCCTCGAGGGTCGAGTCCGGCAGGGCCTTGCCATGGTTGTCGATGCCCGCGCCGCCCACGTCGTGGGTGGAGTGCTCGAGGGTGTGGCCTGACTTCTTCAGGACGGCCTCGAGGACGGGCAGGGCGGCGGCCATGACTTCAGGGCCGATGTAATCGCCAGGCAGGACAGCAATCTTCAGGTGCATAGGGAGGACGGGCAGTAAAGATGAACGGCGGCGTCGAGGGCAAGGAGAAGCGAGGGGGCGGAACGCCGAAAATCAGACTTCCGGGTGGTTGCCAACGCGTCCGCCCGGGCCCTACTCTGGCCGCCCTTACCCCGCGTATGTCCTCCCAACCTCTCGTCATCGGTAAATTCTCCCTCGGCATGGGCGACCGCTTCGCCCACGAAGCCGAAGCCCAGCTCGCCGCCTGCCTCGCGGCCAAGAAGCACGGCGTCGAGATCGTCCCGGTCTGGAACAAGTCCAACCGCGAGCACAACATCATCGGCTCCGAGCCGACCAGCACCCGCGCCGCGGCCGACGCCGCCGTGAAGGCCCTCGGCTGGACCGCCCCGTACTTCCTCGACGCCGACCACATCGGCCTGAAGACCGTCGAGCGCTTCGTCGGCGTCTCCGACTTCTTCACCATCGACGTCGCCGACTTCATCGCCCAGCCGGCGGATCCCGCCGCGGTGAAGGCCTTCGTCGATCGCCACCCGGAGCTCGTCGGCACGATCACCCTCGCTGGCATCGACCGTCCGTTCACGACCACGCGCGCCGACGTCGAGCGCACGGCCGCCAAGTTCCTCCTGGCCGTCCAGGAAGCCGGCAAGGTCTACCGCCACATCGTCTCCGTGAAGGGCGTCGGCCGTTTCGTCCCCGAGATCTCGATGGACGAAACCGACAGCCCCCAGACCCCGCCCGAGCTGCTCGTCATCCTCGCCGCCATCGCCGACGAAGGCGTGCCGATCCAGACCATCGCCCCGAAGTTCACCGGCCGTTTCAACAAGGGCGTCGATTACGTCGGCGACCTCGCCCAGTTCGAGCGCGAGTTCAACGACGACCTCTGCGTCATCGCCCACGCGGTGAAGCAGTACGGCCTCCCGGCTAACCTGAAGCTCTCCGTGCACAGCGGCAGCGACAAGTTCTCGATCTACCCGGCCATCCGTCGCGCCCTCGCCAAGCATGGCGCCGGCGTCCACGTGAAGACCGCGGGCACGACCTGGCTCGAAGAAGTCATCGGCCTCGCCGAAGCCGGCGGCGCCGGCCTCGCCCTCGCCAAGGAGATCTATGCGGAAGCCCTGTCGCACATGGACGAGCTCTGCCAGCCTTACGCGACCGTCATCGACATCGACCGTTCGAAGCTCCCCGCCGCCGCCGTCGTCAACGGCTGGACCAGCGAGCAGTTCGTCGGCGCCCTGCGCCACGACCAGCAGAACCCGCTCTACAACGCCAATATCCGCCAGCTCATCCACGTCGGCTTCAAGGTCGCCGCCAAGATGGGTCCGCGCTACCTCGAGCAGCTCAAGGCCTGCCGCGAGTCCTGCGCGCGCAATGTGACCGGCAACCTCTTCGACCGCCACATCAAGCCGCTCTTCCTGTGAGCGGCGGGCCCTCAAAGGGCCGCGGCCCGGCGCTGTCCGTCTGCCTGCTCGGCGGACTCATCGCCTTCGCTCTTGCGTTGGTCGGGCTCCTTCCGGAGGGCGATTTCTCCGTCAAGGAGCCGCTCGATCTCATCAAGTTGGTTTTCGTCCTCGCGCCGGCTATCCCGTTCCTTCTGCTCGCCGGCGTCGCGGCCTTATTGAAGGACCGTTTCCTCCTGAACGGGACGATCGTCATCGCGGTCCTGCTCATCCTGAGCTGCGGATTCTATCTCGCGGCGCAGGCTGAGCAGCGCGTCCGGCCTGACGATTCGGAGCATGCGCTCACCTATCTGATCGTCCCGTTCCTGCAGGTACCGGTCATTTTTACG
>JBDKIN010000220.1:0-3457 GCA_039797095.1 Verrucomicrobiota bacterium
GACGTGCGGATAACGGATGAGCTTCCAGCGTCCGTCGTTGAGCGCCTTCTGGATGCTCTTGTAACCGAACATCAGGAACGGGCGGGCGGGCTGGCTCGGATCCTTGAGCACGGCGGCGAACTCGCGTCCGTTGGAGCCCGGCGGCGTGGCGACGCCGCAGAGCTTGCCGAGAGTGGGCAGGACGTCGAAGAGGTAGCACATCGCCTCGCTGCGCTTGTCCGCGGCGATACCCGGACCAGCGACGATCAGCGGCACGCGCATGGAGTGCTCGTAGAGGTTCTGCTTGCCGATGAGGCCGTGCGAACCGCGGGCCACGCCAGAGTCGGCGGCGTAGACGATGATCGTATTGGCGGCGTAAGGCGAGGCGTCGACGGCGTCGAGGACGCGGCCGACCTGGACGTCGAGGAAGCTGATATAACGATAATACTCGGCCAGCATCGTCTGGATATCGGCTTGCTTGCGAGGCCATGGCAGCAGCTGCTCATCGCGGATGACCATCTCGCCATTATCGAAGGGGTGCTGGGGCAGGAGGTTCGGCGGCAGCGGGATCGAGGCCGGCGCATAATCGATCTGGAACCCTTCCGGCACGATGTGCGGGTCATGCGGGCCGTCGAAGGCGAGATACGAGAAGAACGGCTGCTTGCCGTCCTGTGACTTCAGGAACGCGAGGGTCTCGTCGGTGGCCTCTTCGCACAGGTGCTTCGGCGAGATCTTCGAAGGGGTGAGCTTGCCGGTCGGCAGAAGGTCGCTGGTCGGCGCCTTAAGCGGATTGGCCATGCCGCCCACGAAGAGCGCCTTGGCTTGCTGGAAGGACTTAGGGATCGAAGGCGGGCCATTGTGCCACTTGCCGGCGGCGAAGGTCGCATAGCCGGCCGCACCGAAGGCATGGGGCCAGGTCTGGTGCTTAAGCAGCTTCTCATCGATCTGCGCCAACGAGCGACCGGACAGCAGCATCGCACGCGAAGGCACGCAGGTCGCGCCGCCATTACCGCCCTGCATATAGGCGCGGGTGAAGGCGACCCCGCGCTTCACGAGTCGATCGAGGTTCGGGGTCTTGATGACCGGATTACCCAACGCCGCGATGGTGTCGGCGCGCTGGTCATCGGCGAAGATGAAGACGATGTTCGGCGGCTGGGCGGCGCGCAGAGACAGGAACGTGGCGCAGAACGCGACGAAGAGGCGGGGCAGGCTCATGCGCCCATCCAAGCCGTCCGCGCAGGGAAGGCAACCCCGCTCAGGAGCCGAACCCGTGGTGCCCGTCCTGCTTCCTGTGCTCCGGGGCGTCCGGCTCGACATGGACCAGCACCGACACCACCTCGGGGTGGGACTTCAGGATGTCGGCCTTGATCCGGCCCGCGATGGCATGCCCTTCGGCCACCGTCGCGGTCTCGGCTACCTGCAAGTGGAAATCGACCTCGAAGCGGTCGCCCAAGCGACGGGCCCGGAAGGCGTGGAAACCCTTAGCGCCAGGGGCGGCGAGGATGTGCTCACTGAGGTCGTGCAGGACGTGTTCCGCCGGAGCGGTGTCGAGGAGATCAGAACAGGAGCCTTTGAAGAGCTTGATACCCTCGGCGCCCAGCCAGCCGGCTAGCACCAGACCGACGACCTTATCGAGGGCCTTCCATTCGGGGTTAACGTTGGCGACGATGACCGCGACGAGCGCGAGCAGCGAGGCGACGGCGTCGGCACGATGATCCGTGGCGTTGGCCATGAGCAGGCGAGAACCGAGGCGCACGGCCTGACGACGGGCATACTGGTAGAAACCTTCCTTGATGAGCAACGCGCCGCCGGCGACCCAGGCGGCGGCGAGACCCGGCTGGGCGACCTCGGCGCCGCTGACGAGGGCGGAGAGCGACTGCCAGGCGAGGCCGAGGCAGAACAGGAGCACGAGCGACGAGATGAGCATCGTCGCCAAGGTCGAGAAACGATGGTGGCCGTAGGGGTGATCGTCGTCCTTGGGGAGATGCGCGAACTTGAGGCCGATGATCGCGGCGATGTCGCTGGCGATGTCGACGAGCGAGTGGATGCCGTCGGCGACGAGCGCCTGCGAAGAGGCGATGAAGCCCACGCTGAGCTTGGCGCCGGCCATGACCACGTTGACCGCCAAGCTGAGCGCTACGGTCAGACCCCCTTCGCGCTGCAGCGTCGTGCTCATTTGGGCGAGTTGGCCTTGATGAGCTCGGCTTCGGCCTGCCAGTCGATCCGGACGAGCCTAGCCTCGGCGACAGCGGGGTGGGACTTCAGTTCTTGCACGAGGGCTTCGAGCTTACCCCAAGGGGCACCGCCCGGCAGTTTACGCCAGGCATCAAGACGAAGCAGGACCTCTTCATGGCCCGCCCACGCCGCGGCGACGTCACCGGACGCGACCTTCACCTCGGCCGACTGATGGCCGGGCTTGAGCTTGATCGCGATGCGGTCGGCGAAAGTGAATTCGTAGGACTCCACGGGACCCGGCTCGGCGAGGGCGACGCCCGCGGCGTAGGTCTCCTTGATCAGGATGTGCTCCTCGGGGAGCTCCTTACCTTCGGGAGAGTAGCGACGGGTACCGCCGGTGACGAGCGTGCGGACCTTGCCCCCGCCCTGCTTCTCGGCGACCTGCTCGAAAAGGACATACGGTCCGTAGAAACCCTTCTGCATGACGGCGTAGTCATACATCATCGGGGCCATGCTCAGCGAAGAGCGGACCATCCGGAGCTGGTTCTGCTTCTCGCTGCCGCAGGACTTCCCGCCGAGGAGGAGCACGACGCCTAGCAAGGCGCCGACCAGGAAGATGACGAAACGTTCGCGCTGACCCATGCCGAGACTTCAGCCGAGGAACCCGCCCGGGGCAAGGAGAAGCCTCCGGCGGTGCGTTTGGCGTTGGAAAATCGCCGCCGGACGCCAGAACAAGGCCATGCTTCAGGCCACCGTCGAGACCCGCGTCCGCTTCGCCGAGACCGATGCGATGGGCGTCACCTACCACGGCAACTACCTGCCTTGGTTCGAGATGGCGCGCGTCGCCCTGCTCGATCAGCTCGGCACCCCCTACCGCGAACTCGAACAGCAGGGCTTCCTGCTCCCCGTCCTCGAGACCGGCCTGACCTACCACCGCCCATCCCGCTTCGACGACCGCGTACGCATCACCGTGACCTTGGCCGAAAAGCCCAAGGCCCGCCTCAAGCTGAGCTACCGGGTCGAGCGCGACGGCGAACTGCTCGTTGAAGGCTTCACGGTCCACGCCTTCGTGAACCGTGAGTTCAAGGCCGTGCGCCCACCCGACCACGTCGAGGCCGCCATGCGCCAAGCCTTCGGAGCCTGACCTCATGAAGATCGCCGCCGCCCCCCTGGGGCCTTTCGAAACCAACGCCTACCTCGTCGTCGCCGAGAACGGCAAGGACTGCTGCGTCGTCGACGCCCCCAAGGACGCCGGCCCGCTGCTGCTGGCGGAGATCAAGAAGCAAGGCCTCAACCTGACGCA
>JBDKIN010000221.1:0-2729 GCA_039797095.1 Verrucomicrobiota bacterium
CAAGGCCAAGGGCTACGCCTACCAGTATTACTTCTGCCAGGATTCCGGCCACGGCATCGGCAACGCCCGCGCCCAGCTCCTGCCCTCGGCCCTCGAATGGCTCTGGCAGGGCTATCAGGCCCGCTGAGACCCGCTGCCATGCGCCACGCCTGCTTCGGACTGCTCATCGGCCTCGTCAGCCTGCAAGCCGCCGACGCTGGCGACCCTTTCGCCAAGGTCCTCGACGGCAAAGCGCCGGCCATCACGAAGGAGTTCATCGCCCCGCCCGCCGGCATCACGGTGCGCCGCGTGCTCTTCCGCATCCGCGACAAGAACGACGCCTATGCGGTCATCGCGATTCCTAACACCCCCGGCAAGCATCCCGGCATCCTCGTGTTACATGGCTCCGGCGGCAACGCCGAGGAAGAGAAGGCCATCGCCTGGGCCCAGCGCGGTTATGTCGCTGTCGCCCCGGACATGCCGGGCCTCTACAGCCCGCTCACCCGAGGTGACCTCCCGATGTCCAAAGGCTACGCCGATGGACGTTATTCCATGCAACCCGACACGACGAAGAGCGTGATCTTTGACGGCATGCTGGCGGCGATGAAAGCCCTCGACCTCCTGCGGTCACTCCCGGAGACCGACACCGCCAACGTCGGCGTGGTCGGCGTGTCCTGGGGCGGCACGATGACGACGATGGTCTGCGGGCTCGCCGGCGCCAAGGTGAAGGCTGGTTTCGCGATCTGGGGCGGCGGCTTCTTCGACCTTGGCAACTGGCGCGGCAGCAAACCCTCACCCACCGCCAAACCTGGCGCCTCCCCCGGCAACATGACGCCCGAGGAACGCATCCGGTGGCTGCGCGACCTCGACCCTGGCCGACGGGCTCCGGACATGAAGGCGGCCTTCTTCCTCGCCGGCGCGACCAATGACTTCTTCGGCTGGCCCGAAGCCGTGCAAGCCACGCTCGACGCCATTCCCGGAGAGAAGAATCACTTCTACGCCCCCAACAGCAACCACAAGGCCCTCATCCCCGGCGGTACCGTCTTCGAAGGCGTCAAATACGACCCGAAGAAACCGCAGCTAGTCGGCAACCGCGCGAACTGGCTCGCGATGGAAGTGCCGTATTTCGAATATCACCTCAAGGGCATCGGCAAACCCCTGCCCAAGGTGAAGCTCGCGAAGAGCGACGACGCGCATCTCGCCCGCTTCACCGTCGAGGCGCCGCACCCGGTCCTCAAGGCTGAGCTCTACTGGGCCGCGCCCTTCGCCGCCGAGACCCTCAAGGACCCCGCCCTGCTCGCCAAGGCCGTCGTTGACCGCAAATGGAGCGCTGTCCCGGCGACCAAGAACGGTGACACCTACGAGGCGGCCATCCCCGCCGAAACCGCCCAATGGTTCATCCTCGTCTCCGACGACCGCCCCGTCTCGGTCTCGAGCGAGATGATCACCGTGAGGGACAAGTAAGCGATGAGAACCTTACTGCTTTCGCTGCTGACCGTCGCCTCGCTCGGCTTGGCCGCAGAAACGACGACAGCGAAGAACGCTGCCACGCCGGCCAAGGAATTCGCCCCGATCGTCGACGACCCCAAGCTACCACGCGTGCTCATCATCGGCGATTCGGTCTCGGTCGCCTACACGCTCGACGTTCGCAAGAATCTCGCCGGCGTCGCCAACGTCCACCGCATCGCCGCCAACGGCGGCTCGACCCGCACCGCGCTGGGCGACTACGGCCTGGTCCGCTGGCTGAAGCCGGGCGAGAAGTGGGACGTGATCCACTTCAACGAAGGCCTGCACGACCTGTCCTACCGCTTCCCCGACGACCGTGATAAGAACGATAAAGGCGAATACGCTTCGCCGACCAACGGTGGTCGCCCGAACGTCTCCCTCGAACAATACGAGAAGAACCTCCGCCTCATCGTCGCCCGCCTCAAGCAGACCGGGGCCAAGCTCATCTTCGCCAGCACGACCCCGGTCCCCGAAGCCGACGCCGCCAAATACGTCAAAGACTCCGAACTCCCCTACAACGACGTGGCCAAGAAGGTCATGACCGAAGAAGGCGTGACTTGGAACGACCTCTGGGCCGCCGTGAAGCCCAAGCAGGACCAACTGCAGGGGAAACGTAACGTCCACTTCATGGCCTCAGGCTCGACCGTGCTGGCTAAGCAGGTTGCCGAGGCCATCGCCCGCGAGCTCCCCAAGTCGGGGTCTAAATAAGCCTCCGTCAACGATTGCCCGCCGTCAGGTTTTCCAGATGCTAACGAGACCGCCACCCCTGGCGGTCTCTTGCGTATGGGAGACTCCCCCACCCCCTCCGACCACACCCTGCAGGTGCAGCGACTCTTCGTCCAGCACCAGCAGGTGGTGCTGTATTACGTCCTGACGATCGAACCGAACCTCGGCGACGCGCAGGACATCGTGCAGGAGACTTTCCTGACCGTTTCGCGCAAGGCGGATACCTACCAGCTCGGCACGAACTTCCCCGTCTGGGCCTGCGTGGTCGCCCGCTACCAAGCGCTCCAGTTCCAACGCACCCGCGCCCGTGCCGCGGCGCGCCTGGATGATGACGTGATGGAGATGCTCTACGGCGAAGAGGCCCCCGCCCCGGAGATGCTCGGCCCACGCACGGCAGCCCTCAAGGGCTGCCTGGGAAAGCTCGCCCCGATGGCGGGCGACCTCATCCGTCGTCGCTACCACCTCGGCCAGATGCCGGAAGCCATCGCCGCCGCCGTCGGCTGGACGCCCAACTCCGT
>JBDKIN010000222.1:0-4741 GCA_039797095.1 Verrucomicrobiota bacterium
AGCACGACGCCCAGGATGGCGATCGCGCCGCCGACCCAGAGGCGCCAGGACGGACGCTGTCCTTCGACGGCCCACTGCATCAGGAGTCCGATCAGCGGCGTCAACGCCACTACGCTGAGCACCAGTGCGGCGTCATGCTTGGTGAGCGCCCATTGATAGCACGCCACGCCGAGGGCGGGGCCCGCCAGGCCGTTCATGAACATCCAGACCGGGGCGGTGCGCCAGGCGTAAGGCCGGCGCAGCTTGGCGAGGAGGCCGTCCTTGCGGGTGGTCCAGAGGACGAAGAGCAGCACGATCGGCACGCCGCCCAGCAGGCGGACGAAGCCCTGCGCGAAACCGTCAGGAATCGTCTCGCCCGCGCGCGCGCACGCGTCGACCGCCATCGGCGTGCCGACGGCGCCGCAGGCTTGGCCGAAGGCGGAGAGCAGGCCCAACCAGACGCCTGTGCGGCGGTCCGCCGGGTCGCCCTCGGCCGGGGCGCCGAGCGCCACGCCGACGCCGGCGAGGATGACGAGCGCGGAGAGGAGTTGCGGGCCGTTCGGAGAAAGGCCGAGGATCTCGTATTCGAGGAAGAGCGCGATCGGGGCGGCGAGGCACTGGGTCAGCAGCATCGTCAGGCCGACGCCGATGCGGGGCAGGGCGTGGAAGAGGGCGATGTCGCCGATGCCGAGTCCGAGCACGCCGCCGAGCAGGAGCCAGCCCCAGCCGGCGCTGAAGGGGTGCCGTCCGCTGAAGGCGACGAAGAGGCCGACGATGGCGATCGCGACGAGCAGGCGCCCAAGGTTCGCGAGGTCAGGTCCGTGATGGGCCGAGCTGCGCCGCGCGCAGGTCACCGACCAAGCGTAGAAGAAGGCGGCTCCGAGGGCGTAGTCCATCAGTCGAATTTCTCCAGCACGGCGACGCCGACCGCATCCGCGCGCAGGCGGCCTTCGCCGTTCAGGCGGAAGCGGGTGCCGGCCAGTTCCATGATCTCCTCCTCGATGAGGTCGGCGAAGAGTTCGCGGACGCCTTGCGGCAGCGGGGTCTCGAAGCGTTCGGCGAGCGCGAAAGGGTCGACGCCTTCGTTCAGGCGCAGGCCGAAGACCAAGGCGTCGCAGAGGAGGTCGCGCGCGCTGAGCGCCTTCGCCTGCTCGCGCACGGGCTGGCCCGCTTCGATGCCTTTGACCCATTGGTCGAGATTCGCCGGGTTCGTCCAGCGGACGTGGCCCCATTGCGACGCCGCCGAAGGGCCGTAGCCGATCCAGGAGCCCATCTCCCAGGTGATGAGGTTGTGCCGGCAGGCATGCCCGGCCTGCGCGAAATTCGAGGTCTCGTATTGCGCGTAGCCGTTTTCGGCGAGCGTCTCCCAAGTGCGCCGGTAGAGGAAGGCTTCCAGTTCGCGGTCGATCTTCACCTTGCCCTGCGAGAGCTTCACGAACATCGCGGTGTCCTCCTCGAAGGTCAGGCAGTAGGTCGAGATGTGGTCGGGCTTAAGCTCCATCGCCCGGTACAGGTCATCGGTCCAGCGCTTCTCATCCTGGCCGGGGATCGCGAAGATGAGGTCGAGATTGCGCGAGGCGAAGCCGGCGGCCTCGATGAGTTCCCAGGCCTCCATGATCTGCTTGGGCGAATGACGCCGGCCGAGCGCGTCCAGCGTGGCGTCGTCGAAGCTCTGCACGCCCATCGAGACGCGCGTGACGCCGATCTCCTTGAGCGCGGCGAGCTTATCGGCGCGGACGGAGGAGGGGGCGAGCTCGACGGTCCATTCGCCGGGTTTGCCCGCAGCCTTGGTCATCGCGTGGCCGAGGCGGCGGAGGTCGTCGGCGGGCAGGAGTCCCGGCGTGCCGCCGCCCCAGAAGGCGGTCTCGACGCGGCCGGGCGGGTGGAGCTCCATCTCACGCTCGATGGCGGCGAGGTAGCGGTCGATCTCGCCGCGCTTGGGCTGCTCCTGGTAGAACGAGCAGAAGTCGCACGACGACGCGCAGAACGGGACGTGCAGGTAGAGGGCCGTCGCGGACTGGACGGGCGCGGACATCACTCGAGGCCGAGCTGCTTGCGGCCGGCTTCGGAGATCATGCGCGGATTCCAGACCGGATCCCAGACGATCTCGACCTCGGCCGACTCGACGCCGGGCAGGGCTTCGAGCTTGGACTTGGCGTCGGCGGCGATGACCGGGCCCATGCCGCAGCCTTGGGCGGTGAGCGTCATCTTGGCGGCGACCTTCTGTCCCCCGCGCACGCCGGGGGTGAGTTCGAGGTGATAGATGAGTCCGAGATCGACGATGTTGACCGGGATCTCCGGGTCGAAGCAGCCCTTGAGGGCTTCCCAGAGGGCTTCCTGGTTCACGGGGCCGCTGATGATGGCTTCGTCCTTCTTGCCGTATTGGCTGACGGCGTCGGCGCCGAGGGCTTCGATGTCGGCCGGGGCGATACGGAACAGACCCATCGGGGTGCGGACGGTGACCGAGCCGCCGAGGGCCTGGGTGACGGTGACTTCCGTGCCTTTTTCCAGCACGACGACGTCCCCGGCGGGGATCAGGGTCGAGGCGCAGTCGCGGACGAGCTTATGGACGGAGGACATGCCCAGAAGACAGGCGGTAAGGCCTGCGGACGCAAGCGTGGGGTGCGGCTGGGATGTGCTTTTGAGGGTGGTCGGGTTGCATGCCAAGGTGACGCGTATGGTTGTGGCCGGCGGGCCGTCGGCTAGTTTCTCCCTAACCCCCTTCACCATGCGTTGTCTCCTGGCCCTGCTCCTCGCCCTGACCGTCCATGCCGCCCCTGTGCCGATCTTCGACGGCAAGTCCCTCGCGGGCTGGGAAGGCGACGCCGCCTGGTGGCGCGTCGAGGACGGCGAGATCCGCGGCGGTTCCTCGACGGTGAAGGTCCCGAAGAACTTCTTCCTCGCGACCGAGAAGTCCTACCAGAACTTCGACCTGCGCGTGAAGCTCCGCCTCACGGGCACGGGTTTCGTCAACAGCGGTATCCAGATGCGCAGCGTCCGCGTGCCGAACAGCTCTGAGATGAGCGGCTATCAGGTGGACTACGGCAAAGGCTGGTATGGCAAGATCTACGACGAGAGCCGCCGCAACAAGGTCATCGCCGAATCCAAGGATGCCGCCGCGGTCCTCGCCGCCATCAAGGAAGGCGAGTGGAACGAGTATCGAATCCTCGCCGAGGGCAATCGCATCCGCAGCTGGGTCAACGGCGTCCCCGCGCTGGATTACCTCGAGACCGAGCCGAACATCGCCGCCGACGGCAAGATCGGCCTCCAGATCCACTCGGGTGGCATGGCGGTGATCCAGGCCAAGGACATCACGATCGAAGAACTCCCGCCCACGCCAGGCGCGCTCACCTGGGACAAGGTGAAGCCGGCCGCGAAGAAGCCGGCGCCCGCCAAGGCGGCGGCTCCCCGCAAGGACACGAGCTATAACGACGTCCAAGGCGTGCGCCGCACGGCCGAGGAACAGCAGAAACTCTTCAAGCTGCCGGAAGGTTTCGAGATCGAACTCTTCGCCAAGGAGTCCGCCGACTTCGGCAAGTTCATCATGCTGATCTTCGACCAGCAGGGCAGGGCGTGGTCCAGCACCGCGCTCGAATACCCGGTCGACGCCAACGAGAACCCCGCCGCCGCCGAGGCGCTTTATAAGTCCAAGGCCCGCGACAAGGTCGTCGTCTTCGACCAGCCTTTCGAGCCGGGCGTGCGTCAGCCCCGCGCCTTCGCCGATGGCCTCGCGATTCCCGAGGGCGTCCTGCCTTACAAGGACGGCGCCGTCGTCCAGCACGGCCATGACATCGTCTTCCTCCGCGACACGGACGCCGACGGCAAGGCCGACGCCCGCGAGGTGCTGCTGACCGGTTTCGGCGTGCAGGATTCGCACCTCTTCCCTCACCAGTTCACCCGCGCTCCCTGGGGCTGGTTCTGGCTCGCCCAGGGCGCGTTCAATTCCGGCAAGGTCACCTCGAGCAAGGGCGACGTCACCGACTTCCCCAACACGCGCATGGCCCGCTTCCGTCCGGACGGCAGCTTCTTCGAGCCGACCAGCGTCGGCCCTTGCAACATCTGGGGCCTCGTCCTGACGGGCGAGGGCGAAGCCTTCATCCAGGAAGCCAACGACTACGGCTATCCGGTGATGCCGTTCCATGAATACGCGCTCTACCCCGGCTGCGCCGATCGTCTCGCGAAGTCCTACCAGCCGCCGTTTCCGGTGCAGGCTCCCGATTTCAAGATGAGCGGCAGCGGCCTGAGCGGTCTCGCGCTTTCCGACGTCGGCGTCTGGCCCAACGGCTTCGACGGCGTGATGTATGTCGCCAATCCGATCACCTCGAAGGTCAACGCGGTGCGCCAGCATCGCGAGGGCTCGGGCTATCGCCTTGAGAAGCTCGACGACTTCGTCACCTGCGATGACCCGTTCTTCCGCCCGATCGCCATGACGATGGGCCCGGACGGCTGCCTCTACGTCATCGACTGGTATAATAAGATTATCAGCCATAACGAAGTCGCCCGTAACCACCCCGACCGCGACAAGCAGTCCGGCCGCATCTGGCGGATCAAGCCGAAGGGCTTCGTCCCGCCGGCCGTGCCCGACTACACCAAGCTTTCTTCGTCCGACCTGATCGCCCGTCTCGGCTCGAAGATCGCCGGCGACGCCCATCTCGCCTGGCAGACGCTGGCGGATCGTCGTCCTGAAGAGGCGACCACCGCCGCTTTGTCTGCGATCGCCGGCGACTCCTCGGCTCCCGCCGCCCACCGCATCCAGGCCCTC
>JBDKIN010000223.1:0-3252 GCA_039797095.1 Verrucomicrobiota bacterium
TGGTCTGACGACTTCTCGGACGCGGGAGTTTTTGCCACGCATTGGGGGCCTTACGGGTTCCTCGCGACCGGGATCGACGCCAAGCATCCGCTCGGCAAGACCGTCAGCGGCAAAGACGCGCGGCCGGAATGGTGGCAAGTCGTCGACGGGGCGCTCCGCGGTCAGTGCTTTCCGGAAGAAAAGCATCCGCCGGGACTACGCCGGGCGATCACGGGGACCGACATCCGGGTGAGCTGTCGCTTCAAGCTTTCCGCCGGAGGTCAGGTCGGCCTCAGCATCGGCGGCCCGAATCCCATCGTGGAGCGTGACTTCAATGTCGCCGGCGTGCACCTCCGCGCCGATGCCATCAACGCTTGGGACAACGACGTCTTGCACCCGAAAGGTTCGCCCGAAGCCGCCGAACTGAAGGCCAAGGGCATCTGGAACCGGAAGTTCTTCTACGCGAAGACCGTGAAAGCCCAGATCACTCCCGACGCCTGGCACTCCCTGGTCCTGGAACTGCGCGGGAAAGAACTGAAGGTCATCGTCGACGGCCAACCGGCGCTCACCTATGTCACGCTCTGCGGCGACGTGGCGAAGCATGACATCGGTCTGCAGCCCGGCGGCAAGAGCCCGCGGCCCCTCGCCACTTGGTTCGATGACGTGCGCGTCGAACCGCTGACGCCCTAAAACCAAGCAATACCTCGAAGACCTGAACCCGCCCCTTCCCAACAATCATCCTCATGAGAACCCTGCTCACCCTCCTGCTGCTCACGCTGACCGCCGTCGCCCGGCCGCCCAACGTGATCTTCATCCTGACCGACGACCAGGGCTGGGGTGACGCCAAGTTCGCGGGTCATCCTTACGTGAAGACGCCGAACCTGGACCGCCTGGCCAAGGAAGGCACCTGGCTCCGCCAGTTCTACGTCGCCGCGACGGTCTGCTCGCCCAGCCGCACGGCCTTCATGACCTCGCACTACCCGGCGCGCCACCTGGTCCACGGTCATTTCTCAACCCATGATCAGAACGCCGCGCGTTCGATGCCGGACTGGCTCGACCCCGAAGTCACCACCCTGCCCGATCTCCTGAAGCAAGCCGGCTACGCCACCGCCCACTTCGGCAAGTGGCACCTCGGCAACGGCGCCGGCGCGCCCGCCCCCGAAGCCTACGGCATCGATGTCTCCAAGACCCAGAATTCCTCCGGCGTTCAGCTCGGCGACGAAGGCAAGGAGCCCTACTTCCGCGCCCGCTCGACGGCGCTGATGGTCGACGAAACGATCAAGTTCGCCCAGGCGAACAAGGACAAGCCCTTCTACGTCAATCTCTGGACGCTCGTCCCGCATGCGGCGCTGAAGCCCACGCCGGAACAGCTCGCGGTCTACGCGGAACTCCAGCCCAAGGCCGACGATCCCGCCTTCGGCGAGTGGACCCGCAAGTATTACGCCAACGCCAAGGACCTCCGCGCGCAGATGCAAGTCTTCTGCGCCTCGCTCACCGACCTCGACACCCAGATCGGCCGCCTGCTCGACTCCCTCGACGAACTCGGCCTGACCAACGACACGCTCATCTTCTTCTCCAGCGACAACGGACCCGAAGACTATCGCGTGGGCAACGCCGCCAACGCCGGGGTCGGCAGCGCCGGCCCGCTTCGCGCCCGCAAGCGCAGCATGCACGAAGGAGGCATCCGCACCTTCGGCCTCGTGCGCTGGCCGGGCAAGGTCCCCGCCGGCCGCATCGAAGAAAACGCCGTGGTCGGCGGCGTCGATTTCCTGCCCACCATCGCCGCCCTCGCCGGGGTGAAAGTCCCCGCCAGCCTCGCCCCGGACGGCGAAGACCGTTCGGCCCTCTGGCTAGGCGGAGCCGCCACGCCCCGCCGGGCGCCGCTGCACTGGGAATGGATCTCCGGCGTGCAAGGGCCGCAGGACGGCTACCAGCCTCCGCCCCTGTGCGTGCGGGACGGCGACTGGAAACTCTTCGTCGACCATGCCGGCAAGAATGCCCAGCTCTTCGACATCCCCAAGGACCCCGGCGAACACCATGACGTCGCCGCGCAGCACCCGGAAGTCGTCAAGACCCTGACCGAGAAAGCCCTCGCCTGGGCCAAGACCCTGCCCGCCAGCCCTGCCCGCGATAAGTTCATGAAATCGGGGGCCCAAGCCAAGACGCCGAAGGATGCACCTGCCAAACCCAAGAAGAACTATGACCGCCCGAAGATCTTCGAAAGCTGGGATAAGAACAAAGACGGCTTCCTCGCGAAGGACGAATTCATCCCCCACATGGGCGACCAGGCCGACGCCCCAGCCCGCTTCATCCGCTTCGACCAAGACAAGGACGGACGCCTCTCCAAGGATGAGTTCGTCCGCGCCGGCAACTAACCCCTTACCCATGCGATACCTCACCCTCCTCACCCTCCTCGCCGGCGCCGTGCTCGGCGCCCAGGAAGCCCCCAAGACCAAGGCCGCGGCCAAGAAGGCCAAGGCCGCCGCCCCCAAGGGCGACGCCTATTCGGCCGCGCTGCCCAAGCCTACGCACGCGGGCGTGCGTTATGGCGACCACGAACGCCATGTCCTCGACTTCTGGAAGGCGGAGTCCGCCTCGCCGACGCCCCTCGTCTTCATCATCCACGGCGGCGGCTGGGTCGGCGGCAGCAAGGAGCGCGCGGAGAAGTTCGCCGACGTCGACGCCCTGCTCAAGGCCGGTGTCTCGGTCGTCTCCATCAACTACCGCCTCATCAAACGCGACCCCGCGGTCGACACTTCGCCCGCCGTGAAGGCGCCCCTGCACGACGCCGCCCGCGCCCTGCAGTTCGTGCGCAGCAAGGCCGCCGAGTGGAACCTCGACAAGACCCGCGTCGGCGCCGCCGGCGGCTCCGCGGGCGCCTGCTCCAGCCTCTGGCTGGCCTTCCATGACGACCTCGCCGACCCGAAGTCGGCCGATCCGATCGCCCGCGAATCCACCCGCCTGACCTGCGCGGCCGTGACCGGCCCGCAGACCACCCTCGACCCGGCGCAGATGAAGGCGTGGACTCCTAACAGCAATTACGGCGGCCACGCCTTCGGCTTCAAGACGTTCGCGGAGTTCCTCGCCGGACGGGAGTCCATCCTACCCCTCATCGCGGAGTATTCGCCTTATGCGCTGGTGTCGTCCGACGACCCCGCTGTCTACATGACCTTCGGCGGCCCGCCGGCCATCGGCCAGAACGAGAAAGACCCGACGCATACCGCGAACTTCGGCGCCAAGCTCGCCGAACACTGCGCGACCAAGGGCGTCTCC
>JBDKIN010000224.1:0-2892 GCA_039797095.1 Verrucomicrobiota bacterium
TCGCCATGGCCGAAGGTTTCGACATCGACCACCTCGCGAAGCTCGCCCGCCTCAGCCTCACGGCCGAGGAGAAGGCGCTCTACTCGTCGCAGCTCAACCAGATCCTGGGTCACTTCCAGGCCCTGGCGAACGCCGACCTGCCCGCGACCATCGACGACGCCCGCGTCGTCGACGAGGCCGCGCTCCGCTCCGATGAGCCGGGTCCCGTCCTCGGCGCCGAAGCCGTCACCCGCATCGCCCCCGCCTCGCGCGACGGGCAGATCTCCGTCCCGCGCGTCGTGGACGACGAATCGTAAGCCATGGCCGACGCGCTCCACACGCTTTCCGCCGCCGAGCTCGGCCGCCGCCTCGCGGCCGGCGCGCTCACGTCCCGCGCCCTCTGTGAAGCCCTGCTTGCCCGCTACCAGGCGGTGAACGATAAGGTCGGCGCCTTCACGCACCTCGACCAGGCCGACGTGCTTGCGCAGGCCGACGCCTCCGACGCCCGCCGCAAGGCCGGGCAGGGCAGGGGTCCGCTCGAAGGCATCCCGGTCGCGATCAAGGACAACATCGCGGTGAAGGGACAGCCGCTTACGTGCTCGAGCAAGATGCTCGCGCCGCTGGTCTCGCCTTACGACTCCCATGTCGCCGAGCGCCTCCGCGCCGCCGGTGCGATCCTCTACGGTCGCTTGAACATGGACGAGTTCGCGATGGGTTCCTCCACGGAGAACTCCGCGCTGCGGAAGACGTTCAATCCTTGGGACCTCGCCCGCATCCCGGGCGGTTCTTCCGGCGGCAGCGCCGCGGCCCTCGCGGCCGGCCTGGTGCCGCTCTCGCTCGGTTCCGATACCGGCGGCTCGATCCGTCAGCCCGCCTCGCATTGCGGCGTGGTCGGCCTCAAGCCCACCTACGGCCTGATCTCCCGCTTCGGTCTCGTGGCCTTCGCTTCGTCGCTCGATCAGATCGGTCCGATGGCCCGCAGCGTCGAAGACTGCGAACTCCTGCTCCACGCGCTGGCTTCGGCCGACGCCCGCGATATGACCTGCTTCGGTCCGTCCGACCGCGCGCTCACGGCCGCCGGCGATGCGAAGAAGCTCCGCATCGGCATCCCGAAGGGTTTCCTCGGCAAGGGCGTCGCTCCCGATGTCGCCACCGCGGTCAATGCCGCCGTCGAATTCTACCGCGCGCAGGGTTGCGCGGTCTCCGAAGTCGAGCTGCCCTCCGCCGACCTCGCGGTACCGACGTATTACGTCGTCGCGACCGCCGAAGCCTCTTCGAACCTCGGCCGCTATGACGGCGTCCGCTACGGCCATCGCTCCGCGGTCGCCGGCACGCCGGTCGAGATGATGACGGCGAGCCGCTCCGAAGGCTTCGGCCCCGAAGTGAAGCGCCGCATCCTGCTCGGTACGTTCGTGCTCAGCGCCGGTTACGCCGACGCCTATTACGTCCGTGCCCTCCGCGCCCGCGCGAAGATCCGCGCCGAATACCTCGCCGCCCTCGCCGGCGTCGACGTGCTGCTCACCCCGACCGTCCCGACGCCCGCCTTCAAGGTCGGCGAGAAAGCTTCGGATCCGCTGCAGCTCTACCTGGAGGACATCTTCACGATTCCTGCCAACCTCGCCGGCCTCCCGGCGATTTCGGTGCCTTGCGGCAAGTCCGGCCATCTCCCGGTCGGCTTCCACCTCGTCGGAGCGCCGCTCTCCGAAGCCAAACTCCTCGCCGCGGGCCGTCTCTTCGAGGCCGCCCATGGTTTCGCCCACCAGCAAGCCGCCCTATGAGCCACGTATCTTCTGATTGGGAAGTCGTCATCGGCCTCGAGGTCCACGTGCAGCTGCACACCCGCGCCAAGGTCTTCGCTTCGTCCCCCTGGGGCTTCGGCAAGGAGCCTAACGAGCAGGTCGATCCGGTCGTCCTCGGTCTCCCGGGCACGTTGCCGGTGGTGAACCGCGAGGCGGTCGAGAAGGCCATCCTCTTCGGCCTCGTCGTGGGCGCGGAGATCCCGGAGCGCTGCGCCTGGGACCGTAAGAACTATTTCTACCCGGATAATCCGAAGAACTACCAGCTCACCCAGAAGGACTTCCCGGTCGTCGTCGGCGGCCAGGTCGAGATCGAGCTCCCGGGCGCCTCGCGCAACGTGATGGGCGAGCATAAGTTCATCCGCATCCACCACGCTCACCTCGAAGAGGACGTGGGCAAGCTCAGCCACGCGGGCAGCGGTTCGTTGGTCGACTACAACCGCGCCGGCGTGCCGCTCCTCGAGATCGTCACCGAGCCGGACCTCCGTTCCTCCGCCGAGGCCGAGGCTTTCCTCCGCTCCCTCGTCGCGATGCTCACCCAGGCGGGCGTCGCCGATTGCGATATGGAGAAGGGCCAGCTGCGCTGCGACTGCAACGTGTCGGTCCGTCGCCGGGGCGCCGAGAAGCTCGGCACCCGCACCGAGACCAAGAACCTCAACTCGATCTCGAGCGTCCGCGACACGGTCATCTACGAGACCGCCCGCCAGATCCGCGAGCTCGAAGCCGGCCGCTCGATCACGCAGGAGACCCGCGGTTGGAACGCCGAGCTCGCCCGTGGTTACGTCCTCCGCGACAAGGAAGACGCCCACGACTACCGTTACTTCCCGGATCCGGATATCCCGACCCTCAAGATCTCGCGCGAGACCGTCACGCGCCTCGCTAAGCAGGTCCCCGAGAACCTCTACGACCGCCAGCGCCGCTACGTCGAGAAGCTCGGCCTGCCTTACACCGCCGCCTCGGTGCTCGTGAACGACCGCGCCCTCGCCGAATGGTTCGAGGCCGCCGTGGCCGCGCATCCGACGAACCCGTCGGGCATCGCCAACCTTGTCGCCAACGACCTCCTCCGCGACCTCGCCGCCTCGGCCGGTGCCGCCGGTGCCTTCGAAGAATCCGCTCC
>JBDKIN010000225.1:0-5329 GCA_039797095.1 Verrucomicrobiota bacterium
CGGTTGCTCGGCAAAAGCGTCGAGACGCTCGGCCTCGCCTATCACCTGACGAAGGACGAAAGGTACGCCGCCCACGCGGCCAGGATGCTCCGCGTCTGGTTCCTGGCGCCGGGGACCCGCATGAATCCTCACCTGCGTTACGCGCAGGCGGTCGCGGGCAAGAACGACGGCCGCGGCACCGGCATCCTTGAGTCGCGTTACGTCGGCTTCGCCGCCGACGCCGCCGGCCTGCTCCAGGATTCCGCCGCTTGGACGGAAAGCGACCGCAGGCAGTTCGACCAATGGCTGGGCGTCTTCCTTGACTGGCTGCTGACGAGCGCTCCGGGCAGGGACGAAGCCGCCGCGCAGAACAACCACGGCACCTGGTTCGATGTCCAGGCCGTGCAGATCGCCTTGGCCCTCGGTCGGCACGACGTCGCCAAGCGCATCCTCCAGGACGTGCCCGTGAAGCGCTACGGGGTCCAGATCAAGGCCGACGGGCGCCAGCCGCTCGAGCTCGTCCGGACGACCTCTTTCGGCTACAGCTGCTATAACCTCGAAGCCCACGCGATGCTGGCCAATTTCGGCGATCATCTCGGCGTCGACCTGTGGCGCGCCCGGTCCGGCGAGGGTTCCTTCCGCGTCGCGTTGGATTTCCTGACGCCGTATCTGGAGACGCCCCCGGCCAGGAAATGGCCCTATCCGCAGATCAAGGCCGAAGGCGCCGAGGAGATGCTGCCGGTGCTCCGCCTCGCCGCGCTGGCCTACCGCGACCCGGCCTACGAAGCGCTCATCACCGCTCATGCCGACGCGCGCGGCAAACGGTTCCAGCTCCTTTTCCCCCGATGATCCGCCTGCTTTGCCTTCTCTTCGCCATGACCACGCTCGGCGCGGCCGACCGCCCCAACGTGCTCGTCATCCTGGCCGACGACCTCGGCTACTCGGACCTCGGCTGTTACGGCGGCGAGATCCCGACCCCGAACCTCGACCGACTCGCCCGGGCGGGCGCGCGATTCGAGAAGGTCTATACGTCCGCGCGTTGCTGTCCGACGCGCGCGTCACTGATCACCGGCTTGCACCCGCACGAAGCGGGCATCGGTGATTTCGTCTCCGCCAAGCCCGCGCCGAAACGCGGCCCCGCTTACACCGGACACCTGCTGGACGACAACATCACCATCCCCGAGCTCCTCAAGCAATCGGGCTACAGCACGTGGATGGTCGGCAAGTGGCACATGGGTTCGCCCGGGCCGATCCAGCGGGGCTTCGACGCCTATTACGGCTACAAGAGCCTGCAGGCGCATTCCAACGACCAGTGGAATCAGGACGAGTATGTGCGCCTGCCCGCGGGCACGACCGCCGAACTCTCGTATGAGGCCGGCAAGTTCTACGTCACCGATGTTTTCACCGACTACGCCCTCGAGTTCCTGCGTCAGGCGCGGACGCAGAAGGACAAGCCGTGGTTCCTCTATCTCGCGCATTCCTCGCCGCACTTCCCCGTGCAGGCGCCGAAGGCGTCGATCGACCGTCATATGGCGACTTATCGTCGGGGTTGGGACGTCCTGCGCACCGAACGCTTCGCGCGCATGAAGGCGCTGGGGCTCGTCGCCGCCGATGCGGTACTGCCGCCGCTCTCGCTCGTGCCCGTCGAGAAGGACGACGCCATCGCCAACGGATTCTCCGGCAAGCCGAACCCCGCGTGGGACAGCCTCCCCGCGGACCGTCGCGAGGATCTCGCGCGTCGCATGGCCACCTTCGCCGCGATGGTCGAGCATGTCGACCAAGGCGTCGGCCGACTGCTCGCCGACCTCGAGCGGAACGGCGAACTCGCGAACACCCTCGTCGTGTTCACGTCCGACAACGGCGCCTGCTACGAGTGGGGCCCGTTCGGTTTCGACGGTCGTTCCCGCGCCGGTCGCACCGACCTGCATGTCGGCGCCGCGCTCGAAGGCATGGGCCAGGCCGGCACGCATTCTTCCTACGGCTCCGCCTGGGCGAACCTCGGCAACACGCCGCTCAACCTCTACAAGCACTTCTGCCACGAAGGCGGCGTCAGCGCGCCGCTGCTCGTCGCGTGGCCGGCCGGCTTGAAGCCTTCGGCCGCCTGGATCCGTTCGCCTGCGCACGTCATGGATCTCCTGCCGACCATCGCTGCGGCGACCGGCTCCGCGTATCCGCGGGAACGGGCCGGGAAGCCTATCCGCCCGGTCTCCGGGCGGTCCTTGTTGCCTGACCTGCGGGGCGAACTAACGCCCGAGCGTGGTATTCCGACCGCCCATGAAGGCGCGCGCGGTTATCGTCTCGGCCAGTGGAAGATCGTCTGGGGCAAGCGTCAGAACGCGCCTGTCACCTGGCAGCTCTTCGACCTCTCGAAGGATCCGTCCGAGCAGCACGACCTCGCCGCCTCGCACCCCGCCAAGCTCAAGGAACTGGCGGACGCATGGATGGCTTGGGCTAAGCAGGCCGGCGTCGACCTCAGTTCCCGCTGAGGCCCTGGCCCTGACTTACTTCGCCCAGCCGACCAACACCGCGCCGCGGTAGAACAGATAACCGAGCGTCAGGGTGATCGGGATGGTCAGCACCCAGGCCCAGACGATGCGGCCGACGAGTCCCCACTTCACCGCGTCGAAGCGCTTCGTCGCCCCGACGCCGAGGATCGAGGTCGAGATGACGTGCGTGGTGGAAAGCGGGATGCCCATCTCGGAGGCCCCGTGGATCGTGATGGCCGCGGCGGTCTCGGCCGCGAAGCCGTGGACCGGCTGCAGCTTCACCATCTTGTGGCCCATCGTGCGGATGATTTTCCAGCCGCCGGCGGCGGTGCCGAGGGCCATGGTGATGGCGCAGAGGACGATCACCCAGTAGGGCGCGTGGTCGACGACGCCCTTGGCGTTGAGCTCGGGCTTGATGGCCTGGGCCCAGGACGGGGCGTGGGCAGGGTCGAAAGCACCGGAGGTGACGCCGACGATGAGGGCGAAGGTGATGATGCCGACCGTCTTCTGGGCGTCGTTGGAGCCGTGGGAGAAGCCCATCATGCCGGCGGAGACCAACTGCAGCTTACCGAAGGATTTCTGGACCTTGCTCGGACGCATCGCGAAGCGGACGATCACGATCGTGAGCAGGGCCATGAACGCCACGCCGAGGGTGAAGCCGATGAAGGGCGAGATGAACATCGGCTTGATCAGCTTCGGCCAGAGACCGACCGTCTTGCCGGCCGCGTCGGTACCCGACCAGATCAGGCGGCCCCATTCGAGATGGGACTGACCGAGCACGCCGCCGCAAAGGCCGCCGACGAGCGCGTGGGAGGAGCTGGAGGGGATGCCGAACCACCAGGTGAGCAGGTTCCAGACGATGCCGCCCATCAGGCCGCAGGCGATGGCGAGCTGCGCCACCTGGAACTCGGCGGAGACGGCGATGTAGCCGGAGTAGATCGTCTTCGCCACTGCGGTGCCCCAGAAGGCGCCGATGAGGTTCGTGACGGCCGCGAGCATGATCGCCTGGCGGGGCGTCAGGACGCGCGTCGAGACGACGGTCGCGATGGCGTTGGCCGCGTCATGGAAGCCGTTGATGTATTCGAACACCACGGCCACCACGATGACCAGCACCATCAGCAGGAAGGGATCCATGACCGGAGGCGGGGCGCGGGCTTAGGCGTACTTGAGGGCGATCTGGAACACGACCTTGCCGGCGTCGCGGCAGTGGTCGATCGCGCGCTCGAGGAGTTCATAGATGTCCTTGAGGACGACGACTTCCTTGGCGTCGACGTTGCCCTGGTAGAGGTCGCGGAGGAGGCCCACCATCAGGCGGTCGGCGTCGCCTTCGATCGTCTGGAGGGTCTCGTAGTCGTCCTGGATCTCCTCGACGTTCGAGAGCTTGCGCAGCTTGCGGACGAGGGAGGCGGTGACTTCGGTGGCCTGCTCGAGCATGCGCACCTGCTTGTCGACGATGTCGGTCGAGAACTGGGAGGGGCAGATGGCGAGACGTTCGCCGATCTTCTCGCAGGTCTTCGGGATCTTATAAAGGGCGTTGGCGAGGGCTTCGATGTCCTCGCGCTCGAGCGGGGTCACGAAGGTCTGGCAGAGTTCCTGGGTGATCGACAGGCCGATGCGCTTGTCGTTGCGCCGGCTGACCACGAGCTCGGTGAAGCGCTGTTCGAAGTCGGGCTTGCCGACCTGGGCGTAGAGCTTGGAAAGCGACTTCGCGCTCTTCGCGGCCTCGTCGGCGCTGGCTTCGAGCAATTCGTAGAATTTCTCATCCTTACCGAGGACCTTCTTGAGGAAGTCTTTCATGGGCGTGTTGGGTGCGCCCGTTTCAAGGAGGGGAACGGAGCGGGGCAAGCCCAGTTCGACACCATTCCGTAACAATCGTAACATCAGGCTATTACGATTGTTACGATTAGGTGACGGAGCGTGGGGGGAGGACTGAGTGGAGGACCGAACGGAGGGCTGTATCGATGACTGCATCGATGAAAGAGGACAGAGGGCTGAATCGATCACAGAGGGCTGAATCGAGGACTGCGTTGAGGACTGAACGGAGGACTGAATTGAAAAAGCCCCGCCACCGGCCACCCGGGGCTGCCACCTGCCACCCGAAGCGAAATCATAAAATCCAAAGGGAGACCGGATGATTGGCTGGGGCTATTATAGACTCCGCATCTTTCCCGATCTCTCTTGGGCGCTTGGTCTGTTCCCAACCGCTAACCGCCAACCGCCCACACCTTCCGTCTCTCTGTTTCCTCATTAAGACGCGCCTGACGCGGGACTGACACCATCGTCACGTAATCTTCGGTCCCATGGAAGAAACCACCAAGGTCCCTGGGCAGCACAAGATCCACTTCCGGACGTTGGTCCTCTCGGACCTCCATCTGGGCACCAAGGACGCCCAGGCGCGCGAGCTGCTCGACGTGCTGCGCGGCGTCCGCTGCGACAAGCTCATCCTGAACGGAGACATCATCGACCTGTGGTCCCTGCGGCGGAAGAACCACTGGAGCCCGGCGCACACGGCCGTGATCCGCCGCATCATGAAGATGGCGGAGAAGGACGGCACCAAGGTCATCTACCTGCGCGGCAACCACGACGACTTCATCCGTCGCCTGATCCCGCTCGTGCTCGACCGCATCGAGCTCGCCGAAGAGCACATCCACGTCGCCTCGGACGGCCGTAAATACCTGTTCGTCCACGGCGACGCGTTCGACACCGTGACCGTCAAGATGCGTTGGCTGGCCGTGATCGGCGACATCAGCTACCAGATCCTTCTCGACCTGAACCGCTTCTACAACAAGTGGCGCGCCTGGCGCGGCAAGGAGTACTTCTCCCTCTCGCAGGCCATCAAGGCCAAGGTGAAGTCGGCCGTCAGC
>JBDKIN010000226.1:0-4154 GCA_039797095.1 Verrucomicrobiota bacterium
CGCTGCCGTAGCCGAGATCGTCCGCGAGGATGATGATGACGTTCGGGCGGGCGGCAGCGGGAGCCACCTCCCTGCCCTGCGCCCCAGCCGCAAGGCAAGCGATGAGCAGGAGCGCGCCGCGGAAGAGCACGGAGGCAGCGCAGACAACCGGCGGCAAGCGGCTCACCCCGTCATGGCAGCGGGTTCGCGGCATGTTGATCATCGCCCGACGACGGGGAACTTAACCACCGTGACCGACCTGGGCGGGAACGTGTAGCCGCCGTCCGGATCCGCGCCTCCGGTGACGTCGCCTTGGAGCGTCCAGCAGCGCAGCGTCGGCTTGGCGGACAGGTTGGCGCCAGTGGCCTTGACGTCCCTCCGGACGGACTTCCCCGTATTGTTGACCACCCAGAGGACGATCGTGTCGCCTTTACGGAAGGCCCTGGAGAACAAGGCTCCGTATTTCATGTTCGGATTACCGTCGTCGACCTCGAGCGGCGTCGACCGCACCATCGTCGAAGAAAGCTCGCTCATGACCTCTCCCTTCACGCCCTTGCGGGTGTAGCCCCACCAGACGAAACCGGTAAAGCCGTTGTCAGTACAGTCGAAGAGCGTCGCGATGGCATGTTCACCCTCGTCGATGAGGTCCTTGGGTTCGGGCATTGCGTCCCAATGCAGTTCGGTGTGCCAGAGCGGCACCTTGGGCGCCTCCTTCGTCCAAGCGGCGAGCTTCGACGGGTTACGGAACTTCGGGTAATAGTGGGTCCCGGCGAAATCCAGCGTCCCCTTGCCGTTGATGCGCGCCAGGTCCTCGAACCATTCCTTCTTCGGACCGAACGTCTCGGGTCCGATGAACTTGGGCGTCGGGATCTCCCTCTTTTCGCAGAATTCCTTCACGGCGGTGACGATCGCCTTGTGCTTCTTGGCGGTGAGGTTGCCGTCGTTGTATTCGCCTTCGTTGTCGATGCCGAGCAGGTCGATCCTGAAGCCCTTGCGATGCATGAAGGCCAGGTAGTCGGTCAGGAGAGTGACATACTTCTCCGGCTCCACCCCGTCCTTGTCCTTGGTCCAGTCAGGCCAGCTCTTCTGACCCTCGAGGCGTTTGCTGGCGAAGAACATCACGTCGGGCTTGGCGGCCCGGGCGAACTCCATCGCCTGGATCACCGGCGCGTAGAACCGGCCCACGACGACACCGGGGGCGGGATGAGCAGGCTGGTTGACGTCGCCCCAGATCGGCACGCGCAGGCAGGTGAAGCCGTCGTGCTTGAAGATGGCCTTCGCATCGTTCGCATCGAAGGCCTGGGCCTTGCCGGGCTGCTTCACGTCGTAGCCGAAATCCGTGATGAGCCGGCCGCCCGCCGCGGCCTTGATCACGATCTCCTCGGAGTTCGATGTCACGCCGGCCCGGTTCTTCCCGCCCTTGGTTTCCGCCGCTGCGCCGACCGCGCATGCCAATCCTGCCAAGAAGGCGAGCCAAGGCAATCCGCAGAGGAAACCCGGCTTGATGAAAAGATGAGCGGGACGACGCATGATCAGGGGTAAGGCCGCGCTGCGGCGGTGGCGCGCCTCGCAGCGACTTAAGGCCTAATGCTCAGGCCCGGATTGCCAAGCGATTAAGCGGTCGCGGAAGCCGTTCATTGCTCGCCGGAACAGAAATGCTCCGACCATGGCGGGTTCGGTCCGTCCTGCGGCACCAAGGCGCCGGGCGCATCGTCACGCCAATACCACTAGGGATTGCAAAGACCGCGGGGAATCGTTGCTTTCCAGGGATGGGACGCCCTGCCCTGCTCTTCGCCCTCACGCTCGTCTGGTCCGCCGCCGCCGACGCCAAGGTCTCCTTCAACCGGGAGATCCGCCCCATCCTTTCCGAGCAGTGCTTCTCCTGTCACGGCTTCGACGCGAAACACCGCAAGGCCGACCTGCGCCTCGACACCCGCGAAGGCGCCTTGGCCGACCACGACGGCGTCCGCGCGATCATCCCCGGCGACCCCGCCAAGTCCGAACTCTGGCAGCGGCTGCTCTCCCAGGACGCGGAGGAAGTCATGCCGCCGCCCGAAGCCCATAAGCCGAAGCTGACGGCGAAGCAGCTCGCCACCCTGCGCCGCTGGATCGAAGAAGGCGCGCCCTACGAACCGCACTGGGCCTTCACCGCTCCGGTCCGCCCGACGCTGAAGGAGAAAGGTCCCGCCGCGGTCGACGCGCTCATCGACCAAGGCCTCAAGGAAGCCGGCCTGACGGCGTCGCCCGAAGCCGCGCCGGACAAACTGCTGCGCCGCCTCTCGCTCGACCTCACGGGTCTGCCGCCCACGCCCGCCGAACTCGACGCGTTCCTGAAAGCCCGCGCCAAAGACCCGCAGGCCGCCTACGCCGCCGCCGTCGAACGCCTGCTCGCCTCTCCCGCCTACGGCGAACGCTGGGGCCGCTGGTGGCTCGACCAGGCCCGGTACGCCGACAGCAACGGTTACTCGATCGACGCCCCGCGCAGCATCTGGAAATACCGCGACTGGGTCGTGGGCTCGCTCAACGCCGACCTGCCCTTCGACCGCTTCACGGTCGAACAGCTGGCGGGCGACCTCCTCCCGGACGCGGGCGAAGCCCAGCGCGTCGCCACCGGCTTCCACCGCAACACGCCGCTCAACCAGGAGGGCGGCATCGACGTCGAGCAGTTCCGCATCGACAGCGTCTTCGATCGCGTGGGCACCACCGGCACCGTCTGGCTCGGCCTCACCGTCGGTTGCGCGCAATGCCACGACCATAAGTTCGATCCGGTCACGCAGAAGGAGTTCTACCGGATGTTCGCCTTCTTCAACAACCAGGACGAGCCGACGATGAAGGTGACGGACCCCTCCCGCGATGAAGCCAAGCTGGCCAAGGCGGTGCTCGAGGCGGACCAGGCCCTCGCGACCTGGATGGACCGGCATAAGGCCGGCCTGCAGACCTGGGAAAGCGGCCTGACCAAGGCGACTTCGGCCAAGCTTTCCGGCCCGGCCAAGGCCGCCCTGCGCAAGCCCGCCGCCAAACGGAGCGTCGCCGAGCGCGCCGCCCTCTTCGCCGCCAGCCCGGGCGGCGCGGACAAGGAATTCAAGGCGCTGCAGAAACGCGCCAAGGATGCCGCCGACCTGCGCGACGCCGCCCCGACGACGCTCGTGCTCAAGGAGCGCGCCGAGCCTCGCAAGACGCACCTGCTGACCGCCGGCGACTTCACGCGGCCCGCCGAGGAGGTCACGCCCGGCGTCCTCGGAGTCCTGCACGCCTTCAAGCCCGACCAAGGACCGGTCGACCGCCTCGACCTCGCCCGCTGGATCGCCTCCAAGGACAACCCGCTCACCGCCCGCGTCATCGCCAACCGCGTCTGGCAGGCCTACTTCGGCCGAGGCATCGTCGAGACCGACAACGATTTCGGCTCGCAAGGCACGACGCCCTCGCACCCCGAGCTGCTTGACTGGCTGGCCGTGGAGTTCGTCGAACGCGGCTGGAGCCTCAAGTCCCTGCACCGCACCATCGTCCAGACGCGCGCCTATCGTCGCGACTCCGCGAACCGGGCCGACCTGACCGCGAAGGATCCGGACAACCGCCTCCTCGCCCGCCAGACCCGCCTGCGCCTCGACGCCGAACTCGTCCGTGACGCGGCGCTCGTCGCCAGCGGCATCCTCACCCAGAAGGTCGGCGGCCCGCCCGTCTACCCGCCCATCCCCGACGGCGTGATGTCGCTCGGCCAGGTGAAACGCGTCTGGAACACCAGCCAAGGCGCCGACCGGAACCGACGCGGCCTCTACACCTTCACCTACCGCGTGACCCCGCCCCCGGCCTTCGCGGTGTTCGACGCGCCGGACGGCCTGGCGTCCTGCACCCGCCGTAACCGCAGCAACACGCCGTTGCAGGCCCTGACGCTCCTCAACGACCCCGCCTTCTTCGAGGCCGCTCAGGCGCTGGCCCGCGTGATCGAGAAGGAGGGCCTTGCGTCCGCCTTCGTGCGTTGCACCTCGCGTCGCCCGGAGCCCGCGGAGCTCGCCGTCCTCGCCCCGCTCGACCGCCTCTCGGCCGCGCGCGCCCTCCTCAACCTCGACGAAACCATCACCCGTGACTGACCTCCTCCGCCTGCGCGACCGCACCCGCCGCCACTTCTTCCGCGACTGCGGCGTGGGGCTCGGCTCGATCGCCCTCTCCTCGCTGCT
>JBDKIN010000227.1:0-6422 GCA_039797095.1 Verrucomicrobiota bacterium
GTAAGCGCTTGCCTCCGCCGTCCGACGCGCAAACCTCATCTCACAGGTTTCGCTCGGGTGGTGGAATGGCAGACACACCAGATTTAGGTTCTGGCGCCGCAAGGTGTGCGGGTTCGACCCCCGCCCCGAGCACCCTGTTCTTGCGCGGAGACCGCGCACGAAAGGTGTTAGCGGTTGGCGGTTAGCGGTTGGGAACACATGCGCGAAAGAGGACGGAGTCGATGACAGCGTCGATGGCTGGATCGATGACAGATTGAACCCAGAGGAGAACCGGGATGCTTGCTGCGGGCCTTCATGCAGAGACAGGCATGGCTGCATCACTTACTGAGCTTGTTAGCCTCGATATCTGCCCTGATCATGTTGGCGATTTCTTGCCCGCGAGCGCGGTCATCAACCGACATTCTTACCTCTAATTTGGCGAGCTCATCGCGAACCGATAAACCGTAAAAAGTCGAGGCCAGGCTAAAAAATGCATATGCCTCAATCTCATTCCTGTACGGCTCCTCACGATTGAGGCAGCACAAACCGGCGTGATACAGAGCCAATGAAGATCCATGCTTAGCCGCCTCGCGATAACTTATGAATGCGTGACCGTAGTCCTTAGGGACACCCCTGCCATAGAAGTAACAGTTGCCCAGACTTTCCAAGGCATCGGCATGCTTGCGCTGAGCCTCCTCGAGGGCCCGCTTCGCCTTACAGGCTGCACTCTCAGCAAAACTCGTTAGCAATTGAGCGTGATAAACTTGGCTATATAAAATGTCCTTCTGTGACATTCGAGACAGCAAAAGCTCCATTTTAGCCTGAGATGAGGTGTTTCCATTTGAAAATGCGATGCGATACCAAGCGTAAGCCCCGCTCAAGTTACCTCGACCTTCATAGACCTCGGCCGCGGCAAGTTGCGCTAAAACGTGACCTCTTCCTCCTGCTTCCTTGAACCAAGATAATTCATCGCTACCGCTAGTATCCACTGCATCACCGGCAACAAACATAAGGCCCAATTCATACTGAGCTTCCTTGTGATTCTTAAGCGCTGCTAACAATAACCATTTCTCGGCCTCCTGGGAATCCTTCTCCACCCCGACACCATACTTAAAACACATTCCAAGTTTATACCAGCCATCCCACGAGTCGCGTTCTGCGGCCATGCGATAATACTTTGCGGCCTCAGCGTCATCCTTTAACACGCCTTCTCCGGCGGCATACATCATGCCGACTTTAACCATATAATCTTGGACACCGGCGTCCGCAGCAACGCGATACCACTTAAACGCCTCAGCGTAATCTATGGCCACACCGCTTCTGCCGAAATAATACGCATCACCTAAGCGCCAGGATTCATACCCAACCTGCCACGATTCAAGCCCTTGCGCCAAGGCCCTGGTGAACCACTTTGCCGCCTCGCCCGGATCTTCCTTAAATCCCTCAGCCCATAGACACATGCCTCCCAGCCTGTAAGCAGATTCGGCACAGCCGCCCTCAGCCGCCTTACGAAACCATTTAAAGGCCTGCACATAATCCTCCTCTACACCTTCTCCCTCATGGTAAGCCGTCGCTACGGCGTATTGAGCCTCAATGTCCCCACACTCGGCTTTTTTAAGCGTATCATTAAAGTTTAGACCCATTCTCTGTTACTATAAAAAAACATATGATGCACAAAGAAAAAGGTGCCAAACGGCATACAATATACCCCAAAGGTATCATCGGATTACAAAACCCCCAATGGCTTGCCCAATCATTCATGAAACGCCCATGATAGGCTATGCTATCAACCACGAGAAGGATTTCCGAAGGCCTAAAGCGCGTTCAGCCGATTATCCGGGACGCAAAAGCCGATGGCGCCGCAGAAGCCGATACCATAAAAGTCGTCGCCTACTGTCTTTTTGAGATTTTTGGTCACCGTACGAATCCCGAATTCACCCCAAATCGCTTCGTCAGTGGGGCTTTCATAGATACATCAATTAATGCATTCAACCTACCATTCCTCCTCGAGACTAAGGCCATAGGTCTTAATCTTAACGACGAGCATCTAAAACAAGCCGTAAGCCGTGCGTATAAAAAGAGTCTTGAATGGCTGGTTCTAACCAACGGACAGACCTGGAAGGTTTATAAAGTCATATTCTCTAAGCCTATCGACCAATTCCTGATCACTGAAATAGACCTGCTTACCATTAATCCAGAGGCCGTGGAGGAATCAAAAGGACTCTTCATGCTATGCAGGGAATTCTGGCAAAAGCCTGCTGACGTAGAAATTATTTCAGACGACACCATTCCACTCTGAACTGTCACTTCCTTCTGAACGTCGGAACAGGCAGGCGCGGAGCGTCGCTCCGCCATAGCTCGCCTGTGTCACATCAGCAGCCATCTTGGGCTGCCTCTCACTTTTTGCACCTTTGCACAGGTCTTAGGCCGGTTTGCACCTTTGCACTAGGGCAGCACGCAGTGCTGCCCCTACCTCAATCCTTGCCCACTCGGCCCAGCTCCCCCACTCTAGGGTCATGCTCGCGTGGCTTCGCACCCTCTTCGCCCCGAAGTCGTCGGCCCCTGACCTGAGCCAGGCGCCGGATGAGCCGTCGCCGTCGGAACGCGCGCCCTCCACCCGCCCGGCCAACCAGCAGGGCTGGATCGGGGTGGATCTGGACGGGACGTTGGCCGAAGCGACCGCCTGGCAGGGCATGGACCACATCGGGCCGCCTGTGCCGCTGATGATGCGCCGCGTCCGCCAATGGCTCGACCGAGGCCTTCGCGTGAAGATCATGACGGCCCGCGCCGGCGATCCGGCGGGCGTCGCCGCCACGCAGGCCTGGCTCAAGGCCAACGGGCTCCCCGAACTCGAGGTCACCGACAAGAAGGACTTCGGGATGATCGAGCTCTGGGACGACCGGGCCATCCAAGTCGTGCAGAACCGGGGCATCTGCTTCCTCGGCACGTCGTATTTCGCCCGCCCCAAGGCCCCCATCCTGCCAGATGAGGTTGCGGAGCGGACCTTCATCCTCGTAGGTTCGGAACCGAAGACTCCTCCGCAGGGTCCGAAACACAGCGCATGAAAGCCTCCCTTAAGCTCGAGTATTCCCTCCGCGTCCTCTCGCAGCTCGCCCGCCGCCACCGCGGAACGGCCGTCACGCGCATCGAGGAACTCGCCAAGCTCGAGGACATCCCCGCTAATTACCTCGTCCAGCTGCTCAACGAACTGCGCGAAGGCGGGCTCGTCGTCTCGAAGCGCGGCAAGACCGGCGGCTACCGCCTGGCGAAGGACGCCGAAGACATCACTTTGAAGCAGGTGCTCGCGGTCGTGGAGCCCGATCTCGTCACCACCAAGATCACGCTCAAGGGCGCCTCCGGACCCCAGGTCGCCTCGCTCTGGCGCGAGGTGTCCAAGCGTTTCGAAAAGTCGCTCATGGGCTTCACCGTCGCGCAGCTCGCGTTGTCGGAGACCGGGACGGATTTCGAGATTTGAGCGCGCGGCGGCAACTTAGCCGCCCGGACAGGGTTTCATCTTTACCCATGCGCCCCGCCCTCCTCTGCCTCGGCCTACTCGTCGCCGGCCTCTTCGGCCCGCTCGTCGCCGCGGACCGGCCGCCGAACATCATCTTCGTCCTGGCCGACGACCTCGGCTGGACCGACGTCGGCTGCTTCGGCTCGAAATATTACGAGACCCCGAACCTCGACCGTCTCGCCGCGCAGGGCCTGCGCCTGACCAACCATCACCATTGCCAGAACTGCGCCCCGACCCGCTCCGCCCTGCTCTCCGGCCAATACGGCGCCCGCACCGGCACCTACACCGTCGGCTCCATCGACCGCTTCGACTGGCAGGCGCGTCCGCTGCGACCGGTCGATAACATCACGAAGCTCTCGCTCGAACGCGACACCTTCGCCGACCAGCTCAAGAAGGCCGGCTACGCGACCGGGATGTTCGGCAAATGGCACCTGGGCGGCACGCCTGAATACCACCCTTCGAAGCGCGGCTTCGACGAGGCCGTCGAGTCCGAGGGCCGGCATTTCGACTTCGAGACCAAGCCGAAGACGGATCATCCGAAGGGCCAATACCTCGCGGACTTCCTGACCGACCAGGCCGTCGACTTCATCCAACGCCACCAGGCCAAGCCGTTCCTGCTCTACCTGCCGCACTTCGGCGTACACTCGCCGTTCCAGGCCAAACCGGAACTGGTCGCGAAGTTCAAGGGCAAGCCCGGCGTCGGCGGGCACGACAGCCCGACCTATGCCGCGATGATCGCGAGCGTCGACGAGAGCGTGGGCCGCGTGATGGCCAAGCTCGAGGAACTCAAACTGGCGGACGACACGGTGTTCATCTTCGCGAGCGACAACGGCGGCGTCGGCGGCTACGGCCGGCCCGACGGCCTGATCCGCGAACCTGGCAAGGAAGCCAAGGGCAAGAAGGCCAAGGCCGGCGACGACGAAGACGGCGGCGGTATCACCGACAACACGCCGCTGCGCAGCGGCAAGGGCAGCCTCTACGAAGGCGGCGTCCGCGTGCCGTTCATCGTCCGCTGGCCCGGCAAGATCCCCGCGGGCGCGGCCCTCGGCACGCCCACGGCGCACGTCGACCTCTTCCCGACGCTCCTCGAGCTCTCCGGCGCCGCCAAGCCGCGTCAGCCGCTCGACGGCGAGAGCCTCGTGCCGCTGCTGCTCGGCAAGTCGCCGACGCTGAAGCGCGACGCGATCTTCCAGCATTTCCCCGGCTACCTCGGGTCAGGTCCCGGCCTCTGGCGCACGACGCCGGTCAGCCTCATCCAGCAAGGCGATTGGAAGCTCATGGAATACCTCGAGGACGGCCATCTGGAACTGTACAACCTCAAGGACGACCTCGGGGAGACCAAGAACCTCGCGACGGCGAATCCCGACAAGGCCAAGGAACTGCACGAGCGTCTCATCGCTTGGCGCAAGGAGACCAAGGCCCCGATGCCGACCCCGAACAAGCCCGGGGCCGACGAGGCCGCCCCCGCCGCGAAGAAGACAGGCAAGGGCAAGAAGAAGGCCGGCGGCTGATTTCGGGCTTCGGGCGGCCCGGTCCTAGGTTATGGTGAGCGCATGCCTATGAGACGCGCCGCCCTCCTCGTCGTCCTCGGCGCCGCCGCCCTGATCGCCGTCGCGCTGGTCATCACCGACTCGCCGGAAGACCGCGCGCCGCGCCCCCCGAACGTGCTGTTCATCATGGCCGACGACCTCCGGATCGAGGCCGGCATGGGCGGGCTGAGGGCCCACGCGCCCAACCTGGTCCGGCTCAACACGCGTGCGACGCGCTTCTACGCGACGTATTGCCAGCAGGCGGTCTGCAACCCTTCGCGCTCCTCGCTCCTGACAGGCCTGAGGCCGGATACCATCGGGCTGTGGAATAACTCGGTCCACTTCCGCCAGCTGCGGCCCGACGTGGTCACCTTGCCGCAGCGGTTCAAGCTCGCGGGCTACGAGACGCGCGGCGTGGGCAAGATCTTCCACAACTGGCACACGGCGGAGAAAGGCGATGCGCGCGCCTGGAGCGCGCCGGAGTTCCTGCATTACGCCAACCATGGCGATGACGCGCCCATCGTCGCGGGCGCGCTGCCGCCGAACCAGGTGACCGGCGTCACCGGCCTGAGGAAATACGGCCAGGTGCCGATGACGGAATGCCGCGACGTGCCGGACGAGGCCTACTACGACGGACGCGTCGCCGCGGAGGCCGTGCGCACGCTGGCCGAGGTCAAGGACCGGCCGTTCTTCCTCGCGGTCGGCTTCTGGAAACCGCACGCGCCCTTCAACGCCCCGGCGAAATACTGGTCGCTCTACCGACGCGAACAGTTCGCGGACTTCGACGGCCAGCGGCCGGCCGGCGCGCCGGCGCAGGCGTTCCACGAAAGTTCGGAGATCCTCGGCAAAAGCCGGCCGCCGACCCCGGCGGAGGCGGCCGAGATGCGGCACGGTTATTTCGCCAATATCGCCTACCTCGACGCCCAAGTCGGCAAATTGCTCGATGCGCTCGACCGTTCCGGCGTCGCCGACCGCACGGTGGTCGTGTTCGTCTCCGACCACGGCTACCATCTGGGCGAACACTCCCTGTGGGGTAAGACCTCCAATTTCGAGTTCGACGCCCGCGTGCCGATGCTGATCTCGCTCCCAGGCCAGACCCGCGGCGCGATGACGGCCTCCTTCGCCGAGCTGATCGACCTCTACCCCACGCTGCTCGAGATCTGCGGCCTCCCGCGCAAGGACCGGCTGGACGGGACGAGCCTCCTGCCGGTGCTCCGGGATCCGGCGGCCACGGTCAAAGACGCGGCCTTCACGCAGCACCCGCGGCCGGCCTATTTCGACCGCACCAAGGACGGCCGCCCGACGACCATGGGTTACTCCGTGCGCACCAAGGAGGGCCGCTACACCGAATGGCGCGATTGGACGACGGGTCAGCCCGTCGCCCGTGAGTTCTACGCGGC
>JBDKIN010000228.1:0-2906 GCA_039797095.1 Verrucomicrobiota bacterium
TCCGGCACTGGCAGGCTGAGCGGAATCTTGGTCGGCTCGACGGCCGCACCCGCCATGGCCGAGACGGCCAGAGGCTTGCTGCGTGCATCGAGACGATGGGCGGTGACCTTGAGCTGAAGGAAGCCGGGTTCGTTCAAGGAACCGACGACGGTGGCCTTGCCGTCGACCACCGACGAGAATCCCTTCTGCTCCGTCGCGAGGCCATCCTTGACGATGACCCAATCGATCAGGCTGCCGTTGGCGGGCTTGCCTTTTTCTTCGACGGACACGGCGAACATGATCTTCTCGCCGACCTGATACGTCGCGTTGGCCCGCTCGGCCCGGGCGACCACCTTCAAAGCAGCCGACGGCGCCACCTGGCTCGGAGCTTGGGCGAACAGCGGCGCGCAGAGGAACGCCACGACGAGGGGAAACAGTCGGTTCATATCATTCCTATGACCACGCCCTCCCCCTCCGTCAAACCCTTGCGCCACCCCCGATACTCCATACTCCATACTCAATGAAACGCGCCCTTCTCCTCTCCCTCCTCTCCCTCTCCGCCACCGCGGCCGATTATTTCCCGCCGTCCGATGCCCAAGGCGGCTGGCGCACCCCGAAGGATGCGACTGAGGCTCGCACCCTCGCTGGCGTGGACATGGCTAAGCTCGAACAAGCCTATCGGGCGGTCGAACGCTCCAATACGGAGAACGGCGGACTGGTCGTGATCAGCAAAGGCTACCTGGTCTTCGAGAAATATTTCGGCAAGGCCCGCCGCAACGCCAACCCCGACATGGCTTCCACGGGCAAGGGCTTCACGAGCATCGCCTGCGGGGTGATGCTGCAGGAATTCAAGGCGAAGCTGCCCGAGGGCCTCGACACGAAGGTCTTCACGCCGGAATTCCTGCCCGAGGCGTTCCCGCTCCGCGATCCCCGCGAAGCGGATATCCGTCTCGGCCACCTGCTCTGCATGACGTCGGGACATAACGGCGAAGGTCAGACTCCCTCGGGCGTCGTCCGCGGCACGGCCAAGCCGCTCAAGCCTTCCAAGGGTCAGGATATCCGCGATGTCGACGGTTCTTCCCTCCGCGTACCGCTCTGGACCGCCCCCGGCGAAGGCTATTCCTATTCTTCCCCCGCTCCGCATATCGCTTCGATGGTCCTGCGTCGCGTGACGGGCAAGGAGCTGCCGGCCTACATCGACGAGAAGTTGGCCAAGCCGATGGGCTGGGGTCCCTGGGGATACTGCCTCTATCGGGGCGATGTGACGATGGCCCACGCCAACGGCGCCGGCTCCATCGCCCTCCGCGCCACGGATGCCGCCCGCTTCGGCTATTGCCTCGCGCAGGACGGACGCTGGCAGGACCGCCAACTCATCCCGGCCGACTACATCAAGCTCTGCCAACAGTCCCTGCCCTACAACCCGCACTTCCCCTTCAGCCTGCAGTTCGAACATAACCAAGCGGGTCAGATCGTCGGCGCCCCACGCGATGCGTTCTACAAGACGGGCGCGGGCGGCTTCTGCCTCTACGTCGTGCCGTCCCTCGACCTGGTGATCTACAAACTCGGCGGCAAAGACGGCCAATGGAGCCCCGACCTGACGCGCATCCCGCAGCCGCCCGATGACTTCGGCACGCACACGACCCCGCCGGCCCCGCCTAAGAACGGCGCCTACGAGAACTACAGCATCCCGCGCATCCTCGAGATGGTCTGTCAGGCGACGGTGCGCTGAAGGATCACTTGGCCTTCTTCTTGGCTTTGCCCTTCTTCCTGGGGGCACCGCCGTCTTCCTCGGCCTCGCCGCCCTTGCCGCGGGGAAGGTCCGGCGCCTCTTTCGTCGGGATGAACTTCGCCAGCTCGGCCTTCTTCGCCGCCAGTTCGGGCTTGGCCGCGAGGTTGACGTATTCCAACGGGTCCGCGGCGTCGTGGTAAAGTTCTTCGGTGCCGTCGGCATAGCGGATGTAGCGCCAGTCCTCCGTGCGCACGGCGTGATTGCCCTTCAGCCATGTGGTCACGGCAGGCAGCTTCCACTCCGCCCCGGGATCTCGCAGCAGCGAGGTGATGTCGGCCCCTTCCAGGTGCGCCGGCGCCGGGATGCCGGCCAAGGCACAGAGCGTCGGATAGATCGAGGCGTAATCGACCGGCCGGGCGCAGAGGCCGCCGGCCTTCGTCACGCCCGGCGCCTTCCAGATGAAGACGGTCCGCGTCGGCTCTTCCCAGAGCGCGAACTTCCGCCAGTGCTCCTTCTCGCCGAGGCTCCAGCCGTGGTCGCTCCAGAGGCAGATGATGGTGTTGTCCTTCTCCGGCGACTTCTCCCACGCATCGATCAGCCGGCCGACCTCGTGGTCGCAGTAGGCGATGGTGGCGAGATAGGCCTGCACGGCCTCCTTCCATCGGCCCGACTTCAGGATGTCCGCATGGTCGCCGGCCGGCTTGGCGATCCTGACGCCGGCGGCGGGCACGTCGCCCAGGTCGCCTTCGACATGCGGCGGCAGCTGGATCTGTTCCAGCGGGAAGAGGTCGAACCACTTCTTCGGGACGTTCCACGGCATGTGCGGCTTAACGAGGCCGGCCGAGATGAACCAAGGTTTGTCATGCTTCCGGTTCATCTTGTCGATGCACCAGCTCACGACCGCATGATCGGGCATGTCCTCGTCGGCGACGGCCAACGGCGCGAACTTGATGCCGCCGACGCCGTCGTCCTTCGCGTCCGGATGCAGCTTCAAGGCCCCGCCCTTGCCCGGGAAATATTCGTCGAAATGCCCGCCGCGGTCGCCGGCCCCATGGTAGAGCTTGCCGGCGCCGAAAGTAAGGTAGCCTTGCTTCGCGAGATGGGAGTTGAGGAGCTTGTCCTCGCTGATTCCCGGACGCCAGTTCTGGCTGTTCTCGTAGCAGCCGGTGCTGCTCGGACGCAGGCCCGACATGAGCGA
>JBDKIN010000229.1:0-4961 GCA_039797095.1 Verrucomicrobiota bacterium
ATTCAGTCCTCCACTCAGCCCTCTACGCAGTCCTCAACTCAGTTCTCCGTGCGTGTGACCCCCGTGCCCACGTGTCACCGTGCCAGCATGTCCCCTCGCTCGGCGCTTACCGCCCGAGCGCGGCCTTCACCAACTGATCCGCGGTCGCGCCGGCGCCGAGCTTCGTGAGCGCGGCGCGGACGCCCTTGTCGGCGTCGACCGGCTTGAAGCCGAGCGCGATGAGCGCGGCGACGGCGTCCGTCGCGGGCGTGGGCTGGGCGGCGACGATGGTCGCGGCGGCCGCAGGGGCGGCGCCAGGGCCTTCGAGGCCGACCTTATCCTTGAGCTCCATGACGAGGCGTTCGGCGGTCTTCTTGCCGACGCCGGGACACTGGGAAAGCAGGGCGACGTCGCCGCGGATGATGGCGTCGCGCAGGATCGGCAGCGCAAGGCGGCTGAGGATGTTCAGCGCCATCTTGGGGCCGACGCCCGAGACCTTCTCGACGAGCAGCTTGAAGAACTCGCGCTCCTCGGCGACGGCGAAGCCGTAGAGGGCCTGGCCGTCCTCGCGGAAGACGTGGTGGATGAGCAGGAAGACTTCCGCGCCGAGCTTCGGCAGGCGTTCCGCGGTCGTGACCGGGACGTTGACCTCGTAGCCCACGCCCGACGACTCGATGACGACGCGCAGGACGCCGGCTTCGATGAGCTTGCCGCGGAGGGAGACGATCATGGCACGATGAAAGCGTAAGCGGTCCGGGAGTTAAGCCCGAATCTCGATGATGAAGCCCTTCAGGTAACGGCTCTCCGGGAAGTTCAGCAGCACCGGGTGGTCGGCAGGCTGCGACGTACGCTCCAGGATGACGGCCTCTCGACGGGCGTCCGACGCGGCGGCTTCGATGACTTCGAGGTACATCTCTTCCGAGACGCGGTGCGAACAGGAGTAGGTCGCCAGGATACCGCCCGGGGCGAGCAGGCGGAGCGCGCGGAGGTTGAGTTCCTTGTAACCGCGGAGGGCGCCGTCGACGGCGTCCTTGCTGCGGGCGAAGGGCGGCGGATCGAGGACGATGAGGTCGAAGGAGGCCTCGCGGTGTTCGGTGAACCAGTCGAAGACGTTGGCGACCTCGAAGGAGGCGCTGAGACCGTTGCGTTCGGCGGCCGAGCGGGCGGCGGCGATGGCGTCCTCGGACTGGTCGAGACCAAGCACGCTGGCGGCGCCGGCCTTGGCGCAGGCGAGACCGAAACCGCCCTGGTTGCAGAACGCGTCGAGCACGCGGCGGCCCTTGGCGAGCTTCGCGACGTGCTGGTGCTGGTCGAGCTGGTCGAGGTAGGTGCCGGTCTTCTGTCCGCCCATCAGGTCGATGAGCACCTGCACGCCGCCGACTTCCATCCAGGCGGGCTCGAGCGGCTTGCCCGAGACCGTGCGGATCTCCTGACGGAGGCCTTCGAGCTTACGGGTCGCGGCGTCGTTGCGCAGGACGATCTCGCGCGGCTTCAGCAGGCGCTGGAGGACGTCGATGATCGTGGCGAGGCGGCGGTCGATGCCGCAGGTCAGCGCCTGGATCGTGATGAGGTCGTTGTAGCGGTCGACGACGAGGCCGGGCAGGCTATCGGCTTCGGACCAGATCAGACGGCAGACCGGCTTGCCGGCGCGACGGTTGACGGCGGCCGTGACGAGTTCCTCGAGCAGCGGGCCGTCGAGGGTGATCGGACGGCGCGAGTAGCGACGCCAAGCGATCTGGGACTTGCCGTTCCAGAGGCCCGCGCCGAGGCAGCGGCCCTTGAGGTCGGTCAGTTCGACGCAGTCGCCGTCGACCGGCGGCTCGCCGGCAAACTCGACTTCGCCGAGGAAGGCCCAGGGATGTCCCCGGAGGGCGCGCACGGGACGTCCGGGGCGGATACGAATGGCTCTAAGCATGGATCAATTGACGGACTTCAGCTTCGGGAAAGCCCAGCACGCGACGAGCGTGGCCGGGATCCACGCCGCCACCATCGGAGGCAGGGCGCCGCTCTCGCCGAAGGCGGCGCAGAACGAAGTGAGGAAGTAGAAGCCGAGGAAAAGGCCGAAGGTCTTGGCGACGCCCACCATCGGGCTGACGCGGCCGGGTGTGACCGAGAACGGGATGGCGACGGCGATGACGATGAGGCAGATGACGGGCGTCGACATGATCGCATGATAGCGCATCGCATACGCGGCGTTGGGGCCGCCGGGGTTGAAGCCGGCCTGGTCGACGAAACGGGAGACCTCACGCAGCGAGAGCTTCGCCGGCTCCTTCGTGGAATAGAACATCACCTCGGGGTCGTCGTTGAAGTCCGGTGTGAGTTCCTGGAAACGCGGCTGGGCCATCAAGGAGCCGGTGGCGGGGTCGAAGCGGAGATCGCGACCCTCGCGGAAGGTCCAGCGCCAGCCTTGCGGGGTCTTGCGGAACTCGGCGAAGCGCGCGGAGATACGGCGGACCTCGCGCTGGTTCGCATCGAAGGCGTGCACGACGACCTCGAAGGCCTGACCGGTGCTGAGGCCGAGGTTGGAGATCAGCCAGAGCCGGCGGGCCTTGGAGTTCTCGAAGGAGACCGAGGAGGCCTGACCGCGGGGGATGGCGTTACCGCCCTTTGCCTTGAGCGCGGCGAACTGGGCTTCCTCCTGCAGGGCGTTCATGGTCTCCAACGCGTCGGGCACGAGCACGGCGTTAAGGAGCGCCAGCAGGCCGGCGAGCAAGCCGCCCACGGCCCAGAGCGGGGCGGTCAGGCGGCCCATGCCGATGCCGGCGGCGCGGGCGGCGGCGATCTCCTGGTTCCGGTTCATGGTCGCCAGGACGAAGATGACCGAGATCAGGAGGGAGATCGGAATGAGCAGGGAGAGGTTCCGGACCAGCCCGAGCAGGAGATAGGAGACGATCGTACCCCAGCCGGCATCGAGGGCCAGGAACTCGGGAATCCGGTTATATCCGTCCGAAAGCAGCATCAGGCCCACGAAACTCAGCAAGGCCAAGGCGAAGACCTTGGCCCATTCGGCGAGGATGTAGCGGTCGAGCAGACGCACGGGTCAGAATGACACCCGCCCGGGCCTTGCCAGCAACCCCAAACCAAGTCGACGACCCTGATTCGGAGCTACGGATTGCAACCTGCCGCGGGGAGGGCTGTCTGTATGCTAACCCCCGCCGACGGTTGGTCGTATTCTACAACCTGCCCATCGGCCCCGACCATTCCTCGGTCGGGCTTCACCTGTTAAAATCTCCCCATGCCCCGGATCAGCCCCCTCCTCGCCGCGCTCCTCGCCGCCCTGCCCGCCGTCGGCGCAAAGGTGGACTACAACGAGGACGTCCGCCCGATCCTGTCGGAGAACTGCTTCTATTGCCACGGCCCCGACGGCAACAAGCGCAAGGCCAAGCTGCGCCTCGACGTCCGCGCCGATGCGCTGGAGAAGAAAGCCTTCGTCCCGGGCGACGCGGATGCGAGCGAGCTCATCAAGCGACTCTCCTCGACCGACTCCGACGAGGTGATGCCGCCGCCGGATTCCCACCGCACGATCACTCCCGCGCAGAAGGAGATCCTGCAACGCTGGATCGCCGAAGGCGCGGAGTACAAGGAGCACTGGGCGTACGTGACGCCGGTCCGTCCCGCCCTGCCCGCCAACGGCGAGAAACACCCCGTCGACGCCTTCGTGGCCGAGAAGCTCGCCCAGGCCGGCCTCACCCTTTCGCCCGAAGCCCCGAAGGCCACCTTGCTCCGGCGCGTCGCGCTCGACCTCACCGGCCTGCCGCCCACGCCGGAAGAGACCGCCGCCTTCCTCGCGGACCAGAGCCCCGACGCCTATGAGAAGCAGGTCGACCGCCTGATGGCCTCGCCGCATTACGGCGAACGCATGGCGCTGCCCTGGCTCGACGCCTCGCGCTACGCGGACAGCAACGGCTTCCAACAGGACGGCGACACCTTCCAGTGGGTCTGGCGCGACTGGCTGGTCAAGAACCTCAACGCCGACAAACCGTTCGACCAGCTCAGCACCGAGATGCTCGCGGGCGACCTGCTCCCGAACGCCACGCCCGACCAGAAGATCGCCACGGCGTTCAACCGCAACCACCTCCTCAACGGCGAGGGCGGCAACATCGCCGAGGAGCAGCGCTTCAACAGCCTCTTCGACCGCGTCGAGAGCACCACGACCACGTGGCTCGGCCTCACGGTCGCCTGCGCGCAGTGCCACGACCATAAATACGACCCCATCCGGCAGAAGGACTATTACCAGTGGCTCGACGCGTTCAACCACGTGAAGGAAAGCGGCCGACCGGGCAGCGGCCCGACGCAGACCGGCGGGCGCAGCCGCTTCCGCCTCGACGGCACCGTCGTCGAAGCGCCCTCGCCTGAGCAGGCGGCGGAACTCGCCCGCCTCCAGGCCGACTTCGAAGCGAAGAACAAGGACTTCGCCGCGCACCAGGCCAAGGCCTTCGAGGCCTGGCTCGCCAAGCCGGCCAAGGACAAGGGCATGCTGCCCAAGGAACTCGAGGCCCTGCTCGCCCCGGACAAGAAGCGCACCGCCGCCGAGACGAAGAAGCTCCGCGAGCATTATAACAAGAACGTCTTCGCCGAGGACCGGAAGAAGATCCCCGCGCTGAAGCAGCTCGACCGCGCCAAGATGCTGCTCGACGGCTACCGCGGCGACATCCTGCCGCGCGTGATGGTGATGTCCGACGACCAGCCGCGGGAGACCCACATCCTCGACCGAGGCGCCTACCTCTCGAAGAAGGAGAAGGTCGCCTTCGACGCGCCGGGCTTCCTGCCCCCGCTGCCGAAAGACGCCCCGAAGAACCGCCTCGGACTCGCCCAGTGGCTTTTCCGTCCCGAACACCCGCTCACCGCCCGCGTGCAGGTGAACCGCCAGTGGCAGCACTTCTTCGGGTTCGGCATCGTGCGCACCTCCGAGGACCTCGGCGTGCAGAGCGACCGCCCCACGCACCAGGAGCTGCTCGACTGGCTCTCCGTCGAGTTCCGCG
>JBDKIN010000230.1:0-2750 GCA_039797095.1 Verrucomicrobiota bacterium
TCTTCAGCAGGCCGCCCATCTTGAGCATGTCCTGCTCGTGGTGGCAGCCGTGGATGACGGAGCCGGCGCCGAGGAACAGCGTGGCCTTGAAGAACGCGTGCATGGCCATGTGCATGAGCGCGAGCTCGGGGTGGCCGAGACCGAGCGCGCAGCCCATGATGCCGAGGTGTGCGAGGGTCGAGTAGGCGAGGGACTTCTTGATGTCCGTCTGGGCGAGGGCGCAGAGGCCGGCGAGCGCGGCCATGCCGGCGCCGGAGACCGCGATGAACTGCAGGACCTCCGGGGCGAGCAGGAAGCTCACGCGGGCCATGAAGTAGACGCCCGCGGCCACCATCGTCGCGGCGTGGATGAGCGCGGAGACCGGCGTCGGGCCGGCCATCGCGTCGGTGAGCCAGACGTGGAGCGGGAACTGGGCGGACTTGCCGAGGAAGCCGCACATCAGCAGGGCGCCGACGGCGACGGGGATGGTCTTGGCGGCGGCGGCGTGGTCCTTCAGCGCGGCGAAGTCCAGCGTGCCGTAGAGCGAGAGGCACATGGCGATACCAAGGATGAAGCCGAGGTCGCCGACGCGGTTGACGATGAACGCCTTCTTCGAAGCGGCGGCGGCGAAGTCCTTGTCGAAGTAGTGCGCGATCAGCATGTAGGAGCTGAAGCCCACGAGCTCCCAGAAGATGAACGTCATGAGCAGGTTGTCGGCGACGACGATGCCCAGGATGGAGAACATGAAGATCGAGAGACCGCCGAAGAAACGGCCGCGGGCCTCGTCCTCCTGCATGTACCCGACGGAGAACAGGTGGATCCACGCGGCGACGAACGAGACCACGAAGAGCATCAGGCGCGCGTTCGCGTCGAGGAGGTAGCCGAAGCCGAGGCTCACGCCGCCGAACTTGGCGAGTTCGACGTGCCAGCGCACGTCGGCGCCTTGGGCGAGGAGGTACAGCGAGAGGCCGGCGATGCCGAAGGCGGCGGCGGTGGAGAACCAGGCGGCGAAACCGCCCGCGCGGCGCAGGAACAGCGCGGAGATCGCGGCGGCGCCCAGCGGCAGGAACAGGATCCAGTGGACCAGGGACGAAAAGTCGGGGGACATCGGAAAAGGCTTAGTCGCGGAGGGTGGTGAGCGCGTCGGACTGCACGGTGCCGCGCTTGCGGAACAGGGCCACGATCAGCGCCAGGCCGACGGCGACCTCGGCGGCCGCGACGGTGATGACGAAGAAGACGAGGACGGCGCCGTCCATGGTGCGGTTGAAGCGCGAGAAGGCGACGAGCGCGAGCGTGGCGGCGGCGAGCATGAGCTCGAGGCACATGTACACGACGAGCAGGTTGCGACGCACGAGGACGCCGGTGAGGCCGAGCACGAACAGGAGTCCGGCCAGGAGGAGGTGATGCGCGAGGGCGGTGTTTTCCATGGCGGCGTTCTCAGGCTTGGTTCTCGGGGTTGTCCTTGCTCAGCGAGACGACGCCGACGAGGGCGACGAGGAGCAGGAAGCCGGCGATTTCCAGCGGGAGGAGATACTTGGAGTAGAGGAGTCGGCCGAACGCCTTGGCGGCGGTGACGAATTCGGCGGGGTTCGTCGACAGTTCCGCCGGCGTGGCGCCGGCCTTGACGGTCGAGACGGCGCCCGACCAGTGGAAGAGCCAGAGGACGGAGGCGGCGAGGAGGAAGAAGGCGGCCAGTCCGAGCGCGGCGGTCTTCCAAGGATACGCGCCCTGCGGATCCTCGGTGTCGAGGAGCATGATGATGAAAAGGAACAGCACCATGACGGCGCCGGCGTAGACGAGGACCTGCAGGACGCCGAGGAAGTAGGCGTCGAGGAGGAAGAAGTCCGCGGCCACCCCGACCAAGGCCAGGATCATCCCCATGGCGGAGGTCACCGCGTTGCGGCTGAGGACCAAGAGAAGGGCCGCCCCGAGGGTCAGGGCAGCGAAGAAAGTAAACAGGCCGTCCGGCATGAGGCGGAAGGTAGGGTGGGGGTGGGCATTGGAAAGGAGAAAACACCCCTAAAAGCCCTTTTTTGCCAGTTTATGGGGGGCATAAGCCCTCGGCCGCCCTTGACCCCCTAATTATGACTAAAATCAGTCAATACCTCAGAGGGGCCGGTGTCGGCGCATCTCGCAGGTGGGGTGCTGGGCGATGACCTCCCCGGCGTCGAACTTACCCGTCCAGTCCGGGAAAAAGGCGTCCGCCTCGGGCTCCATGGCCACGTGGGTGAGGATCAGCTCGGCGCACCAGGGGAGGGCCTCCGCGTAAAGGGCCGCCCCGCCGGCGAGGAAAAGGGTCTTGGACGGCTCGACCTGGGCGGCCTCCTGCCAGTCCTTGGCGACGATCACGCCGGGCGCGCTGAAACCGGAACGGCTGAGCACGACGGTGGTGCGCCCAGGCAGCGGCCGGCCGATGGACTCATACGTCTTACGTCCCATGAGCAGCACCTGGCCCATGGTGGTCGCCTTGAAGAACGCGAAGTCCTCCGGGATGCGCCACGGGAGCTTGTTATGCAGGCCGATGCCGCGGTTGCGCGCGACGGCCGCGATGGCGATGAGCGGACGACCGAGGTCCACGGCGTCAGATGGCGACCGGCGCCTTGATCGCCGGATGCGGGTCGTAACCTTCGACGGAGATGTCCTCGAACTTGAACGCGAAGAGGTCCTTCACGTCGGGGTTCAGCACCAGGCGGGGCAGGGCGCGCGTCTCGCGCGAGAGCTGCAGATCGACCTGCTCCACATGGTTGGAATAGATGTGCGCGTCGCCGAAG